>NZ_LFJB01000003.1:0-410859 GCF_006658625.1 Bradyrhizobium sp. UNPF46
AGTCCTCTTCAGAATCCATATCGCTGGACCGCGCAATACCACCCTCAAAACCACATGCGATTCCCCTGCCCCTCCAGGGGAGGGTAGGCGAGCCCTCTCCCTACAACACCACCCTCCGCCCCTCCTCCGCCGCCCAATAGCCGGCGTAGTTCACCTTGATCGTCTCGTAGGCCAGCGCGAGATCCGACAGCGGCTGGCGGCCGGTGGCCACGCATTCCATGAAGTCCTGGATCTCCTGCAGATAGCCGCGCGTCCACTCCTCCTCGAGGCAGACATATTGCCAGCCGGTTTTGCGGTCGACCTTCTCGGTGATGTAGACGGACGCGAGCTTCTCTTCGGAGGTCTGGTAGCTCATCAGATGATTGTTCGGCGTGATGTTGGCGAACAGCGAGCCGCCGCTCGTATACGTCTCGATCAGGTTGCGCACGCCGCCCATGATCATGTCGCCGGAGAACACGGTCGCCTTGGTGCCGTCCGAGAAGGTGGCGGTGAGCGTGCCCCAATCCTCGACGTCGAGCGGATTGGCCTTGATGTAGCTGCGCTCCTCGGGCTTGAGCGCGGCGGTGACGTTGCCGACGTCGCCGGTGACGCTGGCGACCCGGATGGTCTCGCCGCGCGCCTTGGCCTCGACCTGCTTCAGATACAGCACGGCCGAGAGCGGATGGCAGCCCATGCGGATCAGCGAGCCGCCGCCGGTCATCGCCCATTGCGCCGCATGCGCAGCATGCGAGCCGGAATGACTCTCCTCGCCCTTCATGAACAGGATCTTGTCTTTCGTCGCCTTGATGATCTCCGCGGTCTTGGTGACCGCCGGCGCGTAGATCCAGTCCTCCGCGTACATGAAGAGTTTTCCGGTGCGCTCGATCGCGGCGCGCGTCTTGTCCATCTCCTCGATCACGCGCTCATACATCAGCGCCTTCGGCACGTGCTTGCCGATCGGCTGCGCGTCGCCTTCGCGGCCGAAATAGCCGGCGAACGGCTTTTCGCAGATCACATGCTTGCCGGCCTGCATCGCACCGACAATCATCTCCGCATGGAGATTGGGCGGGGTGCAGATGTCGACGACGTCGAGCTCGCGGTCCGCGATCAGATCGGTGAAGCTGCGATAGACGCGCGGAATGCCGTGATGCCGCGCGAATTCGACGACGCGATCGCCGCGCGCGGCGACCGCCGCAACCTCGACGTCGACGCCATAGACGCGTCGGAACGCATACATATGCAGCTCCGACACAAAGCCGCAGCCGACGAGTCCGACCCTGATCCTGGCCATAGCGCCCCTCACCCAAACTTTGGGCGGCACTATAGCGCGCTTGGAGGCCTATTCCACCGAGACCCGCACCACGCCCGCGCTCATCATGCCCAGCGCCCGGGCTGCGGGAACGGAAAGATCGACGATCCGGCCGCGGATGAAGGGACCGCGATCGTTGACGCGGCATTGAATCGAGCGCCCGCCATAGGACACCGTGAGCACGCTGCCAAACGGGCGCGTGCGGTGAGCACAGGTCAGCTCTGCGCCTTTGCCTTTCCCGTACCCGTAATACGAGGCCAGCCCGCTTTCGGCATTTGCAACTGAAATGAGAGCAACAGATGAGGCGGTAAGACAAAGCAACAACGTCGAATGCGCTCGCACGGTACCGCTCCCGGTTCGCCCTGCCCCGCGCTGCAAACGTCGCGTTGTTCCCGGAAGTTCCGGGAACACTGCCGGGTGATGCCCGGCAGTGCCATCACACATTGTTACTGTTTGTGGAACACCAGCGTGCGCACTTCGACGCTCTCGCGCGGCGCCGCGTCGGCCGGGGTGGTCGGGTCGACGAACGCGGTATGCGGCCCGAAGCGGGTGCGGCCATCGGTTGCGGAATCATAGCATTTGAGCAGCAGTGCCTCGTCCGGCGTCATTTCCGGGACATAGAACCAGCGATGGTTCGGATTGTATTTCACCGAATAGGTCTCGCCGCGGCGGTTGGGATAGATCAGGTCGGTGGCGACGAGATCCTCGGGCGCCACTGTCGTGCCGTCGGTCATCGCCAGCGGCGAGTCGCGCAGGGGACCGCGGATCGGCCGCCACAGGTTGATCACCTGCACGCGGCCCTTCAGCAGCTCCTCCGCTTCGTCCGGCAGATGCTCGCGGACGCGATTGGCGCCGGAGACGACGGTCTGGTCGACATGGACGCGCGTCGCCGGCTGGCGCGGGCCGCCGCCGCGGATATCCGGCGCGCCCTCGACACGCTTGCGCACGGTGTGGTCGAAGATGACGACGCGATCGGCCTTCAGCGTGGCGCGCAGGAACGCCTCGACGGCGGGATAGTAGACCGCCCTCACCTCTTCCTCGTCGTAGAAATCCTTCACCCGGGTCGGATGACGCACCAGCGCAAAGCCCTCGCGATCGAGCGAGAAATTGTGCGCGATCAGTCGCGCGTCGAAGATCGGCACCTGGTGCGGCTCCGGCAGCGACGTGCTCTTGGGCTCGCCGGGCGGAGGATCGAAGGCGTAAGTGCGCGGCTTGGCCGTTGTCGGCGCGAGATAATTGAGTTCGGCGATGACGAAGGGAAGCGACTCGATTCTTGTTTCTTGCAGGCCCATGGCCGGTCTCCCGATGTGGTCGTCGGATTGATTTTTGACGGCAGGGGGCGCGGTGCAAGGGAGATCGAGCAAATAGCAATAGGGATGTTGTCGGTAGGGCCAGATACAGAAAGAACGTTTTGAGGAAGGCGATTGCGCTGGAAACCTCCTCTTCTCTCACGAGTCCTTGAAGCGTCCGTGAGAGCGTTTCTTCCTTCTCCCCTTGTGGGAGAAGGTGGCGCGAAGCGCCGGATGAGGGGTATCCATCCGCAAATTCAATTGTGAGAGGTTCGCACGCGGAGAGAACCCCTCACCCGTCTCGCCGCTATCGCGGCGAGCCACCCTCTCCCACAAGGGGAGAGGGGAAAACCCGCGTCCAGGACACGAGAGCGCGCGTAGAGATTACAGCCCCGCCTTCGCAATCGCATCCGCAAAGGAGCGGTCGACGATTTCGGCCGCATCCAGCTTCTGCTTGATCAGGCCCCAGCGGAAATAGAGGTCGATCGTGGCTTGCTCGTCCGCCACGACACCGTCGTCGATCGGCGCGATGCGGATTTTTGCACGCGACAGCCAGTTGATCGGCACGGCAGTCGGGATGTTCATCAGCCTGCCCCAGGTCGCGGCATAGCTGTCGACATTGTTCAGCGACCACGCCCGCGCCACGGTGAGACGACGAATGAAGTCGGTCAGCTCCGCGCGCTTGTCGCGGATCGCATCCGGCCGCGCGACCTGGAAGCTGAGGCCAGGGGTCAGGCCTTCCGAGGTGATGATGCGGCGCGACTTGAACAGCACTCCTCCTGGCTCACATACGGCTCCCAGGTCGACCACGCGTCGACCGAGCCTTGCGTGTAGGCGAGCTTGGCGTCCGAGGGGGCCAAGAACGCGATTTGCACGTCGGACGCAGCCCAGCCGTTCTTCTCGAGCGCGGCGAGGATCAGCTGGTGACCGATCGAACCGCGGCCGGTTGCGATCTTCTTGCCGCGGAGGTCGGCAAAGCTCCTGATCGGCGACGTCTCGGGCACGAGGATGGCTAGTCCTTCGCGGGTCTGCCGGATCGCGGCGATCGCCTTCACCGGCGCGCCGGAGGCGGCGGCGAAGGTGAAGGGCGCATCGCCGACGAGCCCGGTCTCGATCGCGCCCGCGCTCAGCGCCTCCAGCAACGGGGCGGCCGCCGGAAACTCCTTCCATTCGATCTTGTACGGCACGTCCTTGAGCACGCCGGCCGCTTCCATCACGGCCTGCGCATTGCCCTTCTGGTCGCCGACGCGCAGGGTGGTCTGCGCTGCCGCCGGTTCAAGCGAGCCGAACAGCAGCGCGCCGGCCAGCATGAGGCGGATCATTCTGCCGCCTCGCCGCGCACGGCCTGACGCCTCGCGATCAGCTCGCGCGTCAGCGGGATCAGTTCGCGGCCATATTCGATGGCGTCGATCAGCGGATCGAAGCCGCGGATCAGGAAATGGCTGATGCCGAGGTCGTAATAGTCGCCGAAGACCTCGGCGACCTGCTCGGGCGTGCCGACCAGCGCCGTGGTGTTGCTATTGGCGCCGGTGAGCTTTGCGATCTCGGTCCACAGCCGCTTGTCGATGCGGCTGCCCTGATCGGCGAGCGCGAGCAGGCGCCGTGCGCCGGCCGTGGCATGGCCATCAGCGGGCTTGCGGTAGCCGGTCTTGTCCTGCAGCGCAGTGGCGCGCGCCAGGATCTCCTCCGCCTTCTCCCAGGCCTGCTTCTCGGTCGGGGCAATGATCGGCCGCACCGACAGGCTGAAGCGCGGCGTCGGCCGCCCCTGCCTCACTGCCGCGTTATGCACGCGCGAGGTGATGTCGCGCACCTGGGAATAGGACTCGCCCCACAGCGCAAAGGTGTCGGCGTGCTTGCCGGCGACGTCGATCGCCGCGTCCGAAGCGCCGCCGAAATAAACGCGGATGCCTTCGGGCCGATACGGCTTCACCTGCGAGAAGGCATTCTCGACCTGGTAGTACCGGCCCTTGTAGGAGAACGGCTTGTCGCTGCTCCATTCCAGCTTGAGCACGTCGAGGAATTCGGAAGTGCGGGCGTAGCGCTCGTCCTTGTCGTCGAGCGTGTTGCCGTCCTGCCGGAGCTCGGTGGCATTGCCGCCGGTGATGACGTGGAGCGCGACGCGGCCGCGGGAAAGCTGGTCGAGCACGGCGAACTGGCGCGCCAACAGCGTCGGCGCGGTGAAGCCCGGCCGCTGCGCGATCAGCACGTTGAGCCTCTCGGTGTGGCTCAGCACGTGCTGCGCGACCTGGAGCGAGTCTGGCGTCGTCGAATGGAATGCCAGCAGCGCCCGGTCGAAGCCGGCATTCTCATGCGCCTTCGCCACCGTCTCGATATGGGTGGGATTGAGGACCGGACCTTCGCGAACGATGGTCTCCGACGAATTGTTGTTGCTGATGAAGCCGATGAACTCGATCGACATGATCGTCTCCCTGTTGAACCGTTAAAGCCCGAGCGCGGCGCGGCCGAGGCCGATGCGCGTGGAATCGTCCTGCGGCGTGTGCACGCGCCCGCACAGCACGTCGCGATAATGCCGCTCCAGTGGATTGGTCCGGCTGAGGCCATGATTGCCGCTCAGCGACAGCGCGTCCTCGACCACGGCGACGGCGTTGTTGGTCGCCGTCAGCTTGATGACATTGGACTCGCCTGCGGAAAGCTCGACACCATCGTCGAAATCGCGGGCAAAGGAGGCGATCAACCGAGCGTTGACCGCAAGCCGCACCTCGATCGCACCCAGGATCTCCTGCGCACGGGCCAGGGTCGCGAGCGGTGCGCCGAGGC
The DNA here is from genome assembly GCF_006658625.1 of Bradyrhizobium sp. UNPF46. Classification (NCBI taxonomy): domain Bacteria; kingdom Pseudomonadati; phylum Pseudomonadota; class Alphaproteobacteria; order Hyphomicrobiales; family Nitrobacteraceae; genus Bradyrhizobium; species Bradyrhizobium sp. UNPF46. Next base: position 5,356 of record NZ_LFJB01000003.1, read on the forward strand.
TGGCGGGGACGCGCTGCTTCAGGAACGCGATCAGCCAATCGCGCGCGGCGCGGGCGACGCCGTCATAGATCGCGGCGACGAAGACCGTGTGGACGGTCGCCTGCGTCGCATCGGGGCCGCGCCAGTCCGCGGGCCTGCGCAGATCGACTTCGGACTCCAGCGGGATCACGACGTCCTCGAAGATCACGTCGTGACTGCCGCTGGCGCGCAGGCCGTGATGGTCCCAGGTCTCGACGACACGCGTGCCCGGCAGGCCCGCCGGCACCAGGAACTGGCCGACGCGCGGCTCGGCCTCGTCGGTCCGTGCCCAGACGAGGTACCATTTCAGGATCGGCGAGCCCGTCGAATAGATCTTGTGGCCGGAGAGGCGCCAGCCGGTCTCTGTGCGGCGCGCGATCGTCGCCGGCAGACCGCCCCGCGCGGGCGAACCTAATTCCGGTTCGACACGCAGCGCATTGATGAGCGCAAGGCCCTCCACGCTCTCGCGCGCCAGCTTGCGCGCCAGCCGCGCCGGCCAGGTCGGGCTGCGCGCCATCACGAGATGATTGATATAGTGCATCGAGAGCACCAGCGCGGTCGAGGGATCGGCCTTGCCGAGGATGCCGATGATTCGCGCGGCGTATTGCGCGCCAGCGCCGGCGCCGCCATGGGCCGCCGGTACGGTCAACGACAACAGGCCGGCTTCGGAGAGATCGCGAAAACTCGCGAAAGGAAAGCTGCCGTTGCGGTCGTGCTCGGCCGCGCGCGCGGCAAACATTTCGGCCAACGCCTCGGCGCGGGCGACATAGTCCGGTTCGTGATGCGCCGGGCGTCCCTTGGCGATCGAGGTCACCATGTCGCGTCCAGTCCGAGCAGGCCGAGGATCTGGCGGCGCAGATCGGCAAGATAAGGATCGCCGCGATGGCGCGGATAGGGCCGGTCGACGCGGATGTCGGCCTTCACGCGGGCCGGCCGGTCGCTGAACACGATGACGCGGTTGGCGAGCACCAGGGCTTCCTCGGCGTCGTGCGTCACCAGCAGCGTGGTAAAGCCCTTGCGCTGCCAGAGCGCGACGATCTCGGCCTGCATGGTGATGCGGGTCAGCGAGTCCAGTTTTCCCAGGGGTTCGTCGAGGATCAGGATCCTGGGATCGTTGACCAGCGCCCGCGCCAGCGCGACGCGCTGCGCCATGCCGCCCGAGAGCTGGTGCGGATAGGCGTGGCGGAACGACGACAGCCCGACGAGGTCGAGCGCGTCGTCGACGCGCTGACGCTGGCTCTTCAGAATACCCTGGGCCTCGAGGCCCAGGGCGACGTTGTCCCAGACCGACCGCCAGGGAAACAAGGTCGGATCCTGAAACACGACGACGCGCGACGGATGCGGCCGCGTGATGCGGCTGTCGTCTTCCCGCAGGCGCCCCGCCTTCGGCTTGTCGAGGCCGGCGACCAGACGCAGCAAGGTCGACTTGCCGCAGCCGGAGGGACCGAGCAGCGCGACGAACTCGCCGGGCTCGACGGAAATGCTGACATCGCTGAGGACGGGCAGCTCCGCGCCGTCGATGTCGAAGGCGTGGCTGACCTGCTCGATGTCGAGCGCGGCGCCGGCCGCGGGATGCGTCACGGCTTCAGCGAGGGCGGTGGCTACCATTTCACGGTTCCCTTCTGCCAGACCAGCAGGCGGTCGCGGATCGCAAACAGCAGCGTGATCGCGCCGGAGCAGAGCAGCGACATCACGATCAGCGCCGCATACATGTTGGAATAGGCGGCCCAGCCCTGCGCCCATTGCAGGTACCAGCCGAGACCGGCCTTGACGCCGATCATCTCGGCGACGACGAGCACGGCAAAGGACGAGCCGAGCCCCATGAACAGGCCGACGAAGACGTGCGGCAGCGCGGCGGGGATCGCGACCTTCAGCACCAGGAAGGACGGCTTTGCGCCGAGCGTGCGCGCGACGTCGTAATAGGCCTTGCTGACGCTCGCGACACCGGACCAGGTCAGCACCGTGACGGGAAAGCCGGTCGCAAGCGCAATCAGGAAGGTCGAGGCGCTCCAGCTCGACGGGAAGGTGAAAAAGGCGATCGGCAGCCAGGCCGTCGCCGGCAACGGGCCGATGAAGCGCAGCACGGGATGCACCCAATAGCCGACCGCGCGCGACCAGCCGATCGAGACGCCGGTCAGGAAGCCGACCGCCGCGCCGATCAGATAGCCGCCGAGCTGCAGCTTCACGGACGCGAACACGCTGTCGAGCAGTTTTGGCAGATCGTCGGTATAGACCTCGATGATCGCCTGCGGCGGCGGAAAGAACGGCAGCGGCAGCCAGGCGAATTTCGCGGTCGCAAGCTCCCAAACCGTCAGGAACGCACCGAGCGCGACCAGCCACGGTGCCCGCTTATGCAGCGCCTTGCCGGCCGAACCCAGATAGTCGGCACCGACGGTGCCGAACAGCGCGACGGCCGCGATGACGAAGGCAGCAATGCCGAGCGAACGCGTGCGCGACCAGTCGCCGACATCCGCCCACCACAGGCAGGACAGGCCGAAGGCGATCCAGGCGACGCTGGCGAGCACGCCGGCGCCGGAGTCCTTCACCCAGGCGGTGAGCAGCGGCACGCGTGAGACGCGCGGCGCACCGGAGGCGAGGCCGTCAGACAGCGAATACGTCGACATAGATGCGCTCCGCGAATTTGGCCGTGTCGGTGCTCGGCTTGAAGACCTGCACGCTCTTGAGATCGTCGGCATAGGCCTTCAGCTCGCGCTTCAGCACGTCGCCGACGGGATGATGATGGTGGGTGTGGTAGCGCACCATGCCCTCGATGTCGGCGAGCGTGGCCGCCTTCGGCGCGTAGGGCTGGAAAGACTTTGCCGCAATCGTTGCATTCTGCGCGGTGAACATCGCGGCATCGAGCAGCGCCTGGGTGATGGCACGCGCGACCTGAGGCTCTTCGCGCACCAGGCTGCCGCGCAGGCCGAGGATGCAGCAGCTTTTCTCGCGGTATTCGCCATCGAGATTGGAGGCGACTTCCTTGTACTGGGTATCCTTGAGCCAGAGATAGGCGAGCGGATCGGAGGACAGGAACGCCTGCACTTCGCCCTTCTCCACGGCGACGTTGAGGAGATTGCCGGGATAGGCGCGCCAGTCGACGTCCTTGACCGGGTCGATGCCGAGCTTGGCGAGCTGGATCGAGAAGAAGTTCTTGTCGGGGCCGGCGAGATCGCCGACCGCGACGATCTTGCCCTTGAGATCGGCGAGCCTGGCAACGCCGGAGTCGGTGCGCGACAGCACGCGCATGCAGCCGCCATGGGTGCCGGCGGCGATCTTGACGTCAAAGCCCTGCTCCAGCGGCTTCAGCCAGCGCAGCGCCATGCCGAGGCCGGCGTCGCTCTTGCCCGTTGCGATGGCCTCGAGCAACTGGTCGGTGGAGCCGGAATAATTGACGAGCTCGACGTCGAGATTGTGCTTCTGGAAGAAGCCGTGCTCGATGGCGACCGGCACCGGCGCCAGGCACACCGCGCCGGCATTCCACGACAGCTTCAGCTTGCGCGGCGCGCCGCTGAACGCGGGCGCGTCGGACGCGGTCCGGCACAGCGGAAATTCCGAGAAGTCGACGCCAGTCGCAATCCCGCGCGGCACGAAGGCCTGTGCGCCCAGCGCGCCGAGCGGCGCGGCGAAGGCCGCCGCAAGGCCGCCCTGGAGCAGATGGCGCCGATCGAGCCTCGATCTTCCGCGCTTGTCGTCACTGGTCATTCGTCCCCGCTCCTGCGCTGGCACGGCTCCGCTGGTTGCACAACGGTTCACGTTGCGCATGTTCCGTGCGGAGCTGCGTTGAGAGAAAATTGTTCCGGCGGCGGCGTCGCGCCGCGTTGATGCGATGCGCAAATCATGCGGCGCGCCCGTCGTATCGTCAATGAAATGGAATTTCGAATGTGACGCGAAGCGAAGTCATTCTCTCCATCGACATGCGCGGGAACGACGAAACGATTTTCGCCGATGCATCGCGCGGCAGACGTGCGCTTGCAGCCCGCATCCTGCTTCACCTCCGTGCAGAACGGGTGGCGCGCACGGCACATCCTTGAAAGCGGCGCTTCGTTGAAACGTCCTTGCCGAACGCGCGCGCAATACGGGCGGCCATTTCATTGACTGCGCATCGCGCGGTCATAGACTTGGTCGTCTCGCTGCATCGCTCGCTCACGCGTCGTGAGCTGGACAAGAAGACAGATCAAGCAAGACATGAGCATCAACTCCCACGATCATTCCATCACGCGCCGGCTCGCCGCATCGCTGCTCGCCGCCGCCATCACGCTCTCGACCGCGGCCGCATCGCTCGCGGCCGACACGATCGTGCTGCGCGTCGGCGACCAGAAGGGCGGCAACCGTTCGCTGCTCGAAATCTCGGGCTATGCGAAGGACCTGCCCTACAGGATCGAATGGTCGGAATTCCCCGCGGCGGCACCGATCCTGGAAGCACTCAACGCCGGCGCGCTCGACGTCGGCTACACCGGCGACCTCTCCTTTCTCTCGGTCTATGCGGCAGGCGCGCCGATCAAGGCGATCGGCGGCACGCGCTCGGATGCGAAGACACAGGCCATTCTGGTGCGGCAGGATTCGCCGATCAAATCGGCGGCCGACCTCAAAGGCAAACGCCTCGCCGGCACGCGCGGCGGCTGGGGCCAGTTCCTGATCGATGCGACGTTGGAGAAGGCGCAGATCAAGCTGGAGGATGCGACCTTCGCTCCGCTCGGCCCGGTGGACGCCAAGATCGCGCTGGTCGCGGGCTCCATCGACGCCTGGGCGGTGTGGGAGCCCTACGTGTCGTTCGCCACGCTGAAGGACAAGGCCCGCGTAATCGCCGACGGCGAGGGCCTGACGCCGACCATCACCTTCATCGTCGCCTCCGACAACGCCATCGCCACCAAGCGCGCGGCGGTGCAGGATCTGGTGCAGCGGCTCAACAAGGCCCGGCTATGGTCGCTGGATCATGTTGCCGAGTACGCCAGGAACACGGCCGAACTGACCAAGCTGCCGGAAGACGTATTGCGGTCGGCCTACACCGCACAGCACACCAGTCCGATCGTGATCGACGAGAACGTGGTCAAGGAGTTGCAGGAAGCCTCGGACCGCTCGACCCGCTACGGTATCCTGCCGAAAAAGCTCGACGTCAGCAAAGCCGTCGACCGCAGCTTCACGGCTGCGGCCGCGGGATCGAATTAGCGCGGGGGGGGGCGGCGCGATGTGCAGGCCTCGCCCCAAGGCCGGCCCGCTGCATCTCGCCGCGATCCTGCTCATGCATTTCGCCTGCATGAGCCTGATCGTCTGGCTCTCGCTCTAGCCGCGCGAGGCGCTCACCAATATCGGCGATGATAGTGCCGGTGATAGACGCGGTACGGCCGGTAGTAGCCATAGCGGTAGTACGGACGATACGGCCGGTAGTAGCGGGGATAGGCATAGACCGGTGCGTAATAGCCGCCGTAATAAGCGGGGGCATAACCATAGCCGTAGCCCGGATATCCGTAGCCGTAGCCGCCGTAATACGGTCCGCCATAATAGCCATACGGCGCGCCGCTGGCGATGGCGCCGCCGATGATCATGCCGGCCGCAAGACCGCCGATGCCCAAGCCCCAGCCACCACCGCGCCAGTGCACTTGCTTGACGTCGTCACCGACCGCGGCCTTCAGGGTCGCGACGTTGGTCGGCAGCGGGGCCGCTGCCGCCTGTTGAATTTGGCCGGCGAAGACCACGCCGGCGAACGAACAGGCAATTGCCGTTTTCCAGATCCTCATCGCCTTACTCCTGTCTGACGTCTTGTTTGTAGAAGGATCGCAGCATCATGATCGGGCATCCTTGCGCCAAGTCAAAGTCTGCATTTGCGTGCAGCGCACAAGTGCCGCTTGCCGCGAGACGGCCGCCGGCGTGCGGGCTGGTCGGCCCGCCGGCTCCGCCCCGCACGGCCTCGGCGCATTCCGGCGCGCGGCGACCAAGGCAAGGCCATTAAGCTTCCCACCTTCGCAACCAACAACGGACTTCACGATTTACTATGCGTACCGTTACTATCGGTTCCAAGGGCGCGGGGCTTCTCGCGACGAATAGCCTCGGCTTGCGCCGGGCGTGAGTGGGAGGATGACATGAGTGCCGTCGGTAATGAGCCGCTCGCCCGTCAGGCGCTGGCGTTCGTCCTGGCAGGCGGGCGCGGCAGCCGGCTTCTGGAGCTGACGGACCGGCGCGCCAAGCCGGCCGTCTATTTCGGCGGAAAATCCCGCATCATCGATTTCGCGCTGTCCAACGCGGTCAACTCCGGCATCCGCCGCATCGCGGTCGCGACCCAGTACAAGGCGCACAGCCTGATCCGGCATCTTCAGATGGGCTGGAACTTCTTCCGCCCCGAGCGCAACGAGAGTTTCGACATTCTCCCGGCGAGCCAGCGCGTCTCCGAGAACATGTGGTACGTCGGCACGGCGGATGCGATCTACCAGAACATCGACATCATCGAATCCCACGCCTGCCGCTTCATCGTGGTGCTGGCCGGCGATCACATCTATAAAATGGACTACGAGGTGATGCTGCGCCAGCACGTCGAGAGCGGCGCCGACGTCACCGTCGGCTGCCTGGAGATGCCGCGCCAAGAATCTTCCGGCTTCGGCATCATGCATATCGACGAGAACGGCTGGATTCAGGAGTTCCTGGAGAAGCCGAAAGATCCGCCGCCGATGCCGGGCAAGCCGGACGTCTCGCTCGCCAGCATGGGCATCTACGTCTTCGACGCCAAACTCCTGTTCGACCAGCTGAAGCGCGACGCCGAGGATCCGAACTCGAACCACGATTTCGGCAGGGACATCATTCCGTACCTCGTCAAGAACGGCCGCGCCATCGCGCATCAATTCTCGACCTCCTGCGTCCGCTCCGGCAGCGACCCCCGCTCCTATTGGCGCGACGTCGGCACCGTCGATGCCTATTGGGCGGCCAACATCGACCTCACCGACGTGGTGCCGGAGCTCGATCTGTTCGACCGCGCCTGGCCGATCTGGTCCTATTCGGAGATCACCCCGCCCGCCAAGTTCGTCCACGACGAGGAAAGCCGGCGCGGCCAGGCCGTCAGCTCGCTGGTCTCGGGCGGCTGCATCATCTCCGGCGCCTCGCTGCGCCGCTCGCTGCTGTTCACCGGGGTGCGCATCAACTCCTATGCCAATGTCGAGAACGCCGTGATCATGCCTTACGTGAATGTCGGCCGTGGCGCGCGGCTGAAGAACGTCGTGATCGACCGCGGCGTGGAGATCCCCGAGGGTCTCGTCATCGGCGAAGACCCCGAACTCGATGCAAAGCGCTTCCGCACCACCGAGCAGGGCATTTCGCTGATCACCCAGCCGATGATCGACGGGCTCAATAGATGACGCCTGTTCGCGTCCTCGCGGTCGCTTCCGAAGTCTATCCCATCGTCAAGACCGGCGGCCTCGCCGATGTCGCCGGCGCGCTGCCGATCGCGCTGAAGGCGCATGGCGTCGAGATGCGCACCTTGATGCCGGGCTATCCCGACGTGATGCGGCTGGTCTCCGGCACGGCGGAGATCCGGACCTGGCCGGATTATTTCGGCGGTCCCGGACGGCTGCTCGCCGGCTCCCATGACGGGCTCGACCTGTTCGTGCTCGACGTGCCGCATCTCTATGCGCGGCCGGGCAATCCCTACGTCACCACCGAGGGCGTCGACTGGCCGGACAATGGCCTGCGCTTTGCGGCGCTGTCGCGCGTCGCGGCCGACATCGGCCACGGCCTCGTCCCGGCCTTCGTGCCCGAAATCGTGCACGCCCATGATTGGCAGGCCGGGCTCGCGCCGGCCTATCTGCACTATGACAATCGCCCGCGGCCTGCCACCGTGATGACCATCCACAACATGGCCTATCAGGGCAAGTTCGCGCGCGAGCTGATCGGATCGATCGGCCTGCCCTGGAGCTCGTTCGACGTCCACGGCCTGGAGTATTTCGGCGGCATCAGCTTCCTGAAGGCCGGCCTGCAATTCGCCGATCGCATCACCACGGTATCGCCGACCTACGCCCGGGAGATCCAGAGCGACGAAGGCGGCATGGGCTTCGGCGGCCTGTTGCGCCAACGCGCAAGCGTGCTGAGCGGCATCCTCAACGGCATCGACACCGGCGTGTGGAATCCGCAAACCGACGCCCACATCGCCTACCGCTACGGCGCGGAGGACCTCGCGTTCCGGGCCGCGAACAAGGCGGTGCTGCAGCAGCAATTCAACCTCGATTCCTCGGACGAGGCGCCGCTGCTCGGCGTCATCAGCCGGCTGTCGTGGCAGAAGGGGCTCGATCTGCTGCTCGAGGCCATTCCGACCATCTTGGGCGAAGGCATGCAGCTGGCACTGCTCGGCAGCGGCGACCGCGATCTCCAGGAGCGCTATCAGGCCGCCGCCCGCGCCAATCCCGGCCGGATCGGCGTCGTGATCGGCTATGACGAGATTCTGGCGCATCTGCTCCAGGCCGGATCGGACGCGTTGATCGTGCCGTCGCGCTTCGAGCCCTGCGGCCTGACCCAGCTCTGCGCGCTACGCTACGCCGCCATCCCGATCGTCTCGCGCGTCGGCGGGCTCGAGGACACCATCGTCGATGTCGACGAGGCCGATTCCTCCGGCCGCGATGCCACCGGTTTCAAGTTCGCCCCCGTGACCGCGGATGCGCTCGCCGGCAGCTTGCGCAAGGCCAACACCGCCTTCCACGACAAGCCGGCCTGGCGGCGCCTGCAACGAAACGGCCTTGCGACCGACGTCTCCTGGCGCGGCCGCGCCGGCGAGTATGCGGCGCTGTACCGCAACCTGGTGGCGGCCCGCGCCTGAGGCATGACCTACGTCGAATCCATGGTATAGAGCCGGCATGGATCCGTTATTGATCAAGCTGATCGGCTTTGCCGCCGCCACCTGCACCACCGTGGCCTACGCTCCGCAGGCCATCAAGGTGTGGAAGACCCGCTCCACCGGCGACATCTCGCTCGGCATGTTCCTGGTCATGGTGCTGGGTCTGGCGCTCTGGCTGATCTATGGCCTGCTATCAGGCGATGCCCCGCTGATCGCCTCGAACGCCGTCACCATGCTGCTCGCCGGCGGCATCCTGGTGATGAAGCTCAGATACGGCTGAGCTTGGTCATGCCCCCGGCTCTTCGCCGGTCGAAAGACCAAGTCGCTTGTATTGCAGCTTCACCGCGCGATAGCATTCGCAGGTCGCCCTGTTGAGCTCGGCAACGTTGATGATCTCGATGTGACCGCGGCTGAACCGAATGATGTTGGCCTGCTGAAGAGCGTGGGCGACGAACGAGACGCTGTTTCGGCGGACGCCGATCATCTCGGCCATCAATTCCTGCGTGAGCTTGAAGCGATCGCGGCCCGACAGATCCCGAACCCGCAGGAGCCATCGCGCCAGTCGCGCTTCGACGGTATGTGATGCATTGCAGCCCACGGATTGCTGGGCCTGAACGAACAGCGCCTGGCTGTGACGCATCAGGTTGTCTCGAAACGCCGCACTCTGCTGGGCGAGAGCACGCAGGCGGGCAGCCTCGATCAACAAGGCCGCACCGGGCACCAGCACGACGGCGTGAACCAGTGCCACGGGTTCGCCCAATACGCCGAAGGTGCCAAGGATGCTGTCGGGGCCGACCAGCGCCACTTCGATCCGTTCTCCTGCTTCGAGCTCGACAACGAGAGACACGACCGCTGTGAGCGGAAGATGGGCCCACACGACGGTCCGGCCAAGCTCGATCAGCGAGGCCCCTTCCCGAAGCTCGACAGCCTTCAGATGCCCGCGAATGGCCGCGAAGTCGGCCGGGTCAAGCGACTTGAGAAAGGCGTTCTGAAACGGATCTGGTGACACCATCCAATTCTTCGGAAATTCATGCCGCAACGATCACAACCATAGCGCGACGACGAACCAGGAGAAATTGCCGGAAATGCCTTGATATGCACGATTGCGTGCGGATGATCGACGCGCACCAACACCTCTATGTCACGACTCAACTACTGCGGGCAACAATCTCGAATCGTCCGCCCGAATTCACTTGCTTTTGCCGGCGCACGCGCCCAAGGTCGCTATGTGCGTTACCGGACATAATTCGGCGGGCCCGGTTGGAGTAAGCGATATATCCCTCGCTGCCGCTCGGAGCGCATCATGCCCAACCACTATTTCCGGATTACCAACTGCGACGGCGGCACGATCGAGCATCTGGCCGAGATCGCGGACGTGAAATCGGCGTGGGCAGAAACGACCAAAGTGTTCGGGGATCTCGCCCGCGGCTGCGGGCTCAAGGAAAATGCCGAATGGCGCATCGAGCTTCTGGGCTCGAGACGGGAGCCGCTGTATCGCATCCGGCTGCTCGCCGAGACATGTGAGGCCGTCGCCTCTGCTTGTCTGACCGCAAACAAGGGCGAGCCCTGCTGACGTTTTGCGACGGCACGCCCGCGTCTCTTATGTCAAAATTTGACACAGTGAAATAAAGACTCGCTATGTGCGGTACAGCTCTTACTGTCGTCGCATTATCGGATATCCGCATGAGGCACCGATAGCTGAGAGTTCTTTGCGCTCCCGCCTGTCCCCGGGAGCGACAAATGAAGAACCTCTTATTGAGGCAGCTTTCCGAAGCCGATCTCAAGATTCTCGAGCCACATTTGAAGACAGTCGCCTTCGAGCAGCACTCCCTGCTGTTCGAAGCCGATCAGGAAATCCGCTCCGTCTACTTTCCCGCCGGCGCAGTCATCTCGCTCGTCGTCACTCTCTCGACCGGCGAGATGATCGAGACCGCGATGGTCGGCATCGACGGCGTCGTCGGCGCCGCCGCCGCGCTGGACGGGCGGATGTCGCTCTGCCGCGGCATCGTTCAACTCGGCGGAAACATCGTCGTCTGCAATATCGACGCCCTGAAGACAGCCGCACTGCAGAGCCCCAGGCTGCTGGCTCTCTTGATGCGGCACGAGCAGGCCGTCTACGCCCAGGCCCAGCAGTCCGCAGCGTGCTTCGCCTCGCACAGCGTCCAGGCCCGGCTCTGTCGCTGGCTGCTGCGCGCGCGCGATCTATCCGGCAGCGACCAGCTCCAGTTCACGCAGGAATATCTCGGGCAGATGCTGGGCGTTCGGCGCTCGAGCGTGACCGTGGTGGCGCGCACGCTGCAGGCGGCCGGCCTCATCCGATACGCGCGCGGCAAGATCAGGATCCTGGATGCCGAGGGACTGGAGGAAGGCACATGCGAATGTTACGCCGCCGTCCGGGCCCGCTATGAGCAATTGCTGGGAACGGATACGACGAAACGGATCGACGCGATCTCGTCGTAGACCGCAATCGCCGGCGATCGCGCGATTTACGCCTGACCGCCAAACACATACGACGCCATCGCAACATTTGCGACCTCGTCGACGAAGACGCGCCTGCCCGTGTCGCTGCCGGCGGCGCCGGCGGCCACCATCAGCGGCAGCAGATGGTCCTCGCGGGGATGCGCGAGGCGCGCGCTCGGTGCGGTCTCCCAATCCACCAGCATCGCATTGCGGCGGGCCGGATCCGGGTTGCTGATCGCCTCGTTCAGATAGGCCTCGAAATCGTAGGAGACCGGCCTCGACTCCGGCCGGTTGAAGCCGCGCATGTTGTGATAGGTCAGCCCGCTGCCGACGATCAGAATGCCCTCGTCGCGGAGCGAGGCGATCGCCTCGCCGACCTTGATGTGCTCGGCCGCATCGTAGGCAGACTTCAGCGACAGCAGCACGATCGGCATGTCGGCGTTCGGATACATCAGGCCGAGCGGCACGAAGGTGCCGTGATCAAATCCCTGATTGGGATCTTCCCGGCAATCGACACCGGCACGCGTCAGCAGCGCCTTCACTTGCGCGGCGAGCTCGGGCTTTCCCGGCGCCGGATATTTGAGGTGGTAGGTATGCTCGGGGAAACCGTAATAGTCGTACACCATCGGCGGATGCGCCGAGGTCGACACGGTGAAGGCATCGGCCTCCCAATGACCGGTGATGACGAGCACCGCCTTCGGCCGTTCGGGGAGCAGCTGCGGCAACCGGCCGAACTCCTCGGCGGTCCGGGCATATTGCACCCGCCTGTCCTCCATGAACGGCCAGGGGCCGCCGCCATGCGACAGAAACAGGGTCGGAAATCGCGTCATGGGGCTCGTCTCGTCGGCAACAGGCGCGCCAGTTCCCGCGCGACCGGCGGCGAGCATAGGCAAACCGGCATGGTTAGCAAGTCGTTAACGATTTGCCGCCCAAAATCGGGCCGTGGCCGAAGCAGTCGGCCTGAAGACAAGTGAGACGTGAGATGAGGAAGTTTGCGCTGGGGGACGTCGTCAACAGTGACAAGGGCCGCCGCGGCATCGTCCGCGCCGCCTTCAAGTCGCGCGAAGGCCAGCAGTTCTACGCCGTCGAGAAGGACGGCGCGGTGGACTATCTGGAGGAAGACCGGCTGACGCCGGCTCCCCGGGTCGAGCTCGCGGCGTAACTCCGCTTCACTCTCCTCGCGCTAGCGCGCGAGCCGGTCGAGACGCTCCGCGAGGGGATCGTCGCCGCTCGTGATGCGATCGTTCGTGATCAGCAGCAGACGATCGCGGCTTGCGGCTCCATCCCAGCGCGGCAGATCAGGGCCGTTGGGATCGCCGCTCCGGGCGAAGTTGATCCAATAGGAGCGGATGCGGCCTGCGACCTCGCGATCGCCGCGCGAGAAGATACCTGCACCCAGCACCCCCTCCACGCCGAAGATGAACTGCAGCTCCTGCCCGCGCCCGCCCTCGGGGTTTGCGCGCCGGGCCTCGGGCACATAGGCGAAGCGATAGCGGAAGGTTGCCGCGCCGGTTGCGGCGTGCAGACGGGCCAGCAATCGAGCGGGCTCGGAAAAGACCTTGTCGGTATAGAGCCGCGCCGCAAGGTCGGAAGGCCTGGCGAGGTCGGGATAAAGCTTGCGCAGCTCATCGCTCGCGATGCCCGACGACGCAACTTCCTCCTTGACGTCGAGCTCGGTGTCGAAACCGGTCTCGTCGTCGTTCGAGCCGATGATCAGGGGAATGCGGCTTTGATGTCCGGCCGCAAAACCCGCGGCAACGTCCTCGGTCACCAGACTTCCATCCAGCATCGGCGCGAAGCTGCGCCGCGATGTCTCCAGAAGTCGGATTTCGGCGGCAAGCAGGCGTCGCGGCTCGACGGCGCGCACATCCGCCGGCGATCCCAGCACCGCCACGAACTGCCGGCCGATAGTCTCCGCCTCCTGCGCCGATCGCAACCGGGCGCGCGCGGGGATCGATTGCAGAATGGCCTTCTGGAACAAACCACGCGCTTGCGCACACAGCATCAGAAGCGCGATCGACCTCGCGCCGGCGTCACGGCCAAACAACGTGACGTTCCCGGGATCGCCGCCGAACGCCGCGATGTTGTCGTGAACCCAATGCAGCGCGGCGATCTGATCCATCAGGCCGAAATTGCCGGAGCCGCTTTCCGACAGCGCCGGATCCGCCAGCCAGCCGAGCGCGCCGAGGCGATAATTGGCGGTCACCACGATGAGGCCGGCCTGCGCAAGCCTTGCACCGTCGAACAGCGGCTCGTTCGCGGTGCCGGCGATGAAGCTGCCGCCGTGAATGAACATCATCACCGGCAGCGGGCCGTCGACCCCGAAGGGGCGGAACACGTTCAGCGTGAGACAATCCTCGCTCGCCTCTGGCCGGCCCGGCTGAAGACAGGGCACGCCGTACTCGTAGGCGGTGTGCATCTCCGAGCTTTCCGGCGCCAGCTGCGGCGGACGCCAGCGCAACGCGCCGACCGGCGGCGCCGCGTAAGCGAGGCCCTTGAAGGACGCCACCTCGCCCTCGACGGCGCCGAGCATCTGTCCTTCACGCGTCAGCGCGAATGGAAACTGTCCGACCGGCTGAGCCGTGGCCGAGCCGGCGAGCAAGAGCAATGCGGAAGCCGCAATGAGCGCAAGCAGGGATCGCATCTTCTGGGCATTTCGATGCGCGGAGAATTTCCCGTGAGGTTATGTCCGCGGCGCGCCACGAGGCAAGCCTGACGGCTCACTCACCGCGCTTTGCGAGAATCTCCGCCAGCGCGCGCCGCGCGACGATGCCGAGCTCGCCGAGCGTGGAGTGCCCCGCCTGCGCGGCCTCGATCAGGCGCTCGGCGATGAACTTGCGGCTGTCGTGATCGCCACCATGCGGCAGCTGGCGGCAGGTCTCCTCCAGGACGACGTCCATGTTCGCTTTGGTCCGCTCACTCAACTCTGGCATGACGCTCGTCGCTACGCGTGGCTTGTAACCGCAAGCATACACAGGCGGATCAGGCATGATTAGCCCGGGTGATCACGGCCATTGTGCATCGCGATGCGTGCAACGCCGCGACATTCACGTGGCCACGATGCCGCCGCAAACGACCACCGAAGATTGCACTTGCTCTGATGACAAGCTGAACCTGCAGCGATAGCCTGCCGGCAAAACAAACTTACGGGAGGAAATGCGATGTCTGACGCAATGGTTGCTACACGTGCCTCCGAGGAACACGGAACCGCTCAACAGGTCGACGTCGCCGTGGTCGGCGCCGGATTTTCCGGCCTCTATCTTCTGCATCGCCTGCGCAAGGCCGGCTTCTCGGCCGTCGCACTCGAGGAGGCCGGCGACGTCGGCGGCACCTGGTACTGGAACCGTTACCCTGGCGCACGCTGCGACATCCAGACCATCGACTACAGCTACACGTTCGATCCCGAGCTGGAGACGGCCTGGACCTGGTCGGAGAAATACGCCACCCAGCCCGAAATCCTGCGCTATCTCGGCTTCGTCGCCGATCGCTACGACCTCAGGCGCGACATCCGCTTCAAGACCAAGGTCACGGAAGCCCGATGGGACGAGAAGGCCGAGCGCTGGCTCATCACCACCGACAACGGACCGCCCGTCTCCTGCCGCCACTACATCATGGCCACCGGCTGCCTCTCGGCGCCGAAGCCGCCGGAGATCGAGGGCGTCAAGGATTTCAAGGGCGAGGTCTATTTCACCGGACGCTGGCCGCATGGCGGCGTCGATCTTAAGGGCAAGCGCGTCGCCGTGATCGGCACGGGCTCGTCGGCGATCCAGTCGATCCCGCTGATCGCCGAGCAGGCCGCGCATCTGACCGTGTTCCAGCGCACGCCGAACTTCGCGCTGCCCGCGCATAACGGCCCGGCGCCGTCGGACCGCATGAGCCTGCTGAAGAGCGACCGCGCCGCCTATCGCGAGCAGGCGCGCCAGTCGATGGCCGGCGTGCCCTACCCGCAGCAGACCGTCGTGAGCTGGCAGTTGAGCGATGCCGAGCGTCGCGAGCGGTTCGAACGCGCCTGGGCCGCCGGCGACCTCGTCCACATCCTGACGCAGCTCTGGGCCGATCAGGCCGTCGATGTCGACGGCAACAAGATCGTCCAGGACCTGATCCGCGAGAAGATCCGCGCTGCGGTCAGGGACCCGGAGACGGCGGCGGCGCTCATGCCGGACGACCATCCCTTCGGCGCAAAACGCCCCTGCCTCGACACCAATTACTACGCCACCTACAACCGGCCGAACGTCACGCTGGTCAATCTGCGCCAGGAACCGATCAAGGCGATCACCGCAAGCGGCATCTCCACGAGCAGCCGCAGCTTCGACCTCGACGTCATCGTGTTCGCGACCGGCTTCGACGCCATGACCGGCGCGATCCGCGCCGTGCATCCGATCACCGGGCGCGACGGCAGATCGCTCACCGACGTCTGGGCGCAGGGGCCGCAGACCTATCTCGGGCTCACGGTGGAAGGCTTCCCGAACTTCTTCATGATCACGGGGCCCGGCAGCCCTTCGGTGCTGTCCAACATGGCGGTGTCGATCGAGCAGCATGTCGACTGGGTGGTCGACCGCCTGGCCGCTCTGCGCGATGCCGGCTTTACCACGATCGAGCCGACCGAGACGGCGCAGGCCGGCTGGAGCAGGCACATGGCCGACTGCTCGATGCTGACGCTGCACCGGCTCGCCAACACCTGGTACACGGGCGCCAACGTGCCCGGCAAGGTGCAGGGCCTGATGCCCTATACCGGCGGCGTCGGCCCCTATCGCAGCATCTGCGACGAGGTGGTCAGCCGCGGCATGCTCGGCTTCAAGCTCACCGGCCCTGATGGCGCCACGCAATGCAATGACGGCGAGGTGGTGCGGCTACAGCCGGATGTGCGGCTGGTGCTCAACCTGCTCGCAACGCTCAACCTGCCGCCGATCGAGTCGATGGGGGCGGAGGGCGCGCGCGCGTTCGTGAACGAGTTCAACAAGAGCCGGCCTGCGGGGCGGCCGATCGGCGACATCGCCGACGGCACACTGCCCGTTGCAGGCGCCGCGCTGCCTTACCGCGTCTACAAGCCGGCAACGCCGGGGCCGCATCCGGTCGTGGTCTATTTCCACGGCGGTGGCTGGGTGCTCGGCGACGAGCAGTCGGACGAGCCGTTCTGCCGCGACATGGTGCGGCGGACCGGCATGATGTTCGTCAGCGTCGGCTATCGTCACGCGCCGGAGCATCGCTTCCCGACCGCGGCCGAAGACGGCTATGCGGCCACGCGCTGGGTCGCCGAGCACGCCAGCGAGCTCGGCGGCAGGCCGGGCCCGGTGCTGGTCGCCGGCTGGAGCGCCGGCGGCAACGTCGCTGCCGTCACCTGCCAGCTCGCGCGCGATCGTGGCGGGCCCGAGATCGCCGGCCAGCTCCTGATCTGTCCAGTCACCGACTGCAGCTTCGACCGTCCCTCCTACAACGACAATGCGACGGGCTACTTCCTGACGCGCTCGCTGATGTTCTGGTTCTGGGACCTCTATTGCTCGCCGGCCGACCGCACCGATCCGCGCGTCTCACCGCTGCGCGGCAAGGTCGAAAGGCTGCCGCCCGCCTTCGTGGCGACCTGCGAGTTCGATCCGCTACGCGACGAAGGCGTCGCCTATGCCGAGGCGATGTCGGCCGCGGGCGTCCCGGTCGAGCAGTTGAAGGCACACGGCCATTTCCACTCCTCCTTCACCATGGTCGACGTGGTGATCACGGGCGTGTCGGGCCGGATGCAGATGGCCGAAGCCCTGCGGCGCTTCGCCGGGCTTCCGCCGAAGGTCAGCGTCGGCGACGAAGACAGCCCGGGCTTCAAGATCGCGGCGGCAGCGAGCTGATCGCGACAAGGCGGCCGGGAAACCTTTTCCCGGCTGCTGCGTTGTGAAGTTGTGGCATTGAGATACAGCGACAGGTGTGGCCCCGGCACGCAAATCCGCCTGCTGGGGCGTTTTTTGCGTGAGGCGGGACGATGGGGGACGCGGTTGCGGAGTCAAAGGTCGATTTCAGTGCGCTTGCGGTGCTGAACAAATGGCCGTCGCTGGCCAATCGGCGTCAACCGGACCGTGAGCCCTACCAGGTCCTCGAAGGTACGCTCGACGCGTGCATCTCGGCGTTCATGGACAAGCCGGCGGCAACCCGGCACCTCTATGAGATTCGCACCATCGCGCAACCTCCGCTCGTCACCGAAATCCTCGCGCCCGAGCACGTCCTCGAGCTCTCGCGCTTGAGGGAATTTCTCTGAGGGCACTTCACGGCAACGCGCAGGAACTTTCTTCCGGTTCTTCCCGTTAACGGAGATCGGAAGCCAAGTCGCGAGTGCCCAAAAGATGCTTGAAGCTGGCCTGTCATCTCCCGTCGTGCCCTATGGCGCGGACCAGACCCTGTTCGTGGTGATCGACCGCCGCGACAACGCGACGGAGATCCGCGTCGAGCGGAGCGATCTCGACACCACGATCGGCGAGCTCGTCGCCGGCTGCTTCAACGATCCCATCAAGGTGATTTCGTTCAATACGCTCGAGCATTGGACGAAGGACATCTCGACGGATGTCGCCGGCGAGATCCGCACACGATGCGATATCGACGGCGTGACACTGCCCGACTATCTCAGCGACTTCGTCGAGAGCCATTCATAAATGGCGCTGCATGGAGAGCGCTACGCCATTTCGCACGAGCAATAAAAGCGCCGCTTCCGCGGCGCTTTTATTCTGGTGGAGTCAACCTCAGTGGTGCCAGAACAACGCCAGCAGCAGCACGATCGGCAGCGGCACGCCAAGCAACCAGAGCAAAGCACCTCGTCCAAAACCCATGATGTCCTCCTCTCTCTCACTGCCCATATGACGCAGGAAAGAGGAAGAAGTTCCGCGCTTCACAGGAAGCACGAATGCGTTCAGAGCATGGTTTGCAGGCGTTATGCGCGCCGATATTTGCCGGCGATGACCTCGATCTCGCGGCGGCGTTCGTCGGCGAAGGCCAGGAGCCTTTCGATCGTCAGCGTATCCGTGATCCGTTTGGCGAGCCGCTCGGCGCGCGCGGCCTGATCTTCGAGATACTGGATCGTGTTCAAGCGCCCGTCTCCCCAACAGCCCCAAATTTCCGGACAGGCATGGTGCTTGAGAAGCCGCTAACAGCCGGTTAAGCGGCGAGCCGAACGCGATGTCTCCATTTCATTGCACGACGTCGAGCCGGACATTGGTGATGCCCTTGTCGACCATGCCGAGCGCCTCGGCTGCGGAGGGCGAGATATCCACCACGCGGCCGCGGACGAAGGGCCCGCGGTCGTTGACCCTGACGGTGACGAAGCGGCCCGAGGATACGTCGGTGACGCGCAGCTTGGTGCCGAACGGGAGGCTCGGATGCGCCGCGGTCAGTTCGTTACGGTCGAACTTCTCGCCGCTCGCCGTCTCCGTGTCCGAATAGAAGCTGGCAAGGCCGTGCGAGGCTTGCTTTGCCTCGCCCGGCGCCTCGGGAACGCGCGCCCGGCTGATCGGCCTTGGATGCAGCGCCGCCACCCGGTGCGGCCGCTCGACCGCGGCCTGTCGGCTGGTCCCTGCCAGATCGGCCTTCTGGCGGCCGACCGGCGATTGCGCGCAGGCGGCGAGCGAAGCGGCAGCGATGATGGCGAGCAGCAGCCGGGATGCGGCTGCGGGGGAAATCCGGGCAGTTTCGGCACGTGCAATGCAAGACATGGTACGCCCCTCCGAACTGGGGCGGATTTTCGGTGGGCAATGAGGGCAGAACCTTGTCGGAACAAAAGCAGGCGTGGGGCCGCCGCCGTTTCGCACCAGCTGTGACGATTCCACCACAGTGACGCGTCCTGAATCGGGACAACGGCGCGAAAAATCAGCCCGAGACGACCCGCCACGCGATCGGGCGCGGATTAGGCTGGGGCCCGTTGGCCTCAGCCTCGCCCTTGAGGAGCCGCGCAAGCTCGCGCCGATAGAGCCGCCGCCAGCCGGTTTTCAGGCCGGCGAGAAAGTCGAGCTCCACCTGTGTCAGTGTGCACATCATGAACCCGATCCGGTTGCGAGGGCGGCGCCGTCAGCCGACGAGACCGGCCATCGGCTTGATGTCCGCGCTGCCCGGGAAGACCGCGTCAGCCAGCACGTTCTCCTCGACGCGCAAATGATCTCTCAGCAGGCCCTTCAGCACGGCGCGCAGGTCGGTGGTCGGCTTGAGGTCGCGATCCTCGAGCAGCTGCGCCGGCTTCAACCCCGGCCAATCCGCGATCACGCGGCCGCCGGCGAGCCCGCCGCCGATCAGGAACGCGACCGTGCCGGTGCCGTGGTCGGTGCCCTGCGTGCCGTTGATGCGCGCGGTACGGCCGAACTCGGTGACGACGGCAACGACCGTCTCCTTCCAGGCTTCGCCCATGTTGCTTTCGATCGCGGCGAGAGCACCGTCGAGCGCGCCGAGCAGATCATAGAGCTGGCCCGACGCTGCGCCTTCGGCGATATGCGTGTCCCAGCCGACGAAGCCCATGGCGCCGACGCGCGGACCGTCCTGCTTGGCAAGATAGCGCGCGGCGGTGCCGGCGGCTTCCGCGAAATAGGCGCGCACGCGCGCGATGCCCGGCGGCGCCAGCGTCGGATCATCCGGCATCGCTTCGCCGGTGCCCGGTGCGCCGTTGAGCGAGGCCAGCTTCATCCGCGCCTGCAGCACGGTCGCAAGCTTCGGGTCGGTGTGCTGATAGAGATCGAGCAGGCGGCTCTGCGTGTCCTGGCTCGCCGGCAGGAGCCTTTGCGGCACCCAGGTCATGACGGGCGCGGCGCCGCGCACCACCAGCGGCGTCACCGAGCCGATGCCGAGCGCGCGGCTGCCGCGCGGATCGACGCGGCCGCCGCCTTCCATCGCGAGCAGCGCGCGATTGAGCCAGCCCGAAGCGGCCGCGCCCGGCTTGGTGAAGCCGCTCTCCAGCACGTCCTGGCCATCGAAATGCGAGCGCTCGCGATAGGGCGTGGCAGTGGCATGGACGATCGCGGCCTTGCCGCTTTTGTAGAGCCGGTGCAGGTTCGGCATCGCCGGGTTGAGCGCGAAGAAGGCGTCGAGCGGCAGCGCCGGCGGCTTGCCGTCCAGCACCAGCGCGCGATCGCCGCGCAAGGCGATCCAGTCGGGATCGCCGACCGGCGCGACGGCGCCGAGGCCGTCCAGCGCGCCGCGAAGAACGATGACGAGCAGGCGCGGATCTCGACCTTCGGCACGCGCGATCCGCGGCATCTGGCTCCACGCGAACAGTGCGCCGGAGCCGGCCAGAAGCTCGCGCCGCGTGGGCAAATGATTGACGACGCCCATGCTCACCTCCTCTGGAAATCTGCCGACATGAACAACAGTGCCAGCGCCTGCTGCCGGCTCTCCGCACGGCCGACCGCCTGCTTCACCTCGGCGGCGATCTCGGACGCAAAGACGTCCTCGATGATGGCTTGCGGATCGGCCAAGCCGGAGACGCGCTCGGCAAAATTGTTGGCGACGTCGAGCCTGCGGCCGACGCCGTCGATCCAGCTCGCTTCGTCATCCGGATATCCCTTGGGCGCGGACGGACGCCACAGCGGCTCGCCGAGCAGCTGCTGGCCGCCGGTGTAGAGGACGGGATCGACCTGCGTGATGCCGGTCGCGCGCACCATGCCGACGCCCCATTCGCTCGGACGCTTGAGCTTCGCCGGCGGTACGCGCCAGGCCTCGTCCGACGACACCATCGCGATCGCGACCTGCTTGAGATCGCCTCCAGTATCTCGAAACGTCTTGGCCATCTGCTCGACCAGGGCCGGCGGCGGCTCGTCGGCGACGAAATGGCGCGCGAGCTTGGTCGCGACATGGGTCGCGGTTGCCGGATGCGCGGCGAGATCGCGCAGCACGGCGCGGCCCTGCTCGACGTCCTCCTGCTCGTATCGCTTGCCGAGCACGGTCTGTCCGCCGGGCTCGTGCAGCCGGGGATTGAAGGTGAACTCGCCGCCATGCTCCGGATTGTCACCGGGCGGAACAAGCGTCCATCCCGTCATGACGTTGGCGAAGCTGATCACGTCGTCCTGGGTGTAGCCGGTGCGCACGCCCAGCGTATGCAGCTCCATGATCTCGCGCGCGATGTTCTCGTTGAGGCCGCTGTTGCGGTTGATGCCGGCGGTCGAATTGGCGCCCATCGATGCCAGATTGTCGAGATAGAACAGCATGGCCGGATGGCCTTCGGCCGCCAGCAGCAGGTCGACGAAGCGGCCGAGCGTATGAGCGCGGATCGCCTCGCGCTCATAGGCGCCGGACATGCTCTGGATCTTGTTGGCCGAGACGCAGAAATGATTGGACCAGAACCACACCAGCCGCTCGGCAAAGCCGATATCGGCCGCGAGCGCGGCTTCCGTGCGCAGCTTGGCTTCCTGCAGATAGATCGGACGGCCGGGATCGGGAATGGCGTCGGCGGCCTGCTTCGCCGCCATCTCGGCTGCATCCTTCTCCTGCGCATAGCCCTGCGCCTGACCCTCACGCCGCGCTTCGGCCTGATCACCCGCAGCGGCCGACGCCATCTGCTGCTTCTTGGCCTGCTGCTGCGCCTGCTTGGCGCGCGCCGCTCGCCGCGCATTGGCATCGGCCACGGTGCGATAGGCCTTCGCGCTGGCGGGAAGACTGGCTGCAGCGCTCAAGCCGAGCGACCGGTCGAGCTCGGCGATCAGCGCGCCGCGCGGGTCGCTCCCGATGGCGGCAATCGATCCCGGCCGCGGCCCCATCCCGAAGCGATGCAGCGCCAACACGGCTTCGGCCTTTGCGGAATTGCTCATGGCGATTGCCCGGCTATAGGCTACGAGTTGTAATGCTACCTATCGTAACATTCAAGACCAAGGCCGACAAGGGGGATTGCTGCACCTCCCGCGTCCTAAAGCGCGATGAGATTTGGATGAATCGTCATCGCGCTTTAGGTTGTTGTTTGCGCATGATCTTTCCGGAAAACCGCTTCACACTTTTCCGGATCATGCTTTAGAAATTCGGCCCGAGCGCGATCTTCGTGATCGTGTCGTTCCTGACGCCGATGCGCCATTCCGCCGAGCCGTTGGCGAACTGGGCGATGTAGATGTCGCTGTCGAGCGCGGTGACGCCGCGGAAGGAGACCGCACGCAGCGCGCCGAGCCGCGCCAGGATCGCCTGGTCGAACGGCAATTGCTGACGCGTGATGTCGGCCACCTCCGGCGTCATGCGCTCGTAGTCCGGCTGTCCCTTGCCGACGCCCTCGATATAGCGGCGCAGCATCTCCTCGCCATTGGCGATCGGAACGGCACGGCGCGCGGCGCGGCCCGGACGCGCGCCGATATTCGAGGCCTCGACATTGTGGAAACGGGTCTGCCGGCCCGGCATCACGATCTCCAGACACCGTCCGGACTTGTCGGCGATCATCCAGGGATTGTTCACGGTGGTCGTGGCGGCCCAGGTCATATTCGGCCTGACGATCTCGGTCTTGCGGTTGCCGTCCGCATCGAGATTGGAGACCTGGATGTCGCTGCCCATCTCGTTGTAGAGCATGATCCTGATCGGCGAGGTACCGGCGCGGCCGCGAACGCTCGCCTCTTCCGCACAAGGCACGATGCCGCCGAGCTCGTCATTGCCGTCGGCGCGGAAGAACACGTCGCCGGCCTTGCCGTCCGGCTCGATCAACAGGCGAAATTCCGCGCTGCCGTTCTCGAACTTCACACCATAGATGTCGTAGCCGCCAGGGCCGACGCCGCGGAAGAAGATCGATTCCACCGCGCCGAGCGCCACGAAGGTCGTGTGCATTTCGCCGAGATAGCGATGGACCTTGGCCGCGAGCGGCGCGCTCATGCGATCGTAGTCCGGCGTGCCGCGGCGCAAACCCTCGATGCCGAGCAGGATCATTTCCTTGCTGCCGGCCGCCGGCACCTGCTCCCTGAATCTGTCCGACACCTTGGCGAGGCGGCGCGCGAAGTCCGCCTCGATTGTCTGCGCCACCGCCGCATCGACGCGGGTCGCGAGGCGGGCACCGAAGACCGCGCTGTGCAGCAGCACGCGCGAGACCTTCGCCTCCTCGTCGCGCAGGAAGACCACCAGATGATCGCCGCGGAACGAGAAGGCGTCAGCGCCCTCGGCGAGCACCTGCGTTGCGCCCTGCCCGGTCTCCTGCAACGAGAGACGGTCGCCGTCGCGGCGTACGGTGAGCACGCGGTTCGGCGCCAGCCTGTACCAGCCGACATACTGATCGAGCGGCGCGGACTCCGCTGCCGCGGCCGGCATCTCGGCGACACGAACCGCGCGCACATCGCGGCCGTTCATGCGCAGCGTCAGCCCGGAGGAGCGGCGTTCCGCATCGAGCGCGAAGGTGATCTCGCCGGAGGGGGCCGGGTAGGACGCCGTGCCGTCCTTTGCGACCGTCAGCGGCAACCGACGCTGGCCGGTGAGCTGGCCGTAGAGGTCGTCGCCCTCGCGGAAGATGGCGAACACCGAGCTCGGACCCATGGCGTAGAAATTGACGAACGGGCGGTAATGCTGGGCCGGCACTTCGCCGGTATCCACGGCGACAGGTGCCATCTCCGGCGTGCGATAGGCGATCATGCCGGCGGACACGATCACGGCCGGTGCGATCGTGGCCACGATCCACAGCCGCTTGCGCCAGCTGACCGCGACGGGCATGGCGGCCGCCGCGACGATGCGCTCGACGCGGGCACGCACGGTCGAGGCTCGCGCCATCGCGAGCTCGACCGGCCTTGGCTTCACCGTGCTGGCGAAATCGAGCAGGATTTCCGCGTAAGACAGCCGGTCGTCAATCACCTCGACCGCCTCGGCGTCGCTGATGATCTCGGCGAGCTCGGCGAGGCGGGCGAGCTGCCACCATGAAAACGGGCTGAACCAGAACACCGCGCGGTTGAGCGATGCCAGCAGGAGGACGTAGAAATCGCGATTGGCGACATGCGCGCCCTCATGCGCGAGCACCGCAAGGCGCTTCTTGGCATCCCAAGCGGAGAACTGCGGCGGCACCAGAATGGTCGAGCCGAAGGTGACGGGACCGCCGATGTCGCGGCTGACGCGCACGTCGGTGCCGATCATCGCAACGCCGGCGACCGGCGTTGCCGCCCGCGCCAGTCGCCAGGTCAGACACAGACCGATCGCGAGCCGCAGCAGCAGCAGGCCGGCGACGCCGGCATAGACGATGGTGGCGACCAGCCACCAATTGATCGAGAGCCCGCGCCTCGCAACCTGCGGCGCGACATCGATGCCGGGCGCGACCGGCAGCGCCGGCTGCGGCATCTCCAGCATCGAGAGCTCGGCCGGCAGGACATCATCCGGCACCGAGACCGGCAAAGGCAGCCGGCTGATCGTGAGCGTCGGCCAATGCATCACGAACGGCATCGCCAGCGACGCCAGCAGCACGACGACCCAGGCCGTCATGTGAACGTGCGGATTGCGCACGCGAAACAGGTTGAGACCGAACCAGACGACGCCTCCCAGCACAAGGGAGCGCAGTGCCGCCTCCGCCAGAGTTGCGATCATTCTTTCTTCACTCCCCTCGCTTTCTTCGCCTTGGCCACCTGGTCGGCCAGCGTCCGCAATTGCTGCTGGTCGAGCATCTTGTTGTCGACCATGCCGACCAGGACTTCCTCGATCGAGCCGTTGCAGAACCAGTCGACGATACGCTGCACCGCCTTGGCCGCCACCTTCGCCCGCTCTTCGGCGGCGCGATAGACATAGGTGCGACCGTCCACGGTGTGGTTCGCGTAGCCCTTTTCCTCCAGCCTCCGCAGCACGGTGCGGACCGTTGATTCCTTCAGCCGCCGCGACAGACGTTCACGCACGATCTCGGCCGTGACGGGACCATGGGCCCAAACCAATTGCATGACCTCACGCTCGAGGTCGCCCAGTTCGGGCAAACGATCGTCCATGGCATCTGACCTTGCGGCTTGAGTTCTTCTTGTAACGCTACAGACTGTCGCATATAGGGCCGCGCGAGACAATGGCGATTCTACTTGGGATGGTGGCGGCTTGAGCTAACGCGGATCCATCAGACACACTCTACGAGTCGGATGGACTCTTGATCTGACTGGCGGGGTGTCCTGCCCCTCACCCGGATTGCGCCGGACGATGCTACGCATCGCCGGGGGCAATCCGACCTCTCCCCGCAAAGAGCGGGGAGAGGTTAGGAAGGCACGCTCTCTCACTCCCTCGCCCCGTTCTTACGGGGAGAGGGTGGGGTGAGGAACTCTGTCCACGGCTTCGACTCGAAGGGGTGAAGCCTCAGTAGTGCGGCTCGTACATCTGGGACTGAACCAGCGCCCTGACGTCGTTGGGTGCGGGTCCATCCGCGAGTCCGCGCTGGAAGGCGACGTCCGCGACGGCCGCGGCGATGCGGACCGAGACCTCGCGGATGCGCGGCAGGGCCGGATAGAGACTGCCTTGCGCGAGGTCGTCCCTGCCGACGCAATCGGCCAGCGTATGGGCCGCCGCCATGAACATCTCGTCCGTCACCAGCTTCGAGCCGCTGGCGATGACGCCGAGGCCGACGCCGGGGAAGATGTAGGAGTTGTTGCCCTGGCGCGGCACGAAGCTGCGCCCGTTCAGCGTCACCGGATCATAGGGGCTGCCGCAGGCGAACAGCGCGCGGCCCTCGGTGTAGCGATAGGCGTCCTCGGCCGAGCATTCCGCCTTCGAGGTCGGGTTGGAGAGCGCGAACACGATCGGCTGCTCGTTGAGCTCGGCCATCGTCTTGAGCACCTCGGGCGTGAAGGCGCCGCCGACCGCGGCAACGCCGATGATCGCCGTCGGCTTCAGCGTCCTGATCGCGGTGAGGAAGTCGGCGATCGGCGCCTGGTCGGCATGGGCGTAGCGGAGCTTGTGGCCGTGGAGACCTTGGCGGCCGCCGACGACGAGGCCCCGGGAATCCACCAGCCAGTTGCGCCGGAGCGCGTCCGCCTCGCTCACGCCCTCCGCCATCATGGCGGACACCACGAGATCGGCGATGCCTGTGGCCGCCTCGCCTGCCCCAAGGAACAGGATCTTCTGATCCTTCAGCTTGCCGCCGTTGACACGGAGCGCCGAGAACAAGCCGGCAAGCGCCACCGCCGCGGTCCCCTGAATGTCGTCGTTGAAGACGCAGGCCTCGTCGCGATATTTATGCAGCAGCTTGAACGCGGAATGATTGGCGAAATCCTCGAACTGGATCAGCACGCCGGGAAAGGTTTTTCGCGCGGCTTGCATGAATTCGTCGACGAAGCTGTCATAGGCTTCGCCCGTCAGCCGCCGCTCGCGCAGGCCGAGATAATAGGGATCGTTCAGGAGCTCGTCGTTGTTGGTGCCGACGTCGAGGACAACGGGCAGGCACGCTTCCGGATGCACGCCGGCGCAGGCCGAATAGAGCGACAGCTTGCCGACGGGAATACCCATGCCGTTGGCGCCGAGATCGCCAAGTCCCAGAATGCGCTCGCCGTCGGTGACGACGATCAGCTTGGCCTGATAGGGCCAGTTCTTCAAGAGCTCGGCGATCTGGCCTCGGTCGCGCGAGGAGATGAACATGCCGCGCGGCCGCTGGAAGATCAGGCCGTATTTCTGGCAGGCGAGCCCGACCGTCGGCGTGTAGATGATCGGCTGGATCTCGTCGATATTGTCGACGACGACGCGGAAGAACAGCGCCTCGTTGCGATCATGCAGCGCGTTCAGCGCGACATATTTTTCAAGGTCCGTGGGCAACGTGCGCAGATTGGTGAGAACGCGCTGAGCCTGCGTCTCCATCGTCAGCACGCAAGGCGGCAGGAGGCCGCGCAGCCCGAGTGCGGCGCGCTCGGATTCCGTGAAGGCGGTGCCCTTGTTGAGCAGGGGATCGCGCAGCAGCGCCATGCCTTGCGGCGGATTGGACGAGGTCGATTGGGCAACGACCCGGGCAGGTCTATTCACGAATTCCCCCAAAGAAGCTTCACATTGAACCGCGCGTATTGTCGGCCAGTGCTCCATCGAGATCAAGGACGTAGACACTGCGGCGCCGATTGTGATCTCGCACCGCAGCGAGACTTGCGCGAACGCCTGGCAGTCGCACGAGCCGCAAAGGTTAACGCGGCGAACTACTCCGGCTTGATGTTGGCTGCCTTCACGATCGGCCACCATTTGTCGGTCTCGGCCTTCTGGAAAGCGGCGAGCGCTGCGGGTGTCTGCTGGTCGGGCAGCGGTATCTCTTGCCCCAGTTCGGCAAAGCGCTGCTTGACCGCGGCATCGGCAAGCACGGCGACGATCGCCGCGTTGATCCGGCCGACGATCTCCTTCGGAGTGTTCTTCGGTGCCCAGATGCCGTGCCAATAGGAAATATAAAGTCCCGGCAAACCTGCTTCGTCGACGGTCGGAACGTCGGGCGCTGACGGAAGCCGCGTCGGCGAGGTCACGGCGAAGGCCTTGATCGCACCGCTCTTGACGTGCGGCAGCGAGTTCGAAGCCTGGTCGAACATGATGTCGATCTGCCCGGCGACGAGATCGATCATCGCGGGCCCTGCACCGCGATAAGGCACGAACTGGAAATCGGTACCGGTCTTGTCCTTGAAGAAGACACCCGCGACATGCGCGCCCGTGCCGGCGCCGGCCGTCCCGGCGGTGGCCTTGCCGGGATTGGCCTTCAGCCAGGCGATCATCTCCTTCAGATTGCCCGCCTCGAGCGACTTCCTGCCGACGATGAGCTGCGTTCCCATCGCGATCATCGCGACAGGCTCGAAATCGGTGACCACGTCATAAGGCAGCTTGAAGATCGCGCCGTTCAGCACATGGGTGCCCCAATGGCCGATCGTGATCGTGGTACCGTCGGGTGCCGCACGTGCGACGCGGGCACCGGCGATGCTGCCGGAAGCCCCGGCCACGTTCTCGACCACGACCGTGGTGTGCAGCTCGGCGGCGATCCGCTCCGACAGGATCCGTGCCAGCGTGTCGGTCGGGCCGCCGGCCGCGAACGGTACGATGAGGGTGACGGGGCGCGATGACTGGGCGCTCGCCGGTGCACACCACATCGCGCATCCGATCAACGCGCCAATGACGACCACATGATCGCGCAACACAGCCCGCAGCCCCCGCATCAGCCTCTCCCACCCTTTTTGCCGCCCGCATGTCGTCAGCGGGCTGGAGGGTGAGTGAACGCTGCCGGGCTGGCCGAGGCAAGCGGGAAGTTGATTGCGCTTCTATCCGGCCGCGCGCCGCGGCGTCAGGTTGGCGGCGCCATCGGCCGGCGGCGCGATATGCATCAGGATGGTCTGGGTGGCGGATGCGACATTGATGCCATGCTGCTGGAAGCGCAGCTTCATGCGGCGGTTGAATTCGCGCTGGACCGGCCAGCGTCCGGCTTCGGTGCAGCGGATCTGGCCGACGATCGACACCATCGCGCCGTCGACCTTGTCGATGCCCCAGAGATCGAGGTCGCCGCGGATCAGCGCGCGGAAATCCGGCTCGCGGCGCATCTCCTCGACGATGTCTTTGAGGATCTGGCCGGCGCGGTCGGTGTCTTCCTTGTAGGCCACGTTGACGCTGACTGAGGCGTTGCCGGCGCCGCGGCTGGCATTGGTGATGGTCGTGACCGCGCTGAACGGCACGATGTGCACGGCACCGTCGCCGGCGCGCAGGCGGATGGTGCGGATCGAAACGTTCTCGACCACCCCGGACAGTCCCGAGACGCTGACATTGTCGCCGACCTGCACCGTATTCTCCAGCAGCAGGAACAGGCCGGTGATGAGATCTTGCACCAGCTTCTGCGAGCCGAAGCCGATGGCGATGCCGACAATGCCGGCGCCCGCGAGCAGCGGCGCAACGTTGACGCCGATCTCGCTGAGCGCGGTGAGGCCGACGATCGTGGCGATCAGGCAGAGCAGCGCGGTGCGCAGCATCGGCTGGAAGGTGCGCAGGCGCGCGGCACGGGCGTAGTGCCCGTCGCGCGACAGCGTGTTGATCTGGCGGTCCAGCAGCGCATTGCTGGCCTCCCAGATTGCCGCTGCGATGAACACGGCGAGGCCGATGGTCACCACGGCCGAGATCAGCCGGCTGCCGATCTGGCCGCCATAGAACCAGACGATGGCATCCACGCCCCAGACCTCGAGCACGGCCACGAAGCCGATGAAGGCGATCACGCCGGAGACGATCTTGCGCAATAGCGGCAGATAGCGGTTGGCACGGATCTCCAGGCCCGGAAAGCGTTGGAGGATCTCCGGCTTGATCCGGAAGCCGCGGTCGATCAGGCCCAGCGTGACCATGATGGCGACGCGCGTGATCAGCGCGACGGCGATGGTGCCGACGAAATATTGCAGCAGCAGCGAATAGCCGTTGCGGATGTTGAGCGCCCACACCGCCCACAGCGCAAGATCGAGCGCGATGGCGAGATAATGCCAGCCGCCGGCGATGCGATCGCGCAGACGCGCCGCGATGCCCTGCCGCTCGGCCGGCGCGCGGATGGCCTCAGCCACCTGCCGGCGGCATTGCAGGATGATGACGACGACGAAGAGGTGCACGACCAGCATCACCATGCGCAGCAACGCGGCATAGCCGGCGCGGTGCAGGCCGAGCAGCAGCGCCACATTGGCGAAGGCGATGCCGGTGACGCCGACGCCGACGATGCGGCGCGCCCAGATCTCGACATAGGCCGCGGTCTCGGCGCGGACCGGAAACAGGCCGAACGGCCCCGCCAGCGCCCGAACCACGCAAATGAGCCCGCGCGAGAACGCATAGGCGTTGACGACCGCAAGGATGACGAGTCGAACGGTGGTAGGCTGGCCGATCTCCGTGCCCAGCAGCGCCGTCGCGACGCCCACGAAGAGAAGTACGGGAAGCAATTCGAGGACGAGACGGCCGAGCACGTAGGGCAGCCGCAGCATGACCTGCCAGACGCGCGCGAGGCTGTGGCGGCGCTTGCTCAGCTCGGGTGCGGGGGTGACGTCGGCAACCGACGACGGCGGATCGGCCATCGGCAACACCTGCGCCGCCAGATGCGCGGTCTGCGGCACGCGTCCCTCCAGGAACGCAACCGGGCGGCGGATCAGGCGGAACAGCACCCACTCGGCCGCGAGCGCGCAACCGACCACCAATGCGAGCTTCCAGGCGATCTCGATCAGAAGGTTATAGGCCGCAGGATCGTTCGCAGTCCGCACGATCCAGTAATAGAACGCCGGGAAATGCGTGATCGTCCGCGCCACGCTTGCGATCTGGCTCGATATGTCGCCGATCTCCTCGGACACCGTGAGCAGGAGCTGCGCACCGAGACCGTCGGCCGAGAGCGGGATTGGCGACTTCTGCTCGGGCGCGGGCGGCGCTGGCTGCTGCGGCCCGGACGCATTGGCGATCGCGCGCAGCGTGTCGATCATCTGCGCGCGCTTCTTGTCGTCCTGGAGCGTGTCCAGCGCGCGCCTGGCTTCATCAGCCGACAACACAGCCGCATTGTTCGTCGTCGGCCGAGGCGGCTCGGCGCGGACGCCGGAGAGAGACGAGATTGCGAGGAAGAGAGCGGCAATGAAAGCCGAGGCAAGCTTATGCGACACGAGGATTCCCTGAAACAAAATTGCATGCGCCGGCGGCGTCGAGACACCGCCGAAGCGCATGCGTCATGTCGGATGGCCGCTATTCGCCCGGAGCCTGTGTCGGAAGTTGGCCTCCGAGACGACATTCTCTTGGCATTTGCCGCAATGCGAAGATTGGGGAACCCGCGAGATCGGAGCTCCGTTGCCTGCAATCTTGCTGCGGCCATCCTTCGACACGCCCGCTTTCGCGGGCTCCTCAGGATGAGGACGGATTGCTCGGCAACAGTTTCCAGCAAGCACCGAGCCGATAAGCCCCATCCTGAGAAGCGCACTCGTGCGCGAGTCTCGAAGGACGAGGTATGCGCTCAGGCCGTCACCGCGAGCGACATGCGGTCACGTCCGTCGTTCCGGGCGTCGGCCCGGAACGACGGCGTGGAGGAAGGAGGAGGAGGAAACGGAGATGTTAAAATGCCATCGGCGCGGCGGCCTCATCACGGCCGTCCGACACGATCGATGTGATGCAAAATACAGCGCCGGGAAGGTAGGGGCTTTGCCTCACTGATGGAGCCCACTAAACCTTGACCCGGCGTGCCGTTCGCGGTTTCTGCCGCTATGCGATAGTCCGAACGAGCTCCATCGCACTTAACGCGGCTGGATTTGCGGAGGTGGTGTCATAGACCTCCCCTTGCTCTCGAGGTGGACGTTGCGCGTCGCTTGTTTGCGACCGCGACTATGCTCCTCCTGTGACACAAAACTGTCAAGCGGGATCAATCGGGCGAGCGATCACAATTGGACGCGGCAGTTCCGCGGAGCGGCTGCGCGCCGCGCCATGTCGGCGCGCGGCGCCTTACCGCTTCCCCTTCCCCTCCTTCTCCAGCGCCTTGCGCACCTGCTCGAATTCCTCCCGCGAGGCCTTGTCGGCGCGGGGAAAGCGCAGGTCCAGCTTTTCGAGCGCAGCATTGATCACCGAGCCGATCACGACACGCGCGAACCATTTGTGGTCGGCGGGCACGACATACCACGGCGCGTGGGACGTGGCGGTGTGCCGGACGATGTCCTGGTAGACCGCCTGGTAGCGCGGCCACAGCGCACGCTCCTTGATGTCGTCCATCGAGAATTTCCACTGCTTGGACGGGTCCTCCAGCCGATCGAGGAAGCGCTCGCGCTGCTCGTCCTTGGAGACGTTGAGGAAGAATTTCAGCACCACGGTGCCGTTGCGGCAGAGGTAGCGCTCGAAGGCCGAGATGTCCTCGAACCGATCCTTCCAGATGCTCTTGGTCACGAGCTTTTGCGGAAGCTTCTCCTTGGCGAGGAGCTCCGGGTGCACGCGCGTCACCAGGCATTCCTCGTAGTGGGAGCGGTTGAAGATGCCGATATGGCCGCGCTCGGGCAGCGCGATCACGTGGCGCCAGAGGAAATCGTGGTCGAGCTCCTTGCTGCTCGGCGCCTTGAAGGCATGGACCTCACAGCCCTGCGGATTGATGCCTTCGAAGATCGCCTTGATCGCACTGTCCTTGCCGCCGGCATCCATGGCCTGGAACACGATCAGCAGCGACCAGCGGTCCTGGGCGTAGAGCTTCTCCTGGAATTCGGTCAACCGCTTCTTGTTGGCCTCGAGAAGCGCCAGCGCCTTCTCCTTGTCGAGATCGCCCTTCTCGTCGGTCTTGTGCGCCTTGAGATGAAACTTGCCCGACCCATCGTAGCGGAATGGCGTGATGTAGCGGTCAAGCTCCTGGGCGAGCGACTGGGACGGCTTCTTGTTCATGAGCGCGGGGAACCTTGCGTTGCGGGCTTCAATCGGTCGAGCACGCTACCAAGGATACCCTTGGGAAGGAATATGATGAAAAGCACGAGCAGCACGCCATACACGAGGTTGTCCCAGCCGACCGCCTTGGTGCCGAAGCCGATGCGCAGGGTTTCCGCGAGCAGAATGGTGATCACCGCCCCGAAGGTCGGGCCGAGCGAAACGAACAGCCCGCCGACGATGGCCGCGAACACCATCTGCAGAGACACCGCGATGCCGCTGACCGTGTCGGGCGTGATGAACATCTGGTACTGGCAGTAGATGGCGCCGGCGAGCGCCGTCATCAGCGCGCTGAGCAGCGTGATCTTCAGCTTCTCGGCGGTCACGTCGACGCCGGCGGCCGCCGCGGCGTCCTCGTCCTCCGAGATCGCTTCCAGCGCATAGCGGGCCATGCTGCGGTCGACCCAGTGCCAGACCACGATGCCGAACAGCCAGACCCCGAGCGCGATCAGGTACCAGGTGGTCTTGTCGTCGAATTGCAGCGCCAGCAGCTTGTTGCCGGACGCCCGGTTCGGCGTATAGCCCAGCGAGCCGCCGGTATAGTCGCGCGTCGCGGTGATGACCTGGAGCACGATGCCTGACAGCGCCAGCGTCACCAGCACGAAATAGTGCCCGGTGATGCGGAAGCGGAAGCAGGGATAGCCGACGATCAGCGCCAGCGCGCCCGCCGCGACCATGCTGACGGGAATGCCGATCCAGGGCGACACGCCGAGGTGGTTCCAGAGCAGCGCGGTGACATAGGCGCCGATCCCCATGAAGCCGCCATGGCCGAGCGAGACCAGACCGAACCGCCCCATCATCGACCAGGACGTGTAGGCGAACGACCAGATCAGGATCAGCACCAGGATGTGCAGATGATAGGGATCACGGTAGACGAAGGGCAGCGCGACCAGCGCCGCCAGCCCGATCCCCCATGCTGCAAGCCGCCCTTGCCCGATCATCCCTTGCCCCATCATCGGCGCCTCGAAAGCAAGCCCGCGGGCCGGATGAACATCATGACGATGAAGAAGGCGAAGGCGAGCACGTAGCCCCATTCCAGGTCGGAGAACAGGCCGCCGAGCGAGATGATCTCGGCGAACACGAAGGCGGCAATGAAGCCGCCGATGAAGTTGCCGAGCCCCCCGAGCACGCAGATCAGGAAGGTGATCGGCCCGAAGGAGAGGCCGACGAAGGGATGCACGTCGTATTGCAGCACCAGCAGGCAGGCGGCGAGCCCCGCTAACCCACCGCCGATTGCGGAGGTGATGAGATAGATCCGCTTTGTGTCGACGCCCATCAGCGCCATGATCTGCCGATCCTGCGAGATGGCGCGGATCGCGGTGCCGGTGAAGGTGCGCGTCATGAACAGATAGACCGCGACCATGCCGACCAGCGCGGCCAAGAATGACAAGAGCCGCGCGTAGCTGAAGTTCATGTCGCCGAAGGCGAGCACCGGCAGGCGGATGCCGAGATTGCGGAAGTCGATGCCGAAGGCGACGGTGGCAAAGCTCTGCAGCACGAACAGAACCCCGCCGGTCGCGAGCAGCTGGTTGATCGGCGGCGCGGTCAGCAGCGGCGCGATCACGAGGTAATGCAGCGCCGCACCGAGCATCGCGACCAGCAGGATGGTGAGAGGCGCCGCAATGAAATAGCTGATGCCGTAGTACTGCACCATGAAGTACATGCCATACATGCCGATCATCACGAGCTCGGCATAGCAGATCCAGGTGACGTCGATGACGCCGAAGATCAGGTTGAGCCCGAGCGCGAGCAGCGCCAGCACGCCGCCAAGCAGGATGCCGTTGATGACGGCCTCCAGCAGGTAGATGTCGAAAATGTCCAGGAACGCCTGCATGAACATCACACCCCGAGGTAAGCTTCCTTGACCGTGTCGCTCGCCAGCATCTCGGCCGAGGTGCCGGATGCGCGGATGGTGCCGGCCTCGATCAGATAGGCGCGGTCGACCACTTTCAGCACCTGCTGCACGTTCTGCTCGACGATCAGCACGGTCAGCCCGCTGGCCCGGATCCGCTTCACCAGCTCGAACACCTGCTGCACCACGACCGGCGCGAGCCCGGCCGACGGCTCGTCGAGCAGCAGCAGCTTTGGATTGGACATCAGCGCGCGGCCGATCGCGCACATCTGCTGCTCGCCGCCGGACATGGTGCCGGCCATCTGGTGGCGCCGCTCCTTCAGGCGCGGAAAGAGGTCGAACACCACCTCGAGCCGCTCGGCATAGTGGTCCCTCGCCTCCTTCATGAAAGCGCCCATCTTGAGATTGTCGTCGACCGTAAGCTGCGGAAAGAGCCGCCGGTTCTCCGGCACATGGGCAATGCCGAGGCTGACGATCTTGTGCGCCGGTGTCGCGACGACGTCGATGCCTTCCATCTTGATCGCGCCGCGCGAGGGCCGGATCAGGCCGGAGATGACGCGCATGAGGGTGGTCTTGCCGGCGCCGTTGGGGCCGATGACGCCGACGGCCTCGCCGGCCTTGACGTCGAGAGCGACGTCGAACAGCGCCTGGAAGGTGCCGTAGCCGGCATTGACGCCGCGGAGCTCCAGCATCACGCGCCTCCCGCGCGGCGGCGCGCCTCGGCGGCCGCGGCCTGCGTGGTCTCGGCATCGGTGCCGAGATAGACCTCGATGACGCGCGGATCGCCCGCCACCATGCTTGGCAGGCCTTCCGAGATCTTCTCGCCGTGGTCCAGCACCATGACGCGATCGACGACGCGCATCAACACGCCCATGATATGCTCGACCCAGATGATGGTGATGCCGAGCTCGTCACGGATGTTGCGCAGCATGTCGGCGGCCTGGCCCATCTCGGCTTCGTCGAGACCGCCGAGACTCTCGTCCGCGAGCAGCAGCTTCGGTGACGTCGCAAGCGCCTTGGCGAGCTCGAGCTTCTTCAGCCCCGCCGCGCCGAGACCATCGACGCTGGCGTGGCGATCGGTCGGCAGGCCAACCATGGCGAGCGAGCGCTCGGCGGCCTCCTCGGCCTTGACGCGGCTGTGGCGACCCTGGCCATAGAAGCCGGCCAGCGCGACATTCTCGAAAATGGTCAGACGGCGGAAAGGGCGCGGGATCTGGAAGGTGCGGCCGATGCCGCTGTTGATGATCCGGTGCGGCGCAAGGCCCGCGATCTCGGAGCCGGCGAACAGGATCGAGCCTGACGTCGGCGCCAGCGTGCCGGAGAGCATGTTGAAGATCGTGCTCTTGCCCGAGCCGTTGGGGCCGATCAGGCCGAGGATCTCGCCCTGATCGACCTTGAACGACACGTTGTTGACGGCGGTGAAGCCGCCGAACCGCTTCACCAGCCCGCTGACTTCCAGCACCAAGGCCCTCCGCCGCTACTGGTTGCTGTAGGTGGTGCCCTTCGGCAGCGGCAGCACGGCCTCGCGCTGCGCCTGGCTCTTCGGCCACACCACGTGGGACTTGTCCTCGAGATACTGGATCACGACGGGGAACGAGCGTTCGTTCTGCCCGGCCATGGGCGTGCCCTCGCCGTAGAACTTCACGCCGAAGCCGAGCATGGTGCCGCCTTCGGGGATGTCGGTGTCGAGCGCCGCCTTGCGCAGCGCGTCGGGATCGACGCCGCCGTATTTCTTGATCGCCCGCGGCAGCACATCCGCCATGAACACGTAGGTGTTGGACGCCCCGATGCCGACATGGGCGGAACGGATGGCGACGCCCGGCTTGATCTTGTCGAACTCCTCGCCGACCATCTTGATGACGGGCGGGAGCTTCGGATCCATGGTCTTCTGGTTGGCGAGCCAGATCGAGATCGGGTCGGTGTTGAAGATGTAGGTGGCGTCGGCCCCCATGCCTTCCTTCAGCTTCTCATAGACGCCATAGCCTGCGCCGTGCCCCATCAGCGCCCCGAACTTCAGGCCCTGCTCGCGGGCTTGGCGGAGCAGCAGCGTGATGTCGGGATTGTAGCCGGTGTGGAAGATGACGTCGGGCTTGGCGCGCTTGAGCTTGGTCACCAGCGCGGAGAGATCCGGCGCGGTCGCCGAATAGCCCTCCTTGAGCACGACGTTGAAGCCGGCCTTCTTCGCACCGACCTCGTTGCCTCTTGATACGTCGACGCCATAGGCGCCGTCCTCGTGGATGATGGCGACGCGCAGATCCTTCGGCTCCTTGCCGAACTTCTCCTTGGCGTTCTGTGCGATGAAATCCATCGTCATCATGCCGAACTGGTCGCCGCTCGCCTGCGGGCGGAAGACGTATTTGTAGCCCTTCTCGTTGAACACGGCCGACGAGATGCAGGTCGTCATCCACATGAACTTCTTGAGCTGCTCGACGCGGGCGGCGACCGGCACGCACTGCGCCGAGGAGAAGAAGCCGAGCACCATGTCGACCTTCTCCTGCTCCAGCAGGCGGACGGATTCGTTGATGGCGATGTCGGGCTTGCTTTGCGCGTCGGCATAGACCGCCTCGATCTTGTAGCCCTCGACGCCGGTCTTGGCGAAATGGTCGAGGATGATCTTGGTGCCGACATAGTTGAGCTCGGAGCCGCCGCCGGCCAGAGGTCCGGTCAAATCAAAGACGACGCCGATCTTGATCTTCTTGTCCTGAGGTCTGTCCTGGGCTTTGGCGGACACCGCCAAGCCCGTCGCCGATATCGCGACCATCAGCCCACGTACCAAACGGGCAGCCATGCGCAGGCGCATCAAAACCTCCCTGGACGATTGTGCATTGCATTCGTCTTGATCTTTCTTGCCCCCATCACATGGGCAGAGCGCAGCGATGTCAAGCCTCGCGCATCAGCGCGAGGCGAACTGCTGCTCGACGAAGGCCGTGACAAATCGCGGCATGGTCGGCCTGAGGTCGCTCATCCCGCGCACGAGATGGATGGCCGACAATTCGGGCTCGTCCTCATGGGCGAGGTTGGCTTCAATCCGGGCGCGCGCCTCGTCACCGGGCATGTTCAGGTTGAGGACTTGTATCATTGCAATCGACGGCCCGGTGACGACACAGTGCCATTCCGGCTCTGCCCAGTAGTCAGCTGTGGTCAACCCGGTCTCTTCCCCAAGCTCACGGACGACACTGCCAGCAATGTCGAGGGCGCCGTCCATGACATCGTCGAGATCTGGCGTGCCTGAAGGAAAATAGATACGGCCTGCATTGGCCGTGTGCTGCGCCATCTCGCCCATAACGAAGGCGCCGTCGGAGGCCCGCAGCGCCCCCATGCCAAAGCCGTTGAACACCGCCTTGTCGGGAAAGCCCCAGTCGCGCCAGGCGAGGAAGCTCGCAAAGTCCGTCTCGAAATAGGTCGCGGCAAGAATGTCGTCCGTAAACACCGCGTCGCGCCCGAGCAGGACGCGGCCGTTCCAGATTTTGGGGCGCTCGCGCTGCTTCTCGGCGAAATGCGCCGCGATCTCGTCGCGGCGCTCCTCTGCGAACGGCCAGACAATCGGCCGTACGGCAAGACCAAACGCCGTGACGCGATGAATGATTGGTGACGTCATGACGCCTGATTACCAAGCCTTCGCGTCAGTTATTTGGCATTCCCTGTGGTCTTCTTGGCCTGCTCGACGAAGGTGTTGGTGAAGGTCTTGCTGACGTCGATCTTGGCGTTGGCCACCTCGGGCGAGCCGACGCTGAACACCGCGAGCACGGCGTCCGCGCCCTTCGGGTCCATCTTGCCGGTCTCCGAGTACATCGGGATCGTGTTCTTCAGCGCAGCGAGATAGAGGTCCTTGTTCTTGCCGACCGTCTCCTCCGGCATCTTCGCCATGATCTCCTCAGGGCTGTGCGAATGGATCCAGGCGAGCGTGGCGAGGATCGCGTTGGTCAGCGCCTGCGTCTCCTTCTCGTGCTTGGCAACCCAGGCCGCGGTCGAATACAGCGCGCCGCCCGGATATTCGCCGCCGAAGGTCTCGAGCGTGTCCTTTTGCGTGCGGGTGTCGGAGAGGATGCGCAGATCCTTGTGGCTGCCCTGCAGCACGGTCACGGAGGGATCGAGCATCACGGCGGCGTCGATCTGGCCCTGCTCCATCGCGGCGACCGCGGTGGCGCCGAGGCCGACGCCGATCACGGCGGCGCTGGTGGGATCGACCCCGTTCTTCTTCAGCATGTATTTCAGGAAGAAGTCGGTGGAGGAACCGGGCGCGCTGACGCCGACCTTCTTGCCGGCGAGGTCCTTGACCGACTTGATGTCGTTGGTGCGCGCGGGCGCGACCACCAGCACGAGGCCGGGATAGCGGTCATAGACCACGAAGGACTGCAGCTCCTGCTTCTTGGCGGCCAGGTTGACGCAATGGTCGAAATAGCCGGAGACCACGTCGGCGCTGCCGCCGAGCACGGCTTTCAGCGCGTCCGAGCCGCCCTTGAGGTCCACGAGTTCGACATTGAGGCCGGCCTTGTCGTATTCACCGAGCTGCTTGGCCAGCACCGTGGGCAAATAGCACAGGCAGGAGCCGCCGCCGACCGCGATGGTGACCTTGCTTTGCGCCGCGGCAAAACCGGTGGTGAGCGTCAGCGCGAGCAGCGCACCGGCGAGCCTGGCAATCGTGTTCTTCATTGGTTTCCTCCGTTCGGCCGGCGGCACCATAGAGCAGCCCGGCTGGCTTGAGAAGCACTGCCGGAGGCACTGGCCATCGGCCATTCGGCGCAATAGCATGTCCAGACAAGAACAATTCTCGATGGGGAGGATCATCCATGAATCGTATTACAGCCGGGCTGTCGATTACGGCCGCCTTCATCGCCGGATGCGGCGCAACCTACCTGCTCGGTCCGGCGCTTGCCGCCGAGAGCATCACCGCACAGATCATCCATACCGGTGAAATGGAAGGCGACGCGCTGGGCCCCGCCAACAAGGTCGGCTACCGCTCCAAGACGTTCATGACCGCCGACGGCGCCACCGTGTCGATCCAGGTCGGCAATGTGCCCAAGCACCTGCATCCCAACACCAACGAGATCCAGTACATCCTCGACGGCACCGGAACGATCTGGCTCGGCGACAAGGAAGTCACGGTCAAGCCGGGTGACCTCGTCATCATCCCGAAGGGCACGCCGCATGGCGGCACCAAGCCGATCTCGGGCCAGGTCAAGGCGATCGCGATCAAGACGCCGCCGCAGGCGCCCGACGACGTCAAGCTGCTGGATTGAGGCCGAAAGCCGGGCCTGGTCGAGTGACCGGGCCCGCACGGCCGTGCGGGCCCGTTTCGTCCATCCTGGTGCTAGAGCCCTTTCCCGTTCCGATGGAATCGGAACGGAGCTCTAGATTCTTGTTTAGACGCGTTTTCTTGACGCGAACCGGTATCCACTTCGCTCGAAAACGCTCTTAGATCGGGCGCGCCTGCTTGCGGATCTCGTTTGCGATCGGCTTGAGGGTGTCGCCCGGAAGCTGGCCGACGAGCGTGTAACCCATGCCGGCCTCCGCCCACACGAAGCCCGCGACGTCGCCGGTCGATTGCGGCATCATCGGCGTCGCCAGATCGCGGTTGCTCATCGGGCGTGTCAGCACCACGAGGCGGTTGCCGCGATCGTCGTCGTACATGAACATCGCCGCCGGGCCATGCGACGTCGGAACCAGGCGGCCTCCCATCAGTCGATAGCCTGAGACCGAGAGATCGGGCACCTTCACCGGCTGCTTCAGCCGGGTGGTGGCCCATTGCGCGAACTCGGCGCTGTTGGACGCCTTGATCTCGACCGGCCGCACGTGGTCCGGGGTGAAAA
Source organism: Bradyrhizobium sp. UNPF46 (assembly GCF_006658625.1). Taxonomy (NCBI): domain Bacteria; kingdom Pseudomonadati; phylum Pseudomonadota; class Alphaproteobacteria; order Hyphomicrobiales; family Nitrobacteraceae; genus Bradyrhizobium; species Bradyrhizobium sp. UNPF46. The sequence goes on from NZ_LFJB01000003.1 coordinate 45,554, forward strand.
CGCTATAGGAGTAAGCGGCCTCCTGCGCCAACGAGGACAGTCCGTTCGAACCGTCCTGCAACAGACCATGCATGGTCCAGCCACCGAGACCGCCGAGGCCAATGAGCAGCATGGCTGCGACCATTCCCCCGGCCCATCGCGGACGCCGTTTTCGGCCCTCGATGATATGCGACAGGTTCAATTCTGCCGGTAAGGGCTCGTCAGCGATTGACGCCAGTGCGCCGCGCAATTGCTCCCGCTGCGTGGCGAAGGCCGCGACGCGCCCGGCGACGTCGGGATGATTGTCCAGATAGGATGCGACCGCCGCGCGGCGTTCTGGCTCGAGCGCCTGGTCCACATAGGCGTGCAGATCGTCCTCTGTGATCGGTCGCTGGATCATTTCAAGCTCCGCAATACCACGACGTTTCCTGGCGCGACGCCATCCATCTCCTGCAAGAGCCGCTCCCGTGCCCGTGACAGGCGTGACATCACCGTGCCGACCGGGACGTTGAGAACTGCCGCGGCGTCCGCGTAGGAAAGATCCTCGACTGCGACCAGCAACAGCACGGACCGCTGCTCTTCCGGGAGTTTTGCAAGCTTGCTCAGGACATCCTGATAGATCAACCTCTGTTCCTGAGCTGCCGCACTGGCGAGCTCCTGCTCGCCCGCATCGTCGATCGGCATATGCCTGCCTCGCGCCGTGGCCTGGCGGAATTGGGTGATCGCCAGATTGTGGAGGATGGTGAACAGCCAGGCGCGCACGCTGCCGTCACGCCGCTGATGCCAGCGGCTGACGGCGCGCTCCAGGCAGTCCTGGACCAAATCGTCAGCCGCAGCGCGATCGCGCATGAGTGCACGCGCATAGCGGCGGAGCGCGGGGATCAGTGGTTCGACCTGAACCAGCATGTCCTTCATAAGGCACTCCGCCATCTTTCCGATGTCGTCCTGACCGAAGTCATTGCGCCTCGATCTGAACCGCCTCGCCCGGCATCGCGGCGTCGCCGGCGGCAATCACCAGATAGCGCTTTGCTGCAGCACTCGGTTGGTCGACGATCTGCCGGATCGGGCCGGCGGCGTTGACGATAGCCGATCCGGCCGGATTGGTCATGAACGCCGCCAATGGCTGCAGGGGACCAGTCCCGTCACCGCGTTCCGCCAGTGCAAGCACATATTTCTGCTTGGGCTGAAGCCCGGTCACCGAGGCCTGCAAGATCTGGATCAGCCCCTGATCGAACAGCGACACGCTGGTCGGCGCCTTGCCGTCCCTCGCACCGTCTTTCGACGTGAGCGAGAGATGAGCGACTTGGCCGGCAACGCCGAGCGCCTGCAGGTTCTGGCGGTCGTCCGGGTTCGGCGCGGCGTTTGGAACATACGCGATCGCCTGCGGGGCCTGGCCGACCGGGACGTTCGCCACGACGCTGTTGGTGGCGGTGTCGATCGCCGCGAGAGCATCGGCGTTCTCGAGCCCGACATAGATCCGCGTGCCGTCGCCGGACGGCCAGACGCCATGCGGCAGATTCCCGACCGGGATCGCCGCAACCTGCGAGAAATCGTCGGTCCGGAAGACCTTCACAAGGTTCAGACCACCGACCGTCACGTAAGCGAAAGTCCCCTTGGCCGTATGCGCGAAGTTGACGTGGTTCGTGATCGGCCCGGTGTTGATCGTCTTGATGAGATTGAACGGCGGCTTCGCGTCGAACACCTGGATGCGACCGACATCTTTCAGCGTGAACCACACCTGATTTCCATCCGGTGTCGCCGCAATGTTCGGGCAGAACGGGCTCTCCTGCTTCACCGTGGCGATGATCTTGTGCTCGGCGACCGCGACGACGTCCGTCTCGGGGTTGAACGACGAGCAGATATAGCCGTATTTGCCGTCGGGCGAGAAGATCTGCATGCCCGGCCCGTTCGGGGTCGTGATGCGGGACTTCTCCGCAAAGCTCTTCGCATCGATGACCGAGATGTAGTTCTCACCGCGAACCGTGACCCAGACCTCCTTGCCGTCGGGGGTGTAGAATGCCTCGTGCGGCGACCGCCCGACATAAGTCGTGTGCTTGACCGCATTGGTCGCGGTATCGATGAACGTCACCGAATTCGAGCCGATCGACACCACGGCAAGCGTCCTGTGATCAGGCGAGAAGCCCATGCCATGCACGAGGACCTGGCCCTTGTAGAGCGGACTGAAATTGCCGGGTTGCGGGTCGCCTAGCCGGATCACGCCGAGCAGCTTGTTGTCGACGGGGTCGGTGACCGAAACCGTATTCGAGAACTGTTCTGCGGCGTAGACGCGGTCGTGGTGGCTGATCGGAATATCGGGTGCGGACAACGCGCCCGGTGCCTGCCCCGCCCATGCCGCGGATCCGGTCGCCAGCATCGTGGCTGCAAGGAAGATGCTCTTGATCATATTGCTTCGTGACGTGGTCATCTGCGGCTCCTACTTCTTCATTACATTGGACATGTCCATCTGCATGCCCGGACGATGAGGACCGGCTGCGACGGGAGCGGGTGGCGACTGGGTCGGAGCAGGCGTCGTATCCGTGGCTGGCTCGCCGATGGCGAGCTTCATGGCCGCGATTTCCTGCATCTGGTCGACGATGATTTCCTGGGCGATACGCCTCAGCTGCTCGTTCTTGCCGTAGCGCAGTTCGATCACCGCCATGTCGATCGCGCCCTGATGATGCGGGGTCATCATTGCTACGAAGTCGCGATCGACATCGCCGGTCGGCTTGGCCGCCATGTCGTTCATCATCTTGGTCATGGCGGCTTCGTTTTCTTCCAGGAACGCCCGTTCTTCTGTACTCACCGCAGCTGGCGGAGCGGCAGGATGGGATTCATGCGCGAACGCAAGCGGAGGCACCGCGAACGCGACCAGAATGCGCGCGGCCAGGAATGCCGTGCCGAGGCCGGGCCTGGGCCATCGGCATCGGCTTACGAGCGCCGTAACGACGCAGCGAAACTGTAACGAGTGCATGCTGAACTCCCATGCAGGCGGTTGCATGGGGGTATGACGCGCGGGCGCGCGTTCTATTCCGAACGGCCAATCACATAAAAGTCAGCAGGTGACGGATGTGGCTAGCCGCGCCCGTCCGACGCGGTCGGCCGCCACACCAGCAGCCGCCGCTCGACCAGCGTCACCCCGAAGTCGATCAGGATGACGAACGCCGACAGCACGAACATGCCGGCGAACACGCCGGCGACGTCGAACACGCCCTCGGCCTGCTGAATGAGGTAGCCGAGGCCAGCTGCCGACCCCAGATATTCGCCGACGACCGCGCCGACCACGGCGAAGCCGACGGAGGTGTGCAGCGAGGAGAACATCCAGGACAGCGCCGAGGGCCAATAGACGTGCTGCATCAGCTGCCGCTCGCTCATGCCGAGCATGCGGCCGTTGTCGAGCACGGTGCGGCTGACTTCCTTGACGCCCTGATAGACGTTGAAGAAGACGATGAAGAACACCAAGGTGACGCCGAGCGCGACCTTGGACCAGATGCCGAGGCCGAGCCACAGCGCGAAGATCGGCGCCAGCACCACGCGGGGCAACGCATTGACCATCTTGACGTAGGGATCGAACACGGCGGCCACCAGCGGCTGGCGCGCGAACCAGAAGCCGACCAGCACACCGCCAGCCGATCCGATCACGAAGGCCAGGATCGATTCCGTCAGCGTGATGCCGAGATGCTTCCAGATCACGCCGGAGACGAACCACTTCACGATCTGGCTGAAGACGTCGAGCGGGTTGGAGAAGAAGAACGGCGGCAGCAGGATCTTGCCGAACACGGGGACGGTCGACAGCACCTGCCACAGCACGATGCAGACGACCGCGACCAGAACTTGCAGCGCGAACAGCGTTGGGCGCGACATCACACCGCCTCCACCGCTTGCGTGGACTGGGCGTAGCCCTTCATCACCTCGTCCTTGAGCACGCTCCAGATCTCGCGATGGAGCTCGTGGAACTCCTTGTCCAGCCGCACCTCGAAGATGTCGCGCGGGCGGGCGAGGCTGACGCGCCAGTCGCCGATGATGCGCGAGGACGGACCGGCGGACATGATCACGACACGGTCGGCGAGCGCGATTGCCTCTTCCAGATCATGGGTCACGAACAGCACCGCCTTGCGGTCGGCGTTCCACAAGTCGAGCAGCAGATTGCCCATGACCTGCCGGGTCTGCGCATCGAGCGGCCCGAACGGCTCGTCCATCAGCAGAATCTTGGGATCGCGGATCAGCACCTGCGCCAGCGCCACGCGCTTGCGCTGGCCGCCGGAGAGCATGTGCGGAAAGCGGTTCGCGAACGCGCCGAGGCCGACGGAGGTCAGCCATTTTTGCGCCTGAGGCAGCGCGTCAGCCCGCGGCGTGCCCTTGATCTCGAGCCCGATCGCGACATTGTCGAGCGCGGTCTTCCACGGGAACAGCGCGTCGGCCTGGAACAGATAGCCGGCCTCACGGTTCAGCCCGGCGAGCGGCCGGTCGAAAATCCTGACGCTGCCGGCGGCGGGCTTGAGCAGTCCGGCCGCGACGTTGAGCAGCGTGGATTTTCCACAGCCCGTGGGGCCGACGATGGCGACGAACTCGCCCTGCGCGACCGCAAGATGGGCTTTCTCCACCGCCGTATAGACCCGCCCGTCCCCGAGCCGGAACGCGACCTTGGCATCTTCCAGCGCCACTGCCGTGGGCGTCGACATATGCTTCCTCCGAATTTCGCTTGATGCCTTAGCCGCTCGCGCGGCCAAGTTCAATCAAGCCGCCAAGCGTGCTACGCATGGATTGCCGGGCGCTCGTACCCTCCCCTGGAGGGGGAGGGTCGCTGGGCATGTAGCGGAGCGAAATGCGCAGCGGGCTGGGGTGACGGTCTTTCCACGTCCAACACTACCCGTGTTGAGAGATCACCCCACCCCGCTCGCGCTGCGCGCGATCGACCCTCCCCCTCCAGGGGAGGGTAAGGAAGAATGAGCCGCGTCGATGCCTTCGAAGCCAGCCATCAGCTACGTCCACGTGACCAGGAGCTTCGGCGCGCTCAAGGCCGTCGACGACGTCTCGCTCGACATTGCCGAGGGCGAGTTTCTTGCCGTCGTCGGTGGCTCCGGCTCCGGCAAGACCACACTGCTGCGGCTCGCCAACCGGCTGATCGAGGCCGACGGCGGCACCATCACGGTCGAGGGCGAGGATGTGCAAAGCGTCGATCCTGTCGCGCTGCGGCGGCGGATCGGCTACGTCTTCCAGAGCGGCGGACTGTTCCCTCACTTGAGCGTCGCCGACAATATCGGCATCACCCCAAAACTGCTGGGAGAGCCGGCAGCGGCGATCGCACGGCGCGTCGACGAGCTGCTGGAGCTCGTGCAGCTCGACCGGAACGCGCATCGCGACCGCCTGCCCGCGGCGCTCTCCGGCGGCCAGCGCCAGCGCGTCGGCGTGGCGCGGGCGCTCGCGGCGAGGCCCCGCATCGTGCTGATGGACGAGCCGTTCGGCGCGCTCGATCCCCTCACCCGCGATGCGCTCGGCGACGATTATCGTTCGCTGCATCGCAAGCTCGGCCTGACCACCGTGATGATCACCCACGACATGACGGAGGCGATCCTGCTCGCCGACCGCATCGCGGTGATGCGCGGCGGGAAGCTGCTCGCCCAGGGCACGCCTGCGGAGCTCTCGAACAGCAGCGACGCTTACGTGCTGGAGCTGTTGCGCACGCCGCGCCGCCAGGTCGAGCGGCTGAACGCACTGCTGCCGCAGGGCGGTGCGGCATGAGCTTCCTTGCCGATCCGCGCTGGGGCGAGGCACTGGCGCATCTGCCCGATTATCTCGGCAACCACGTGCGGGTGAGCCTCGCCGCGCTCGCACTCGGCCTTGCCGTCAGCCTGCCGCTGGCGATCCTGACGCGCAACCGTCCGGCGCCGCGCGGCATCCTGCTCGCGCTCGCCAGCATCGTGCAGACCGTGCCGGGCCTGGCGCTGCTCGCGCTGTTTTATCCGCTGCTGCTCCTTGCGGCCTCGGTCACGCTAGCCTGGTTCGGCGTATCCTTCTCCGCGTTCGGCTTCCTCCCGGCAATGCTGGCGTTGGCGCTCTATTCGATGCTGCCGGTGCTGCGCAACGGCATCGCCGGGCTCAACGGCATCGATCCCGCGCTGGTCGAGGCGGCCATGGGCGTCGGCATGACCGCGCGGCAATCGCTGGTGATGGTCGAGCTGCCGCTCGCGCTGCCGGTGATGATGGCGGGCATCCGCACCGCCGCCGTGTGGGTGATCGGCACCGCGACGCTCTCGACGCCGATCGGGCAGACCAGCCTCGGCAATTACATCTTTGCCGGGCTCCAGACCCAGAACTGGGTGTTCGTGCTGTTCGGCTGCCTTGCCTCGGCTTTGCTCGCGCTCGCCGTCGACCAGCTGCTCGGCCTGATCGAGAGCGGCCTGCGCCAGCGCAGCCGCGCTCGTACCGCGTTCGGCGCCGCGGGAATCGCGGCACTGGTCGCGGCAACGCTGGTGCCGACGATGGGCCACTCGTCGTCAGGCTATGTGGTCGGCGCAAAAACCTTCGCCGAGCAATATGTGCTGTCGGCGTTGATGAGGGACCGCCTCCAGGCGGCGGGCCTCTCGGCCACGGCGCGCTCCGGCCTCGGCTCCAGCGTGATCTTCGAGGCGTTGAAGGCCGGCGACATCGATCTCTATGTCGATTATTCCGGCACGCTCTGGGCCAACCAGCTGCATCGGACCGAGATCAAGCCGCGCGCCGAGCTGGTCGCAGAGCTGAAGACTGCGCTGGCAAAGGAGAACATCACGCTGCTCGGTGAGCTCGGCTTCGAGAACGCCTACGCGCTGGTGATGCCGAGGAAGAAGGCCGAGGCGCTCGGCATCCGCACCATCGCCGATCTCGCCGCACATGCCTCGACGCTGTCGATTGCCGGCGATTACGAATTCTTCTCGCGCCCCGAATGGGCAGCGCTGCAAAAGGCCTATGGGCTCCAGTTCCGCGCCCAGCGCCAGATGCAGCCGGACTTCATGTATGCGGCGGTCGCCGGCGGCGAGGTCGACGTCATCGCCGGCTACACCAGCGACGGCCTGATCGCGAAATACGACCTGGTCGCGCTCGACGATCCCAGGCACGCGATCCCGCCCTACGACGCGATCCTGCTGCTGGCGCCGAAGCGCGCCGGGGACGAGCGGCTCAAGACGGCGCTGCAACCGCTGCTCGGCAAGATCGACATCGCCACCATGCGCGAGGCGAATTTGCGCGCCAGCGGCAATGACGCGAACTCCTCGCCGGAGGCGGTGGCGAAGTGGTTGTGGGGGAAGATCAAGCAGTAGGTCAGCTGCAGGATCCGTCATCCTGAGGCGCGAGCTGCGCGGTGCATAGCACCGTGCGGCGAGCCTCGAAGGATGAGCGGCCGCGATGCATCCGGGCTGTCGCCCTTCGAGGCTCACCAAGCGGCTTGCCGCTTGATGAGCGCCTCAGGGTGACGGTCGAGGAGTTGTGTCCGAGATCCAAGCGATCGCGTTACAGCCCCCGGATCATCCCGGCCTCGATCAGCAGGCGGTTCAGCCGCCGCGCTTCGGCGCCGTCCTTGCAAGCATAGAACATCCCCTTGCAGCGGAGCATGATCTCCTTCTGCTCGGCGAAGGACGGGTCGAGCGGGATGCCGGCGGCTTCCTGGATCACCAGCGGCAGATAGGGACCGTCGATCGTGTCCATCACGGCGTCGCTCTTCACCGGTTCGAAATTGACGGCATCGATCGCGTAATAGGTCGCATAGAGGCGCGGATCGTAGGCGTCGAGCTTCTTGCCGATGGCACCTTCGTCGAGCCCGGGCTCGAGGATGGCAGGCGCGAATTCCGGCTGATGATCGCCATAGCGCACGATCAGGAAGGGCTCGCCGGGAAAGGTCTTCTTGAGGCCAGCGATGAACGCCCTGTACTGCTCGGCGCTCATCGCCTGCCGGCGCAGATATTCGTCGATGGATGCCACATTGCCCGGCGCGCGCCAGTTCGGCAGCAGCTCGGGACGGAAACGCGTCTCCCAGGGGAAGTGATTGGCACCGAGATAGATGAAGGTGAACAGCGGCTTGTTGGGCGGCTGCTGGCCCATCAGCTGAAGCGCCTTGTCGTAGAAGAAGCTGTCGGGCTCGACGTCCTTGGCGCCGAGATCCTTCGAGTCGAGGAAGCGCTCGATACCGGTCGTCATCTGAAAGCTGCGGGCGCCCATGAAGCCGCCATAGGCGGGATAGAGCGACATCGTGTCGTAGCCGCAGCGGCGCAGCGCCAGCGGCAGCCCGCGCTCGACGCGATTTGAGGCGATGCGTGTCACGAAATAGGCGAAGCGGCCGAACGAGCGCGAGGAAAGCCCCGCCAGCACGTTGTATTCGGTGAACCAGCTCGGCCCGCCATTGCTCTCGGCCAGGAACGTACGCTGCTTGCCGTCCCAGGACTTGAAGTGGCTGCCATAGCCTTGCGGCACCTTGATCCCTTGCGCGGCGCGGATGTCGAAGCTCGATTCATCATGGATCATGATGATGTTCGGCCGGCGCCCGGCAGGGTGGCAGGAATCGACCAGCGGCAGGTTGAGCCGCTCGTTGCTCGCGGCGGCCGATTCCATCAAGCCGTATTGCACGAAGTCCGACACCGAGCTGACGCCGGAGCGGAAGAATTTCGACAGATAGCCGTCGTCGTAATAGCCGCGCCAGGCTTCGTCCGGATGATAGAGCGAATAGCCGACCAGCGCGGCGAGACAGGCGAGCTTGCAGGCGAGCGCCGGCAGGCGGCGGATGCGGAACGGATCGAGCCACCACAGCGCATACATCAGCGGCAGCGTGACGAGGCCGGCCAGGATCACCGACCAGCGCAAATTCGGGAAGATCGTGAACAGGAACGCCACGGTATCGCGGTCGATCATCATCAGGTCGATGAAGTTGACCGTCATCTGGACGACGTCGTGCTTGAGCCGCGACAGCAGCACCAGCACCACGACCATGGTCAGCGACAGCGCGCCCGACAGCGCCGGCCGCCGCAGCAGCGTGATCCAGAAGAAGTTGAGAATGCCCCAGGCGAGCGCAAAGGAGAGCCGCGAGCCGAAATCGGTCTCGGTCTGGTACATCAATGCGAGGGCGGCGAGGTGCGGCGCAGCAACGGCAAGCAGCCGCCAGATGCCGAGCGCGGCGACGCTCGCCAGCACGGCAGTCGTGGCAGAAGGACCTGGATTAGGCGCGGACGCCATCGACGACACGCAACAGCTGGTCCGGCGCAATGTATTGCCTAGCCGTCTGGCCGGCCCAAGGGTGGAAAGAGGGCGGCTAGGCATCCGGCGCAGCCGGAAGCCTGCACCGTGTCATAAAACTGTAACGGAACGGTCAAGGACAGGCAACGCATGCCGTGATGCGACGTTCGCTTATTGTTACGAGGCGGCGAAGCGCCGCACGGAGCCGCCTGCAAGATCAGGCCTTCGCGATCCCTGCGATGAACAGATCGATCACCGCTTCCGCCATCCGCTCGATCTCGTCCTCTGCGACGCCCCAGCGGGGAAAGTGGCCGTCGAGATTCATCCGGGCGAAGCCGTAGACCAGCGCGCGGCCGGCGATCTGGACTTGCTTGAGATCGCCCGGGCGCAGCAGGCCCTGCTCCGCCGCTTCAGTGAGGATTCCCTCGGTCAGGGCGATCAGCTCGGCGTTGTCGCGGGTCAGCTCGGCGGAGCTGCCATGGGCGAAATAGCGCCCGGTGGAGATGATTTCGAAGTGGGCGGGATTGCGCATCGCCCAGCGCAGGTAGGCAAGGCCAAAGGCGCGGAAGCGGGCGAGCGGGCCGGCGGCGGGGGCCTTGCCCAGCGCCACCTCGATCTCGATACGAAAACGCCGCTGCGCTTCCTCGGCCACTGCGGCCATCAGGGCATCGCGGTTCGGAAAGTGCCGGAAAGGCGCCCCCGGCGACACCGCGGCCCGGCGCGCGGCCTCGCGGACCGAGACCTCCGCTCCCTCCGCCGCGAGTTGCAACGCAGCATCGATCAGGACGCGGCGAAGGTCGCCGTGGTGATACGGCCGGGGTTCGGCTCCGGGGCGGCGAACGCGCGGCTTGGAGGGCTGACGGGCAGGCATGATGCTTCCTAGCATCACCCGAACGTGAATGTAAGCAGCGATTACACCATTGACCGCCCGCGCGCGTCGAAATGTAATCGATGATTACATAACGAAGGGAGATCATCATGTCGCAACGTCAAGGCTGGCTCGAAGGCTGGCGGCTGCTGGCCGCCCTCACCCTGAGCCTGGTCGTCCTCAGCCTGTGGATAGCCTCGATGCGCCAGTTCGAGGTCGAGGGTGTACGGATGGTGATCCGCTTCACGGCACGCAGCTCGCTCACACTGTACTGCCTCGCCTTCAGCGCCGCGGCACTCGCGCGCCTCTGGCCAAACGCCTGGACGCGCTGGCAGCGCCGCAACCGTCGCTATCTCGGCTTGAGCTTCGCCGCCTCCCACGCCATCCATGCCGTCGCGATCATCGCCTTCGCCCAGATGGATCCGGCCGGCTTCGCGGAGGCCACCTCGCCCGCCTCCTACATCTTCGGCGGCATCGGCTATGCATTCATCATCGCCATGAGCGCGACCTCGTTCGACCGCACCGTCGCGCTGATCGGGCCGCGCGCCTGGCGGACGCTGCATCTCGCCGGCGGCTATTATCTCTGGCTCCAGTTCATGGTCTCGTTCGGCAAGCGCGTGCCGGCGATGCCGCTCTACGCGGCGTTCCTCATTCCGCTGCTGATCGTGATGGCGCTGCGCATGATCGCGATGGCCCGCCATCCGCGCGGCCAGACTGTTGCGGCGGGCTGAAGCGCGCGCCTAAAGCGCGATGAGATTTGGATCAATCGTCATCGCTTTAGATTGTTGTTTACGCATGATCTTTCCGGAAGACCGGTTCGCACTCTCCGGATCATGCTTTATTGCGGCAGGAATCCGAGCCGCTTGGCAATGATGCGGTCGAGCGTCCGCTTCGGCAGCACGGCCGTGATCAGGTGGCGCATCGGATCGGGCGTGATCTGATAGCGCACCTTCGGGCTCGCCGCCGTCAGCGCCTCGAACACGATCTCGGCGATGCGCTCGGCCGGCAGGCCCTTGGCGCCGAGATCCATCATGAAGGCCATCACCTTGTTCAGCGCCGGCAGATAGGGCGAGTTCTGGTAGACGGACAGGTCGATCTCCTCGGCCTTGCTCCAGATCGGCGTCTTCACCGCGCCGGGGGCGACGATGATGACGTCGATGCCGAACAGCATCAGCTCGCGGCGCAGGCTTTCGGACAGCCCCTCGATGGCGTGCTTGGAGGTGCAATAGGGTGCCGACAGCGGATTGCCGTTCTTGCCGGCGACCGAGCTGATCATCACGATCCGCCCCTTCGGCCCCTTCAACGACGGATCGGCACCGAGCAGCGGCCCGAACGCCTGCGTCGCGATCACCGGGCCGATAACGTTGATGTCCATCTGGCGGCGGAAATCGTCGGCCGACAATTCGAGCACGGGGCCGGCGACGGCGACGCCGGCATTGTTGACGAGGCCCGCCAGCGTCTCGCCATTCAGCGCCGCGCGCACGTCTCGCGCTGCCGCGAGGACCGCGGCCTCGTCGGTGACGTCGAACAGCAATGGCGTGAAATTCGCGCCGAACTCCGCCTTGAGCCGGTCGGCATCAGCCTGCTTGCGAACGCTGCCGAACACGCGATAACCGCGCCCGATCAGGAGTTTTGCAGTGGCCCAGCCGATGCCGGTGGACGCACCTGTGACGACGACAGATCGCATGGTCATTCCCCCAAAAGTTCCCCCGGGGGATCATGTAGGAGAAATGAGTCCAGGCGCAATGCCGCCCCGCCCCGGAAACCGCGCCGCGATGCACTGCGAGAGAGAGCAGTTCACACGCCGGTTCGTCGTATGCTGAACTGCATCAGCGACTATGAGACACACGAAATGAAAAGAGCGAGACCGCTATTTGCGGCCTCGCTCGAATCTTGGTGCAGAAGCTCTGTGCCTCCGGACCAGCAGCGCAACACTCGCGTGATGCGCGCCGTGTCTGGGAAACGCAGTCTTAGTTCTTGCTCTTGTCGACCAGCGCGCCCTTCTTGATCCAGGGCATCATGTCGCGGAGCTTCGCGCCGACTTCCTCGATCGGGTGCGCGGCGAGCTTGGCGCGGGTGGCCTTGAACGAGGTCTGGTTGACCTTGTTCTCGAGCATCCAGTCGCGGGCGAACTTGCCGCCCTGGATGTCGGCGAGAACCTTGCGCATCTCCTTCTTGGTCTCGTCCGTGATGATGCGCGGGCCGGTGACGTACTCGCCGTACTCGGCGGTGTTGGAGATCGAGTAGTTCATGTTGGCGATGCCGCCTTCATAGATCAGGTCGACGATCAGCTTCACTTCGTGCAGGCACTCGAAATAAGCCATCTCCGGCGCGTAGCCGGCTTCGACCAGGGTCTCGTAGCCGCCCTTGATCAGCTCGACCAGGCCGCCGCAGAGCACCACCTGCTCGCCGAACAGGTCGGTCTCGCACTCTTCCTTGAAGGTGGTCTCGATGATGCCGGCGCGGCCGCCGCCGACGGCGGAGGCGTAGGACAGGCCGAGGTCATGGGCGTTGCCAGAGACGTCCTTGGCGATCGCGATCAGGCAGGGCACGCCGCCGCCGCGCTGATACTCCGAGCGCACGGTGTGGCCGGGGCCCTTCGGCGCGATCATGAGCACGTCGAGGTCGGCGCGCGGGTCGAGCAGGTTGAAGTGAACGTTGAGGCCGTGCGCGAACACGAGGGCGGCGCCCTTCTTCATGTTGTCGTGCAGGTGCTCGCGATAGATGTCGCCCTGGAGCTCGTCCGGGGTCAGCATCATGACGAGATCGGCCCATTTGGCGGCTTCGGCGACTTCCATCACCTTGAAGCCGGCGGCTTCCGCCTTCTTCACCGAGCCCGAGTCCTTGCGCAGCGCAATGGCGACGTCCTTGACGCCGGAATCCTTCAGATTGAGCGCATGGGCATGGCCCTGGCTGCCATAGCCGACGATGGCGACCTTCTTGCCCTTGATCAGGTTCAGGTCGGCGTCGCGATCGTAATAAACACGCATGGGTCGTTTCCTCGTTCAGGGCCGAAATCGGCCAATGGTCAGTGTCCGAAGGGTGAAATTTGCGGATTTCGGGGGCTGTCTAGAGCATTTTCAGCCCGTAGGGAAACCCGTTTCTGCATGGAAATCCGCGACATCATGCATCCATGAAAACGGGGTAGAGGGAGGCCAGCAGCAGGAGCGCCATCAGGATGTTGAAGGCGCGGACCAGCCGCTCCGAGGTCAGGACCGGCCGCAATGCCGAGCCGAACAGGGCCCAGACCACGGTCGATACCGTGCCGACGAGCAGGCTGATCAGGGTCTGGATCGCGATGTTGAGCGGGAATTGGGCGATGGCCGCATAGGCGGTGATGGTGCCGATCACGATCACCCAGCCCTTGGCGTTGATCCATTGGAACATCGCCGCGCCCCAGAAGGTCATGGGACCGCGGCCATCCCCCTCCCCAGGCCTGGTCGGGCCGGACATGGCAATCGCGGCGGCCAGATAGATCAGGTAAGCGGCACCGGCATATTTCAGGATGGTCTGGAGGATCGGATAGGCCAGGAATACCGAGCCGAGCCCAAGGCCGACGGCGGCGACCATGAAGGCGAAGCCGAGGACGATGCCGACAATGTGCGGGATGGTGCGCCGGAAGCCGTAAGTCAGGCCCGAGGACAGCAGCATGATGTTGTTCGGCCCGGGCGTGAAATACATCACGACCATGAAGATGAGGAAGGCATAGAACAGCGACTGGGACATGTTCACCTCACGCGGCCTTTCACGCTGCCTTGGGCAGGACTTGGGGGCGCCGCGCCAGCACCATCACCGCGATACCACCGATCACGGTCAGCATGCCGGCGAGCCGCAAGGGTCCGAACCGCTCGCCGAACACGATGCTGGAAGCGGCCGAGCCGATGAACGGGACCAGCAGCGCGAACGGCACCACTTGCGCGGCGGGATAGTCGCGCAACAACCGGCCCCAGAGCCAATAGGCGATGCTGGTTGAGATCGCGCCGATCGTCAGCAGACAGACGAGACCTTTGAGCGACATGTGGATCAGCGACTGCACAGTCGGCACCGGTCCGTTGACAACCAGCGTGAGTGCAAACAACGGCACTGCGGCCGTGAGACAGAGCCAGGCAAACAGGTCGAACATCGGCGCGCCGCGAGCCCCGCGCAGCAGAAGATTGCCGACGGCAAAGCAGATCGGGGCGATCATCAGCACCGCGAACGCTCCGACGCTGAAATCATAACCGACCGTGCCGCAGATCATGAGCAGGCCCGCGGCCGCGATGACGACGCCGAGCGTCTGCACCGGCGTCGGCCGCTCGCCGAAGGCGATCGCGGCGAATCCGATGGTGAAGAGCGCCTGGCTCTGCACGACGACGCTGGTCAGCCCGACCGGCACGCCATGGGCGATGCCGTAGGCCTGGCTCAGGAATTGGCCGAGGAACAGCGTGAGGCTGATCGCGATCAGAAGCGACCAGGCGACTTTCGGCTTGGGAATGAACAGGCACGGCACCGCCGCAATGCCGAAGCGCATCGCCGTCATCAGCTCCGGCGAAAACTCGTCGAGCGCGATCCGGCTCGCCACGAAGGCAAGTCCCCAGATGATCGCCACCAGGATGGCGATGAGGATATCGGCCGGCTTCATTGTTGTTCCCGGTTCTGCCCTGCCGGACAGCCCTGTTGTTGTTGGTCTAGCCTTGCTCGCCGGCTCTTGGTTTCCGTAGCAGATACGTGCCGTGCATCGGCGCGTGGTAATCGGCCGAGACCAGCGTGAAGCCGACGTCGGTCAGCATCCGCTCCATCACCCAGCCGAAGGTGGAATATTCGTCGCGCATATGCGTCACCACGCTCTCGCGTGCGAAATCGTGGTTCTTGATCTGGAAGTCGGCCCATTGCTCGACGTCGCGCTCGATCGCATCCGGCATCGACGCGTAGACGATGTCGCGCAGGTAAAACGTCGCCCCCGGCTTGAGTGCGCGAAAGATCCGCGACATCGCCACCGCCTTCCAGAAATCCGGCAAATGGTGCAGCGTGAACTCGCTGACGATCAGATCGTAGGATTCCGGCCGATAGGCGAAGCTGAGCAGGCCGGCAGACTGGGTGCGCACGGGCGCCTTGCGATCGCGCGCGTAGATCTCGGCGAGCGCCAGCATCGCCGGCGAGATGTCGATGGCATCGACCTCGGCACCCATCAGCGCCGCTTCGGTCGCCAGCACGCCGTTGCCGCAGCCGATGTCGGCGATGCGCCAGCCGCGCTGGACTCCCAGCATCTTCAGTGCGGCGCGCGCCCGCAGATCGGCATCGTCATGGGCGTCGTAGATGGAGGCCACAGCGGGCCCGATCCCCATCCGGTTCCGCTCGTTGTAATACCAGTCGCGCGCCAGCATGGTTCACATCCCTTCAGGCCCGCGGCCGATCGCGGCAACGCCGGTGCGCGACACCTCGACGAGGCCGAGCGGGCGCATCAGGTCGATAAACTGATTGATCTTGTCGGTGTTGCCTGTGATCTCGAACACAAAGCTCTCGGTGGTGGCGTCGATCACCCGGGCGCGGAACGCATCCGCGAGCCGCAGTGCTTCGACCCGGTGCTCGCCCTGCCCGCGCACCTTCACCATCGCGAGCTCGCGTTCGATCGAACGCCGGGTCTGGGTCATGTCGACGACCTGGTAGACCGGGATCATGCGGTCGAGCTGGTTCTTGATCTGCGCGATCACCATCGGCGTGCCCGTGGTGACGATGGTGATGCGCGACAGATGCTTCTGGGCCTCGGTCTCGGAGACGGTGAGGCTTTCGATGTTGTAGCCGCGGCCCGAGAACAGGCCGATGACACGCGCGAGCACGCCGGGCTCGTTCTGCACGAGCACCGCAAGCGTGTGCGTCTCGTTCGGGTCATGGCGCTCTTCGATGAAGTAGGCGGAAGCGGGCTGGTTCATTGTCGTCCCCTCAAATCTCTCTCGTCACACCAGCGCCTTGCCGCCGGCGAACGCCTTCGCGGTCGCCTCGTCATTGGCCTGCTCCGGCAACAGCATTTCGTTGTGCGCCTTGCCGGACGGGATCATCGGGAAGCAGTTTTCGAGCGCCGCGACGCGGCAGTCGAACAGCACCGGACGCTTGACCGAGATCATCTCCTTGATGGCGCCGTCGAGATCGCCGGGCTTGTGCACCTGAAGGCCGACCGCTCCATAGGCTTCCGCGAGCTTGACGAAATCCGGCAGCGCCTCCGAATAGGAATGCGACAGGCGGTTGCCGTGCAGCAGCTGCTGCCACTGCCGCACCATGCCCATGTACTGGTTGTTCAGGATGAAGATCTTGATCGGCAGTTCGTACTGCACCGCCGTCGACATCTCCTGCATCGTCATCTGCACCGAGGCATCGCCCGCGATGTCGATGACGAGGCTGTCGGGATGGGCCACCTGCACGCCGACCGCCGCCGGCAGGCCGTAGCCCATGGTACCGAGACCGCCCGAGGTCATCCAGCGATGCGGCTCCTCGAAGCCGTAGAACTGCGCCGCCCACATCTGGTGCTGGCCGACTTCGGTCGTGATGTAGGTGTCCCTGCCGCGCGTCGCCTCGAACAGGCTCTGGATCGCATGCTGCGGCAGGATGACGTCGTTGCTCTTCTTGTAATAGAGCGAGTTGCGGGCGCGCCACTGCGCGATCTGCTGCCACCACGACTTGATGTCGGGCTTCTTCGCCTCCGCCTTGAACACCTGCAGGATGTCGCCGAGGATGTTGCCGCAATCGCCGATGATCGGCACGTCGACGCGGATGTTCTTGTTGATCGAGGACGGATCGATGTCGATGTGGATCTTCTTCGAGTTCGGCGAGAATGCATCGACGCGGCCGGTGATGCGGTCGTCGAAACGCGCGCCGACGCACAGCATGACGTCGCAATCATGCATGGTCATGTTGGCCTCGTAGGTGCCGTGCATGCCGAGCATGCCGAGCCAGTTCTTGCCCGATGCCGGATAGGCGCCGAGGCCCATCAGCGTCGACGTGATCGGGAAGCCGGTGAACTCGACCAGCTCGCGCAGCAGCTTCGTCGCCTCGGGGCCGGAGTTGATGACGCCGCCGCCGCTGTAGATCACGGGGCGCTTGGCACCCGCGAGCAGCGAGACCGCTTTACGGATCTGCGAAGCATCGCCCTTCACGCGCGGCGCGTAGGAGCGGTGCACGTCGGATTTGCGCGGCGGATGATAGGTGCCGGTCGCGAACTGCACGTCCTTGGGCACGTCGACCAGCACCGGGCCCGGACGGCCCGTGGTCGCAACGTAGAACGCCTCATGCAGCACTTTCGCGAGATCGTTGACGTCGCGCACCAGCCAGTTGTGCTTGGTGCAGGGACGCGTGATGCCGACGGTGTCGCATTCCTGGAAGGCGTCGTTGCCGATCAGATGCGTCGGCACCTGGCCGGAGATGCAGACCAGCGGGATCGAGTCCATCAGCGCATCGGTCAGCGGCGTCACCATGTTGGTGGCGCCGGGGCCGGAGGTCACCAGCGCGACGCCCGGCTTGCCGGTCGAGCGCGCATAGCCCTCGGCGGCATGGCCCGCACCCTGCTCGTGGCGGACCAGGATGTGCTGGACCTCGCTCTGCTGGAAGATCTCGTCATAGATCGGAAGCACCGCGCCGCCGGGATAGCCGAAAATGTCGGTCACGCCGTGATCGATGAGCGCGCGGACGATCATCGCGGCGCCGGTCATCTGGTTCGGATCGTGGCTCTTGTCGCTCATTGGCTTGCTCCGGATGCGCTGTTGTCAGCGGCTTCGTACGTGTCGGGTTCGGGAAATAAAAAAGGCCCCGAAGAGGGCCCATGCACACCGCCTGTCATGTGGATGGCAGTTAGCCACCCCCGGCGGTGTGCCTGGGTACGACGGCGATAAGGAGTTTGGTAATAATGTTACGCATGGCAGGCGCTCGGCTTCCCAAAGGTTGCGCGAAACATAGCGGCCAAAGCCCGGATGTCAAGGCAATGCGGCCGTTCCCGCGCGATTTTGGCAGTGTAGCGGTGTTCCCCGGGTTCGGCGAGAGGTAAATTCGAGAACCCGGACAGAAAAGCGGGTCAGCCCACCGTCATTCCGGGCCGATGCGAAGCATCGAGCCCGGAATCCATCGCCATAGGACGCGTTGGCTCGTGAGATGGTGGCCCAAGAGCCGTCGCCACACGGGAGCCTGGGGTTATGGATTCCGGGCGCGCGCTACGCGCGCCCCGGAATGACGACGGAGGGAGGTTGTCATCCCCGGTCCCGCGCCGCACTCACGACGGCCGCCAGCCATCCCCTCGCCTCGGCCGGCTTGACCCATTCGAACTCCGGCAATTGGTGCCGGAACCAAGTGAATTGGCGCTTGGCGTAGTGGCGGGTATCGGCGCGGCCGATCGTGGCCGCCTCGTCCAGGCTGAGTTCGCCGCGCAAATGCCGGATCAGGGCCGGGACGCCGTGGGCCTTCATGGCCGGCAGGAGCGGATCGAGGTGTCTCGCGGCGAGGTGCTCGACCTCCCTCAAGGCGCCGCCGCCGAGCATGGCATCGAAACGGGCATCGATCCGCGCATAGAGCGCGTCGCGGTCGGGGGCGAGAAACACCCCGCGAAAACTGTCTCTCGGCAGCAGCGGCGGCTGGCCCTCCCGATGCCAGTCGAGCAGCGAGCGGCCCGTCGCCTCGACCACTTCGAGCGCGCGCGCGATCCGGGTGCGGTCACGCAGGTTCAGTCGCTCGGCTGCGTGCGGATCGCGGCGTGCGAGTTCCGCATGCAGCGCCTCCGGGCCGTTCCGCTCCAGCCGCGTGCGCACGGCCTCTCGCACCTCGGCAGGAATGGGCGGCACCACGGAGAGCCCCACCGTCAGCGCCTTGAAATACAATCCGGTGCCGCCGATGAAGATCGGCAGGCGGCCTTCCGCCTTTGCCTCGTCGAGCGCCTTTGCCGCGTCAGCCACCCAGGCGCCCGCCGAGAAGTTCACGGCCGCATCGACGTGGCCGTAGAGACGGTGTGGAGCGCGGGCTTCCTCGTCATGTGTCGGCCGTGCCGTGATGATGCGCAGATCGCGGTAGACCTGCATGGAATCGGCATTGATGACGACGCCGCCCGCGCTGAGGGCCAGCTCGAGCGCCAGGGCCGACTTGCCGCTGGCGGTCGGGCCTGCGATAAGCACGGCCTCGCCAACAGGCCTTCTGCCGACTTGCCTCTCGCTCACGAAAACCTCAAATGTCCCTCGTCGCCACGCTGATCTGCAATCCCGACAATCCCGCGCTCGACACCACCATCGTCGACGGCGCCCGCGCGGTGCTGCCGCAGGCCGCTCCCGCGCACTGGCTGTTCGACGGGGTTGCGGTCGATATCCCCTTCGGCGCCGACAATAACCTCGAAGCCGACCGCCACGCCATCGAGCAGCGGCTGCGCGAGCTTCGCGGCGACCTGCCTATCGACATCGTCGTGCAACCAGTCGAGGCCCGGCGCAAGAAGCTTTTTCTGGCAGACATGGATTCGACCATGATCGGCCAGGAATGCATCGACGAGCTCGCCGACCTGGTCGGGATGAAGGCCCATGTCGCGGCCATCACCGAGCGTGCGATGCGCGGCGAGATCGAGTTCGAGCCGGCACTGCGCGAGCGCGTCGCGCTGCTGAAGGATTTGCCCGCCAGCGTGGTCGACGAAGTCCTGGCCAAGCGCATCACGCTCACCCCGGGCGGCCGTGAACTGGTCGCGACCATGCGCGCCCACGGCGCCTATACCTGCCTCGTCTCCGGCGGCTTCACGCTGTTCACCAGCGCGGTCGCCGCCAAGCTCGGCTTCCAGGAGAACCGCGCCAACCAGCTCGTCGTGCGCGACGGAAAGTTCACCGGCGAGGTGAAGGAGCCGATCCTGGGACGCGCGGCGAAGCTCGCGACGCTGGTGGATCTGATGGAGTCGTTCGATCTCGACGACATCGACTCCGTCGTGGTCGGCGACGGCGCCAATGATCTCGCGATGATCCAGGCGGCGGGCCTCGGCGTCGCCTATCACGCCAAGCCGGCGGTGGCCGCGGCGGCGGCTGCACGGATCGACCACGGCGATCTCACCGCGCTGCTCTATGCGCAGGGCTATCGGCGGAACGAGTTCGTGGCGGCTTAACCTCTCCCTGCACACTCCGCAGCGGTCAGGTGGGCAGAGGCGCATTTGCGCCGTGCCCACCACTGTTTGTCGCAACGATGGAAAGGCGTGGGCACGCTTCCGCCTTCGCTCTTCGAGCTACGGCGGACAAGTCGCTTTGCCCGCCCTACGAGACCGTGCCGCGCTGCGGGACCGTGCGGCCTCTACTGCACGCTCAGCGCCACGAAGCGCAGCTCGCCGTCGCCGTTCGAGACCAGCAACAGCACCGACTTCTTGCCGTCCTTCTTGAGCTGGTCGACCCGCTTCTGGATATCGGCGCCGCTCGACACCGCCTCCTGCGCGACCTCGACGATGACGTCGCCAGCGGAGAGGCGCTTCTCGGCGGCGTCGGAGTTGGCATCGACATTGGTGACGACGACACCCTTGACGCTCTCCTTGATCTTGTAGCGCGTGCGCAGATCCTTGTTCAGCGCGGCGAGATCGAGGCCGAGCGCCTTCTGCGTCACCGGCTTCTCCGGCGCCGGCTCGTCGGTCTTCGCCGCGGTCTGTACCTTGTCGGGATCCTGCAGGCGGCCGAGCGTGACCTTCTTGGTCTCTTCCTGGCCCTTGCGGATGATGACGACGTCGACCTCCTTGCCGACCGCCGTGTCGGCGACGACGCGGGACAGATCCTTGGGATCCTTGACGTCCTTGCCGTCGAACTTGACGACGACGTCGCCGGGCTCGATGCCGGCGGGCTTGGCCGGCCCCTTGTCGTCGACGCCGGCAACCAGCGCGCCGCGCGGCGGCTTGATGCTGAGGCTCTCGGCGATCTCGTCGGTGACGCTCTGGATGCGCACGCCCAGCCAGCCCCGGCGCAGCTCGCCGAACTGACGGAGCTGGTCGACGACGCCCGCGACCGTCTTCGACGGCACGGCGAAGCCGATGCCGATCGAGCCGCCCGAGGGCGAGATGATCAGTGTGTTGACGCCGATGACGTCGCCATCGAGGTTGAACAGCGGACCACCGGAATTGCCGCGATTGATGGAGGCGTCGGTCTGGATGTAGCTGTCATAGGGACCCGAGGAAATGTCGCGGTTCTTGGCCGAGACGATGCCGGCCGTCACCGTGCCGCCCAGGCTGAACGGGTTGCCGATCGCGACCACCCAGTCGCCGAGACGCAGCTTGTCGCTATCGCCGAACTTCACCGCGATCAGCGGCTTGGTCGGCTTGAACTTCAGCACGGCAAGGTCGGTCTTCTTGTCGACGCCGACCAGCTCGGCCTTGATCTTGGTGCCGTCGTTGAGGATGACGTTGATCTCGTCGGCGTCCGCGATGACGTGGTTGTTGGTGACGACGACGCCTGACGTGTCGATGATGAAGCCGCTTCCGAGCGAGTTGGTCTTGCGCGGCGGGTTGTTATCGCCGCCCTTGCTGCCGCCGCCGGGACCCTTGCGGTTCTTGAAGAAGTCGTCGAAGAACTCCTCGAAGGGCGAGCCGGGCGGCAATTGCGGCATGGCGTTGCCGCCGCCGCCCTTGGCTTCGACGGTCTGCGAGGTCGAGATGTTGACGACCGCGTCGATCACCTTCTCGGCGACGTCGGCGATGCCCTCCGGTCCGCGCGCCTGTGCCGGCGTGCCAAGCGCAGTGAAAGCACCGACGGCGAGCGCAGCCAGCCCTAAACGCAAGCGGGTCGGGGCAATGGTGGCAGCGGTCATTGGTATCTCCAGAGAATAAGGATTCGCCGTCCAGACTGCGCTCGAACGGGGGGACGGCGCAAGCGCGGAGCTTAACGGGTCTCAACACCCCGACAATACGGCGAAAACCGGTCTTTCGCCTTCACTTTGACGTTGGCGCAAGATTTAGACCGGACGCCGCATGACCCAGATCAGGACGAGGCCGGCGACGGCCGAACCGATCCCGACCACCCGCAGGATGTTGTCCGGCGTGGCGATGGCGCTCTTCATGGCCTTGCGCATCCAGTTCGGACTGGCTGCGAACATCAGGCCTTCCAGCACGAACAGGATGCCCAGGCCGATGAGGAAGTCGGCGAACGCAATGGACCTCATCGGATGGGAACCTCCCGTTTGTGGTGTTCTTGTCTGAACAAAGGGCGGCGAGATTCGCCGCCCGTTGTCTAGCTTAAGGTTTCGCCGGCGTCTTGCCGGACGGGTTGCTAAAGTACCGGAAGAAATCCGAGTCCGGCCGCAGCAGGAAGCGGGTGTCGTTCGACTTCAACCCGTTCTCATAGGCCGTCATCGACCGGTAGAAGGCGAAGAAGTCCGCGTCCTTGCCGTAGGCTTCCGCGAACAGGCGGTTGCGCTCGGCGTCGCCGACGCCGCGGGTCTGCTCGGCCTGCGACCTGGCTTCCGCCTCGATCACGGTCGCCTCGCGGTCAGCCTTGGAGCGGATCTCCTGCGCCTTCTGGCCGCCCTGTGCCCGGAACTCGGCCGCTTCACGCTCGCGCTCCGTCTTCATCCGTTGATAGACCGCCTGGCTGTTCTGCTCCGGCAGATCGGCGCGCCGGATGCGGACGTCGACGACCTGGATGCCGTAGCCGTCGGCCTCGCGATCGAGCTGGTCGCGGATGCGCTGCATCAGCTTCTCGCGGTCGTCGCGCACCACGTTGATGAAGGTGACCTCGCCGAGCACGCGGCGCAGCGCCGCGTTCAGGAGCGTGGTGAGCTGGATGTTCGCAGCCTGGATCGAGCCGACGCTCTGATAGAAGCGCAGCGCGTCCTTGATGCGATAGCGTGCGAAGGCGTCGACCACGAGCCGCTTCTGGTCGGACGCGATCGCTTCCTGAGACGGGTTCTCCAGATCGAGGATCCGCTTGTCGATGTTGATCACCGAGTTCCACGGCGCCTTGAAGTGCAGGCCGGGCGCGGTGACGACGTCGACGGGGCGGCCGAACTGCAGCACGATGGTCTGCTCGGTCTGCGCAACCGTGAACAACGACATGTAGCCGACGATCACGACGAGCAGGAGCCCGAGCAGCGTGACGATACCTGTGACCGGAGACCTCATCGGTTGCCTCCGCTCGACTGCGGACCGGTGGCAGGCGGCCGCTTGGTCGTCAGTTCGCCGAGGGGCAGGTAAGGCACGATGCCCTGGCCCGAGGGCCCGCCGTCATAGACGAGCTTGTCCGCGCCGCCGAGCACGCGCTCCATCGTCTCCAGATAGATCCGTTCACGCGTCACGTCGGGCGCCTTCTTGTATTCCTCGTAAACCTTCAGGAAGCGCGAGCTCTGGCCCTTGGCCTCGGCAACCGCCTGCTCCTTGTAGCCTTCGGCGGCCTGCATGATCTGCGCCGCACGTCCGCGCGCCTGCGGCACCACCTGGTTGGCGTAGGTCTGTGCCTCGTTCTGCAACTGCTCGAGATTGGCGCGCGCCGCCTGGACGTCGCGGAAGGCGTCGATCACCTGCGCCGGCGGATCGACCTTCTGCATCTGCACCTGGCTGATCTGAATGCCGGCGCCGTAGCTGTCCAGGGTCTTCTGGATCAGTTCCTGCACGCCCTGTTCGGTGACGTTGCGCGCACCGGTGAGGATCGGCTGGATCTGCGAGCGGCCGATCACCTCGCGCATCGAGCTCTCGGCGACCGCCTTCACGGTACCTTCGGGATTCTGGATGTTGAAGAGGAAGTCGCCGACGCCATCAGGCTTGATGCGCCACAGCACGGTGAAATCGACGTCGACGATGTTCTCGTCGCCGGTCAGCATCAGGCTCTCTTCCGGCACGTCACGAATGGAGCGGCCGCGCCGCGCCGGATCGTCGATCAGCGTCATGCCGATGGAGATGGTGTTGACGCGCAGCGCCTTCGGCAGCAGCACGGTCTCGATCGGATAGGGCAGATGATAGTTCAGGCCCGGCTGCACGGTGCGGACATGCTTGCCGAAGCGCAGCACGACGCCGAGCTCTTCGGACTGCACGCGGAAGAAGCCCGACAGCAGCCAGAACGCGACGATCAGCAGCACGATCAGCGTGATGCCGATGCCGGAGAAATAGCCGCCCGGCATGATCTGCTGGAGGCGATCCTGGCCACGCCGCAGAAGGTCTTCCAGATCCGGCGGCCTCGGCCCGACCGGTTGCGGGCCTGAGCCCCATGGTCCCTTTGGACCCGAGCCCCATGGGCCACCGCCCTGATTCTTCCACGGCATTCGACGCTCTCCTCGGCAGGGTGGAATTGCCCCCGCCCGCTTTGTCCGGTCCGCTTTATAGGGGACAGGCAGGTCCCTTACAACGCAGCCTTCGTCGTCCTCCGAGCTATGCTCGGGCACGAAAAAGTCAATGTAAACATTGGCGAAAGCGGTTAATGGCCGCGCCGCCGACGATATGTCACATAGGAGTAGTCGGCGCTGTCGTCGGGGCCGGCGGGATGGCGGATACGTTCCACCTCGTCCCACTCCGCCCTGTCGATGTCGAAATGCGTATCGCCTTCGGGCCGCGCATGCACTTCGGTGATCTCGAGGCGATCGGCGCGATCAAGCCATTGCCGGAAGATCTCGGCGCCTCCGATCACGGCGATCTCGGTGACGCAACGCCGCAGGGCATCGCCGCGCGCAACCGCGGCCGCATCCGCGGCCGATGTCGTGACGATGGCCCCATTGGCGCGATAGGCCGCATCGCGCGTGATGACGATATTGGTGCGGGCCGGCAGCGGACGGCGGGGCAGGGATTCGAAGGTCTTGCGACCCATGATCACGGGCTTGCCGATGGTCAGCGCCTTGAAGCGCGCCATATCGACCTTCAATCGCCACGGCATCGCATTGCCCGCGCCTATGACGCCGTTCTCCGCAATCGCGACGACGAAGACGATCTCCATCAGGCAGAGCTCCCGGCAAGCCGCGTCAGCGCAGGCCCGGTGACGCGGCACAGCGTCCAGTCGTCCATCATGACGGCGCCGAGCGATTTGTAGAACGCGATCGACGGCGCATTCCAGTCGAGCACCGCCCATTGCAGGCGCGCCCAGCCGTTGTCGACGCACTCCTTCGCGAGATAGACCAGCAGCGCCTTGCCGAGACCTTTGCCGCGATGTGAGGGCCGCACATAGAGGTCCTCGAGATAGATGCCGTGGCGGCCGCTGAAGGTGGAGAAATTCGCAAACCAGACCGCGAAGCCGACGGCCTCACCGTTCCACTCGGCGATCGCGCAATAGAGCCGCGGCCTTTCGCCGAACAGTGCGTCCGCGATGTCAGCCTCGGTCGCCTCCACCTCGTGCGCGAGCTTTTCGTAGTCGGCGAGCTCGCGGACAAAGGACAGAACGAGCCCGGCTTCTCCCGGCTGCGCACGGCGGATGTTGAGCGACATCGTTTAAAGTGCCCGCATGATCTTATCGGAAAACCGCTGCAAACTTTTCCGGATCATCGCTAGACCGCGACTTCCGCCTTGATGTGCGGATGCGGATCGTAACCGACGAGCTCGAAATCCTCATAGCGGAAGGAGAAGATGTCCTTCACCTCAGGATTGATCCGCATCACCGGCAGCGCACGCGGCGCGCGGCTGAGCTGAAGCCGGGCCTGCTCCAGATGGTTGGAATAGAGATGGGCGTCGCCGAACGAATGCACGAAGTCGCCGGGCTTCAGGCCGGTGACCTGCGCCACCATCATGGTGAGCAATGCATAGGACGCGATATTGAAGGGCACGCCGAGGAAGACGTCGGCCGAGCGCTGATAGAGCTGGCACGACAGCTTGCCGTTCGCGACATAGAACTGGAACAGCAGATGGCACGGCGGCAGGGCCATCCTGTCGACGTCGGCCGGATTCCAGGCGGTGACGATCAGCCGGCGCGAATCCGGGGTGCGCTTGATCATGTCGATGACCTTGGCGATCTGGTCGATGCTGCCGCCATCAGGCGTTGGCCACGAGCGCCATTGATGCCCGTAGACGGGGCCGAGATCACCATTGGCGTCGGCCCACTCGTCCCAGATGGTGACGCCGTTGTCGCGCAGATATTTGATGTTGGTGTCGCCCTTCAGGAACCACAACAGCTCATGCACGATCGCCTTCAGCGGCAGCCGCTTGGTGGTCAGCATCGGGAAGCCGGCCGACAGATTGAAGCGCATCTGATGGCCGAACACCGAGAGCGTGCCGGTACCGGTCCGATCGGTCTTCTCGGCGCCGTCTGAAAGAATCCGCTCGAGCAGGTCCTGATACTGGTGCATGTGCGACTGAGCCTTTGGGGAGGCGGCGAACTTAGCGGCGCCCCCTGCGGTACGACAGCAGCGATTCGCTACCTGCACCGATTATACCCTGAAAAATGAGCATCCCGGCGCAAACGACAAGGGGCGGAACTTGCGTCCCACCCCTCACCTATCGACTTGAAAGTGCTGGTTAAGTTGCCGGCTTGAGCACCGGGGTCCACTTCGCGATCTCGTTCCTGACGAGGGTGGCCAGCGCCTCCGGCGTGCGTTCCGCGGGGGTGGGGATGACGCTGCCGAGCTCGAGCAGGCGCTTCTTCACCGTCTCGTCGTCGAGCGCCTTGCTGGCGGCGGCGTTCAGGCTGGCGACGATCGCAGGCGAAGTTCCCTTCGGCGCAAACATCGCATTCCAGGCCTGGGCCTGGAATTTCGGCAGGCCGGCTTCCGCGGTGGTCGGCACGTTGGGCAGCGACGGATTGCGCTCCGGCGTTGCGATCGCATAGGCCTTGATGGTGCCGGCATTGATCTGCGGCACGGCGTTGACGATCTGGTCGCACATGTAGTCGACCTGCCCCGCCACCAGCGCGTTCATCGCGGGGCCCGTGCCGTTGAAGGGCACACCGACCGGCTTGATGTCGAGGATCGAGTGCAGCAGTTCGCACGAGACGTGCGAGACCGAGCCGACGCCGGCATGGGCAGCGTTCACCTTCTCGGCGTTGGCTTTCACATACGCGACGAACTCCTTCAGGTCCTTCGGCGGAAAGTCCTTGCGCGCCAGAATCAGGATCGGGGTGCCCGCGAGCAGCGCGATCGGCTCGAAATCCTTCTCGGGGTGATAGGCGAGCTTCGGATAGAGCGGCACGGAGGCAGCATGGGTGCCCATATGCCCGGTGATCAGCGTGTAGCCGTCATTGGCCGCCCGCGCGGCGCGCGTGGTCGCGGTGGTGCCGCCGGCGCCGACCACGTTCTCGATGATGATGCTCTGTCCGAGCGTCTGCGCCATGTGCCCGGTGACGATGCGCGCGACCACGTCGGTCGGCCCGCCGGCCGCGAATGGCACGATCATGGTGATGCTGCGCGTCGGATAGGTCTGCGCCTCGGCCGGCGCAATGAGGATGCCCAGCGATGCGAGCGCTGCCGCACATGCGCCCGTGAGCGCGCGAATCAAGGTCATGTCGATCCCCTTGGACAAAAACAAATGCCGGCCCAAAGGCCGGCATTTTCATTTCACGAAGCCGTAACACGAGTCGATCCGACTTCCGGATGCGGCGCGCCGACGCAGGGCGCGGCGACGACGCTGGGCGCGTCGCTCAGTTCTCGGATTCGGTGAACACCTCGTCGCGCTTCGACCGGAGCGCCGGCAGCACCGTGAGCAGCAGCAGGCCTGCCGCGATCGCGAGCAGCACCGCCGACAGCGGCCGCGTCAGGAACACGCTCCAGTCGCCGCGCGAGATCAGCAGCGCACGGCGCAGGTTCTCTTCCATCAGCGGTCCCAGCACCATGCCGAGCAGCAGCGGCGCCGGCTCGAAATCGTGCTTGATCAGCCAATAGCCGACGAGACCGAACACGCCGGCGAGGATGACGTCGACCGGTGCGTTGTTCACCGAGTAGATGCCAATCGCACAGAAGATCACGATCGAGGGGAACATCAGCCGGTACGGCACGCGGAGCAGGCGGACCCAGATTCCGACCAGCGGCAGGTTGATGATGATCAGCATCAGGTTGCCGATCCACATCGAGGCGATCATGCCCCAGACGAGGTCGGGCTGCTTCTGCATCACCTGCGGGCCCGGCACGATGCCGTGGATGGTCATCGCGCCCACCATCAGCGCCATCACCGCGTTCGGCGGGATACCGAGCGTCAGCAGCGGGATGAAGGAGGTCTGCGCCGCGGCGTTGTTGGCGCTTTCCGGTGCCGCCACGCCTTCGATCGCGCCGCGACCGAACCGCTTCGGGTCCTTCGCCAGCTTCTTCTCGAGCGTGTAGGCCGCGAACGAGGCGATGACCGCGCCGCCGCCGGGCAGGATGCCGAGGATCGAGCCGAGCACGGTGCCGCGCAGGATCGGCGGCGCCGAGTCGATCAGATCCTTCTTGGTCGGCATCAGGCCGGTGATCTTCTGCTGCACGAGGTCGCGGTTCATCTCGGCGCCGGCGTCGAGATTGCGGATGATCTCGGCGAAGCCGAACACACCCATCGCCACCGTCGCGAAGCCGAGACCGTCGGCGAGCTCCGGAATGTTGAAGGCCATGCGCGAGGCGCCGGTCTCGATGTCCGAGCCGACCATGGAGAGCAACAGGCCGAACACGATCATCGCGATCGCTTTCAGCACCGAGCCCTTGGCCAGCACGACCGCGAAGATCAGGCCCAGCACCATCAGCGAGAAATACTCGGCCGGACCGAACGCCAGCGCGAGCTTGGTCAGCGGCGCACCGAGAACTGCAATCAAAATCGTCGCAACGCAGCCGGCGAAGAACGAGCCGATCGCCGCAATCGCCAGCGCCGGGCCGGCGCGGCCCTGCTTGGCCATCTGGTGACCGTCGATGGCGGTGACGACCGATGTCGCCTCACCTGGAATATTGACCAGGATCGAGGTAGTCGAACCACCATACTGTGCACCGTAATAGATGCCGGCGAGCATGATCAGCGCACCGACCGGCGGCAGTCCGAAGGTGATCGGAAGCAGCATCGCGACCGTGGCGATGGTGCCGATGCCCGGGAGCACGCCGACCAGCGTGCCGACCAGCGCACCGATCAGGCACATCAGGAGGTTGATCGGGGAGAGCGCGACGACGAAACCGTGAGCGAGGTTGGCAAAGATATCCATTACACCCTCACTGGTTCAGGAAGCGCGGAAACATCGGCATCGGCAACCCGAGCACGTAGGGAAAGAGGATGGCGCAGCCGATCGTCAGGCAGGCGCCGACGATGGCAGCCTCCACCCAACGCGTCTCGTTCGATCCCGTCGCCGCGATCATGAAGCTCGCAAAGGCCGTGACCACGAGGCCGAGCGAGCGGATCGACAGCGCGAAGAACAGGATCGCGGCCATCACGAACAGCGGTCCGCGCCAGGCATAATGGGACATCCCCGGCCCGTCGGTCAGAAGACCGGTCAGGGCGATGCCCGCGGACAAGGCGACCAGCAGTCCGCCGAACATCCGCGGTGCGGTGCCGGCGCCGAAGGAGAAGCCGCGCATGCCCTGCAGATCGCTGGAAGCCCAGAGCGCGAACAGGGCCAGCGCCATCAGGATGACGCCGCCGACATAGTCCTGGGCCGACCTGATGGTCATGAACAGCGTGACGATCGCCACCGCAAGGAGCGGATAGGAGTAGATCAGCGCAAGCAGCACCTCGGACGACGCCTTCTTGGTGTCACCGCTGGCCGCGCCGATCAGCGCGCCGGGCGCACCGGCGAACAGCGCCGTGGCGTGGGCAACCACCACCGCGGCCGGGCCGCGGCCCGCGCCCCAGCCGAAAATCGTCCCTATCGACCAGATGAATTCGAAAATCTGCGGCGCTATCGCCAGCAGACAGAAGCCGAGTGCCACCGATGTGTTTCGAGTGGCAGTCGCCGAGTGGCCCATCGTATCGGCCATGCATGTCTCCTCCGCGACCTGTAAGTCACGAGCACTGTTGTTCTAAATCGGCTGGAAATGGATCCCCCGCCCGATCACTGCCTAGCCATTTTCATCACACAATGCCAGCAAAACCAAACAGCCCGCCGGCGAGCAGGAGCCAGAGTGGATTGATGCGCGAGACGGATGCGATCACCGCAACCATTGCGGTCAGAAGCAGTGCAGCAATCGTACGATCGGTCGACTGGACCAGGATCAGAGCACTCGCGGCCATCAGTCCGATCGAGAGCGGAACCAGTGCAGCCTGAATCAGGCCGGGCCAGCGCGATTGGCTGGGCCTGTTCAGCAGCCGGCTGACATAATAGGCAAGCAGCGCCGTCGGCAGGCACATCGCCAGCGTTGCTGCCAGCGCGCCGGGAATTCCGGCGACCGCATAGCCGATTAACGTCACGATAAGCACGTTTGGACCTGGCGAGAGCTGCGCAATCGCATAGGCATCGGAGAACTGCTTGTCGGTCATCCAGTGATGGACCTCGACCGCGATGCGGTGCATCTCGGGCACCGCCGCCGCAGCGCCGCCGACCGCAAAGAGCGACATCAGTCCAAAGGTGGAGATCAGCGCCCAGATCGGGTTCTCGGCATTCATGCTGCTACTTTCCGCCGCAGGAAATAAGTGGCGCCGATACTGATGGGGATCGCGACCAGCAGCACCGCCGGAAGCGGCAGGCGAAGCACGCCGATGGCGAGGAAAACACCGAGCATCAGGATCAGTGCGAGGGGATCCATCCGCTTCAGCAGCGGCGTCATCATGCGGAAGACCACCGCGATCAACAGCCCCACCGCCGCGCAGGAGATGCCGGCGAGGCTGCGGCGCAGCACGTCGAGGTCGCCGAAACGGGCGTAGGCGATCGCGAGCACCGTCATGATCAGCGTCGGCGGCAGCAGCAGTCCGGCAAAAGCGGCAACCCCGCCGGCAATGCCGCGCAGCCTCGCCCCGAACACCACCGACAGGTTGACGATGTTGGGCCCGGGCAGGAAATGACAGAGCGCGAAGGTCTCGTTGAACTCGTCTGCCGTCATCCAGCGGTGCTGCTCGACGATGGCCCGCCGGGCAAACACCAAAACGCCGCCGAAACCGGCCAGCGACATCCGGGCGAAGGCCAGAAACAGGTCCAGCAGGCCGGGCGGAGCGGCGTGCGCGGTGGGGATATCCGGCTCTTGGGCGGCCGGTGCGGAATCCGGGGACATGTCAGGAGCTTAGAACGTGGCCTGCGGTGCGGCCAAGGTCGGGCGCAGGGTCACGTCGAACCTATCCAAAGGGAACCGGGACCTTCCCGCTCGAAACCTCTGTTTTTCTAAACCTTTGCCCCCTATATTGAGGATGCCGGTTCGCCGGCTATGGAAATAAACGGTCGTCGCAATAAACCATTCGGACCCGGGGGCGGTACCCGGCGCCTCCACCAAAGCCCATGTGTGGGCTAGCCCAAAGCGGGTTTTGGCGGGGGCGAAATAGGATCGACGAGGGCGTAAAGGGCGAACTTTTTCCCGGTATTGTTCCGCCGTTATCGGGCTACTGCAATAGTTGCCAACGACAACTTTGCTCCGGTTGCTCAGGCTGCGTAACGCAGTTTGAAAGACCACTCTAAAGTCCTAGCGGGTTAAGCTCCGCTAGGCGGGGTTCGGAGGCACCTGGCAACAGAAGCCTCCACTTAGCTTCATTTCTTCCCCGGCGGGGACTCCTGCTCACCCGTCAGGCGCGATATTATTGCGGCTTGGCGAGTCGAGCCGGCTGGTTCGGCTTCGGGGATGCAACAGGACCACCATGGCGACCGATCATATCCGATACGATGTGCTGGCCCGCGACGCGCTGCGCGGCGTGCTGCGGAAGGTGCTGACCGATGCCGCGGCCCATGGCCTGCCGGGGGAGCACCATTTCTTCATCACCTTCGTGTCGAAGGCCGAGGGCGTGAAGCTGTCGTCGCGGCTGCTCGCGCAATATCCGGAAGAGATGACCATCATCCTCCAGCATCAATTCTGGGACCTGACCGTGCTCGAGGACCGCTTCGAGGTCGGCCTGTCCTTCGGCGGCATTCCGGAGCGGCTGGTGGTGCCGTTCAGCGCCATCAAGAGCTTCCTCGATCCGTCCGTGAAGTTCGGCCTCCAGTTCGACACGTCCGATGTCGCCGAGGTCGCGCCGGAGAATTTGCCGGCGGCCCCTGCCCCTTCGGCCGTATCGGTGCCCGCCGCTGCCGCTGAAAAGGCGGAGACCGCGGAAGAGCCGACCCCGCCGAACCAGGGCGGCGCCGAAGTGGTGCGGCTCGATCGTTTCCGCAAGAAATGATCTAGGTTGGCCGCGAAACGGTCGCGCCCGGCCAGACTGCCTATATAGAAGAGCACATGAAGAGGCCGCGCGGCACCTCGCGCGGCGGAATGGATGTGCTCATGGCCAAAGCTTCCCGCTCCAAGCCCACGACCTCAAAGACCGCCCGCCCCGCGACCCGCACCGAGACCGACAGTTTCGGTCCCATCGAGGTCCCCGCCGATCGCTATTGGGGCGCGCAGACCGAACGCTCGCGCCAGAATTTCCGCATCGGGACCGATCGCATGCCGATCTCCCTCGTGCACGCGCTCGGCATCGTCAAGCTCGCCGCCGCACAGACCAACCTCGAGCTCGGCCTGCTCGACCGGCGCCGCGCCGGCGCCATCATTCGCGCCGCGCGCGAGGTGATCGAGGGCAAGCTCGACGATCATTTTCCGCTCGTGGTGTGGCAGACCGGCTCCGGCACGCAGAGCAACATGAACCTCAACGAGGTGATCGCCAACCGCGCCAACGAGCTCCTGGGTGGCGAGCTCGGCGCCAAGAAGCCGGTGCATCCCAACGACCACGTCAACATGAGCCAGTCGTCGAACGATTCGTTCCCGACCGCGATGCACATCGCGGCCGCAAGCCGCATCCACGCCGATCTCGTTCCCGCCCTCGGTGAGCTGCTTGGCGCGCTGCGCAAGAAGGAGAAGGCGTTCGCTGGGATCGTCAAGATCGGCCGCACCCATACCCAGGATGCGACGCCGCTGACGCTCGGCCAGGAATTTTCCGGCTATGCCGCGCAGGTCGAGAGCGGCATCGCCCGGCTCAAGATTGCGGTGAAGGACCTCCATCCGCTGGCGCAGGGCGGCACCGCCGTCGGCACCGGGCTCAACTCGAAGCCGCGCTTTGCAAAACTGTTCGCAAAGCACGTTGCCGCAATCACGAAACTGCCCTTCACCAGCGCCGCCAACAAATTCGAGGCGCTGGCCTCGAACGACGCCTATGTGCTGGCCCACGGCGCCATCAATTCGGTGGCGACGGGCCTGTTCAAGATCGCCAACGACATCCGCCTGCTCGGTTCGGGCCCGCGCTCGGGCCTCGGCGAATTGATCCTGCCGGAGAACGAGCCGGGCTCCTCGATCATGCCGGGCAAGGTCAACCCGACGCAGTGCGAGGCAATGACCATGGTGTGCTGCCAGGTGTTCGGCAATCACACGGCGATCACGGTCGCCGGCAGCCAGGGCCATTTCGAGCTCAACGTCTACAAGCCCGTCCTGGCCTACAACATGCTGCACTCGATCCGCCTGCTGGCGGACGCCGCGCGATCCTTCACCGAGCATTGCGTCAGCGGCATCCGCGCCGACGAAAAGCGCATCAACGAGCTGATGCAGCGCTCGCTGATGCTGGTGACGGCGCTCGCCCCGAAGATCGGCTACGACAACGCCGCCAAGGTGGCCAAGACGGCCCACGCCAACGGCACCACGTTGAAGGAGGAGGCGCTGCGGCTCGGCTTCGTCTCGGCCGAGGAGTTCGATCGCCTGGTGCGCCCTGAAAAGATGACCAGCCCGGGATAAAATTCCGAATTCCGATTGCCATCCGTAATGATACGGACGCCAGGCGCCCCAGAAATGTGCGGCTTTGGGGGCGGGATTTGATTACCGTCAATGTTCCGGCGGAACGGCGTGCTACGCAGTCATTCCGCCCCTCGACGGGGGTCAAATTCATCGTTTGATGGCCTCAGGGCCCGATTGACGAGGACGAGCGAATGGCGATCAAGTCTTTTGGGGTGCAACGCGGCACCCTGTTTCGGAATGTTTCGTCCAGCCTGAAGAGGATCGGATGATGGAGACGCGGCATGGGGAACGTCATCAACCTGAATCGTTTCAGGAAGCGCGCCGAGCGGGAAGCCTCGGCGAAACAGGCGGACGCCAACCGGACGAAGTTCGGTCGCACGAAGGCGGAACGGTCGGCGGAGGAGACGCGCGCGGACAAGGCGAAGGCGCACCTGGATCAGCACCAGATCGATCGCGAGGAGCAGCCATGAAGTCGCCCGTCGTGAAGCGGTCGATCGTCGTCGCCGGGCACAAGACCAGCGTCAGCCTGGAAGAGGCGTTCTGGAACGGCATGAAGGAGATTTCCGGCCTGCGCAACATGACGTTGTCCGAGCTGGTCGGCGAGATCGACAACAACCGCCAGCAGGGCAATCTGTCGTCGGCGATCCGCCTGTTCGTCCTGGACTACTTCAAGAGCCGGGCCATGGCCCCCCAGCCGGACAAGGTCCCGGCCCAGTAGCCAACCCAAACGCGGGGGGCGCCTTCGACGGCGCTCCGCCACCCGTACTTTAAAATCGCTCTAAGGTGCGGTTTCAGCGAGCGCGCGCGCTTGACCTCACTGCCTTGCGTTGAAAATACAGGGCATGACCGACACCAATGACACGCGCCCGCACATGCCGCTGGGTCTGGCCCAGCGAGGCTATACCGGCGTCATCCAACAACTTTCGGCTCGCCAGGCGGGCTCGGCGCTCTCGGACATCGAGCTCGAAAGCCGCCTGATCGAGCTCGGCTTCGTCGAGGGCGCGCGGGTCGAGGTCCTGCATGAGGGGCTGGTCGGGCGCGACCCGATCGCCGTGCGGGTCGACAGCATCACGATCGCCGTCCGCCGCCGCGAAGCCATGGCCATCATCGTCGCTTAAGACCGCGACCGGACGCCTCATCCCGAGTCCCTTGCCAAGCCGTTGCCAGGCCTTTGATCACATGGAATTACCCCTGCTGCATCTCGCCCTGGTCGGTACGCCCAACAGCGGCAAGACCTCGCTGTTCAACGCCCTGACCGGCAGCCGGCAGAAGGTCGCGAACTATCCCGGCGTCACCGTCGAGCGCAAGGAGGGCTTCTTCGTCACGCCCCTGGGACGCCAGGTCTCGGTGGTCGACCTGCCCGGCACCTATTCGCTGCGTGGCCGCAGCCCGGACGAGGAGATCACCCGCGACTTCGTGCTCGGCAAGGCCTCCGGCGAGGCCGTGCCCGATCTCGTGCTGTGCGTGGCCGATTCCACCAATCTGCGGCTGACCATCCGCCTGCTGCTCGAGCTCAAGCGCACCGGACGGCCGATGGTGCTGGTGCTCAACATGTTCGACATCGCCGCCCGCCGCGGCATCACGGTCGATGTCGACCGGCTCGCCAAGGAGCTCGGCCTGCCCGTGGTCACCTCGATCGCGGTGCGCAAGGGCGGCACCGCCGACCTCCTGAAGCTGACCGACGAGATCTCGGCCAAGCTCGCCGCCGAGGCGGAGGCGAACAGCTGGCGCGCGCTCAGCGTCGCCGAGCTGCGCGCGACCCAGCGCGAGGCCGATCGCATCATTGCCGACTGCGTCAGCCTGCCGAGCCGTCCGGACACCTGGACCGCGCGGATCGACGCGGTCGTGCTGCATCCCGTCGGCGGCCTCGTCGTGCTGGCGCTGATCCTGTTCGTGATGTTCCAAGCGGTGTTCGCCTGGGCGCAGCCGCTGATGGAGCTGCTCAACTCCGGCTTCGATATGCTCGGCGAGTTCGTGCACGCCACCCTGCCCGCCGGCCTGATGCAGAGCTTCCTTCAGAACGGCGTGATCTCGGGCGTCGGCAGCGTCATCGTGTTCCTGCCGCAGATCATCATCATCTTCCTGTTCATCCTGCTGCTGGAAGATTTCGGCTACATGGCGCGCGCCGCGTTCCTGATGGACCGCATCATGGGCGGCGCCGGACTGCACGGCCGCGCCTTCATTCCGCTGCTGTCGAGCTTCGCCTGCGCCATTCCCGGCATCATGGCAACGCGCGTGATCGACAACAAGCGCGACCGGCTGACCACGATCCTGATCGCGCCGCTGATGACCTGCTCGGCGCGCATTCCGGTCTACACGCTGATCATCTCCGCCTTCATTCCGGCCAAGGACGTCTGGGGCTTCATCAATTTGCAGGGCCTCGTGATGTTCGGCCTCTACGCCGCCGGCATCCTCAGCGCGCTTGCCGTCTCGTTCCTGATCAAGTTCTTCATGCTGCGCGACTATGCGCCGGCGCCGTTCATGCTGGAGCTGCCGGACTACAAGATGCCGCGGCTGAAATCGATCGTGATCGGCATCTACACCCGGGCCAAGATGTTCCTGGTGCGCGCCGGCACCACGATCTTCTCGATGATGGTGCTGATCTGGTTCCTGGCCTCGTTCCCGCAGCCGCCGGCGGGTGCCACCGAGCCCGCCATCGACTTCAGCCTCGCCGCCATCATCGGCAAGGCGCTGGAGCCGCTGCTCGCGCCCGTCGGCTTCAACTGGCAGATCGCGGTCGCGCTGATCCCGGGCATGGCGGCGCGCGAGGTCGCGGTCGCAGCGCTCGGCACCGTCTACGCGATCGAGGGCGGCAAGGAAGCGGCCGAGCAGATCGGCCAGGTGCTGGCGACGAAATGGTCGCTCGCCACCGCCCTGTCGATGCTGGCCTGGTACATCTTCGCCCCGCAATGCGCCTCGACGCTGGCCGTGATCCGGCGCGAGACCGGCAGCTGGACCTGGATGGCCGTGACCTTCACCTACATGCTGGTGCTGGCCTATGCCGCGAGCCTGCTCACCTACAATGTCGCGGTGGCGTTAGGGGCCGGCTAGCGGCCCTCCCACAACAAAAAATGCGAAAACAACCCCATGCACAGTAGACGGGGCTTGTAAAATCAATGGCTTGCGGGGGGCGTCGTCGGGCGTTGACGGCAACCCGATTGACCCATCGCCCAAAACAGCGACGACGGCCCGCGAGCGACAGCTGCCTGTGTCGCGAGCGGCTGCGTCAGGCGGAACGAAAATGAACTCTGATGCGGACAACATCGTTGGACTGTATCGCCGACACGCCACTGCGTGGGCGCGCCTGCGCGGGCGAGATCTGACGGAACGAAAATGGCTCGACCGTTTCATCGCGCATTTTCCTGCAAGAGCCAGGGTGCTCGATATCGGTTGCGGCACTGGAGAGCCGATCGCGCGCTATCTGCTCAAGGCCGGATGCGACGTCACCGGCATCGATGCCGCTCCGGAAATGATCGACATCGCAAAGAGCCATTTTCCCGGCGCGACCTGGCATGTTTCGGACATGCGATCCCTGGAACTGAACGAAACATTCGATGGCCTGCTCGCCTGGAACAGCTTTTTCCATCTGGCTCCCGAGCAACAGCGCCAGATGTTTCCGATCTTTGGTCGGCACGCCGCCGATGGTGCAGCGCTGATGTTCACGAGCGGTCCATCAGCCGGAGAGGCCATCGGAACGTTCGAGAGTGAGCCGCTCTACCATGCCAGCCTCGCCCCGGCGGAATATCGCCAATTGCTCGACAGCAATGGTTTTGACGTCGTCGACCATGTGGTGGAAGACCCGGACTGCGGCCGGCTCACGATCTGGATCGGACGCCTGCGGCAACGAGAGACGGCTTGAGCGGCGAAACCACCGCGACGCGGTTACGAGGGACTCAGTTGTTCACAGCTGCGTAGACTTCCCCGTCAGCGCGAGCGGGCCTGGCCATCGTCCGGTTCGCTCTCCGGCTCCTCGATCAGCACGGCGGGCTCGTCATAGCCTTTGCGGCTGCTGTAGAACACCAGCGCCATCAGGCCGACGCCGACGACCAGCGAGAACACGACGCCGAGCACCAGCGCGACATAGCCTGATGCGGGCACGCTGGTATCGGTGCTGGTCCAGCCGAGATAACCGAGAACGCTCGCAGCGACGAGCATCGCGCATAGCCCCCCAACGACCAGCCATCTGGTGAGTTTGCCACCTTGCGGCGTGGATGACGCCGGTTGTCCGTCAGTGTCGTTCATGAACCTCTCCTCGCGCGGCCGTCACCTCACGCTTAGGGCGCTGTGGCCTTGGTCGCGATCGCATGCAGAGCGCCGGTCATCGCCGCGAC
Source organism: Bradyrhizobium sp. UNPF46 (assembly GCF_006658625.1). Classification (NCBI taxonomy): domain Bacteria; kingdom Pseudomonadati; phylum Pseudomonadota; class Alphaproteobacteria; order Hyphomicrobiales; family Nitrobacteraceae; genus Bradyrhizobium; species Bradyrhizobium sp. UNPF46. The sequence goes on from NZ_LFJB01000003.1 coordinate 83,561, forward strand.
GGCAGCCTTCGCCGGCTCGCCGACGCCATGACGCTCCGCGAGATAGGCGGGATCGTTGTAGGACAGCCAGGTCGCACCCTGCTCGTCCTGCCAGACCAGCGCCTTCAGCGGCAGGTCGATGCCGGCGGTTTGCGCCTGCTGCATCAAGGGCGTGCCGCCCTTGGCGTTGCCGAAGATGATGAGATCGGTCGGCCGCAACGGCAGGCCGACCGCGGCGGCACCGGCCGCGTGATCAATATGGGCGAACACGGTGAGGCCCTTGGCCTTCACTTCAGCCTCCAGCCGTTTCATCGTGTCCTCGGGCCCGAAACCGCTCCTGATGGTGATGAGTCCGTCTGCGGCCATTGCCTGTGTCTCCCATGAACATGTCGCTGCGATCAGAACGAGAATCCTGATCAATATCGGAAGCTTCATCGCCCGCTCACTTCCTGCGGAACAGCTTGGCGGGATCGAATTCCGGTTGTGGAACGAAACCGTCGCGATTGGGCATCCTGATCTTCGGCAGACTTTCCTTGTCCACCTTGCCGTCGGCTGGAACGATGCCGTTGAGGCTCAGGATGTAGGCGGTGACGGCATAGGTCTCGTCGGTGCTGAGCGAGCCCGGGGTCGGATAGGGCATTGCGCGATGGATGTAGTCGAACAAGGTCGTCGCATAGGGCCAGAAGCTGCCGACGGTCTTGACGGGCATGTTCGAGGCAAGCGTGCCCTGTCCGCCGGCCAGACGATCCTTGATGCCGCCCTGGCCGTTGTCGCCATGACAGGCCGCGCAATTGTCAGCGAATATCTGCCTGCCCTGCACTGCCGTGCCGCTGCCGTCGGGCAGGCCCTTGCCATCCGGGCCGACGTCGATGTCCCACAATTTGATCTCGGCAGGCGTTGCCGGACGGCCGAAGTCGAACGCCAACGCGGGTGCGGCGAGCAGGCCGAATGTGAGGATGCCGGCGAGAAACATCTTGTCATGCGAGGACATTGCGGACCCTCCCGGCCTCGTCGATGCTCCAGGTCTGCTGGGCATTGTAGTGAAACAGGGCATTGGTCCCCATCGCGGCGATGAAGGTCTGCCGGTCCGGCTGGACGTTGCCCTGCCCGTCGGTCGAGCGGCTGACAATCCTGGTCGGCTTGCCGTCCCAGTCCCAATCCATCTGGAAACGCACCTGCGCCTTGGACAATACCGGCTGAGCCAATTGCGCCTGCTTCCACGTCCGGGTGCCGTCGGTCGAGATCTCGACCTTGGCGATCTTGCCATGGCCGCTCCAGGCGAGACCCGAGATGCGGTTGTAGCCCGGCTGAATCTGCATCATGCCGGACGGCTGCGTGATCACCGAATTGGTCTCCATCCTCAGTTGGAATTGCCGTGCCTTGCCGTTCGCCAGCAACTGCGTGTAGCGCGCGGTCTCCCAGCGCGTCATCCACGGCGCGTTGCCGAATTTGAGGCGGCGCAGCCATTTGATGTTGAGGTTGCCCTCGAAGCCAGGCATCACCAGCCGCATCGGAAAGCCGTGCGCGGGTCGCAGCGGCTCGCCGTTCTGTCCATAGGCGACGAAAGCCTCGTTCACGATTTCGTCGGTGAGCGGGATGCTGCGGTCGACGCCTGCACCGTCTCCACCCTCCGCCAGCATCCAGGTCGATCCCTTGTCCTTGGCGACGAGGTCGATCAGGAATTTCAGGGGCACGCCGGTCCACTCGTTGGTGCTGACGAGGCCATGCGTGTTCTGCACCGTCAGGTCCGGATCGGCCTTCTTCCAGTTTTCCCATCCATTGCCGGTGCATTCGATGAACACGATTCGAGTGACCGAGGGCATCCGCTTCAGGTCTTCGACGCTGAACACCAGTGGCTTCCGCACCATGCCGTGAACGAGCAGCCGATGCTGCGCGGGATCGATGTCGGGCACGCCGGAATGGCTGCGCTCGTAATGCAGATCGGTCGGCGTGATATTGCCGACCAGCTTCTGGTGCGGCGTCTTGGAGTTGATGGCATCGCTCGGATCGATGTTGCGCTTGCCCGGTGTAGCCTCGGGAATGCGGTCGAGCCTGGCGAAACGGGAGCGCTCGCTGTGCGCGCTGAGATCGGCGCCTGGCGCGCGATCAGGGACGTCGGCCAGTGTCTCTGCCCGGGCAACCTCGCTCGCAGCGACCCCCAGGAGGCCCGCCGACAAGCCACCCACGAAGCCGCGGCGAGAAACGTCCGCGGATCGTGGCAGCCTTTCACTCGATGTCTTGGACGTCATGATATCTCCCCGTCGGTCGTCGTGCCTTTTCGAAATTCGACCACTTTCATGGGGTGACATTGACCGAACGCTGCGAAGATTGCCTGTTAGGTTGTGTTAGAAGCCATGAGGGACCGGTCCTCTCGTTCGCGCGATGGCCCAATTGGGGAATATCTGGCGCCCGATGACGGCGCCGCACGCGAGGTCGCAACCAACGTTGAAGCCGCCGTCTGATTCCATGGACCACTTCGTCACAGACCGACTGACCGCCGGGAGGCTGAATGAAAGTCACCTCGCCGACCTCGTCGCGCTCCACCAGGATCCCGAAGTGTCGCGTTATCTCGGCGGCGTGCGTTCGGCGGAGACGACGAAGGCTTACCTCGACGTCAACATGGCGCATTGGGACCGGCACGGGTTCGGCCTCTGGACACTGCGAACGCGCGAGGGGGCGTTCGCGGGACGGGCGGGCATCCGCCATATCCTGGTCGACGACGTGGACGAGATCGAGATTTTCTACGCGTTCAAACGCGAATTCTGGGGTCGGGGATTTGCGAGCGAAACCGCGACCGCGTTGACGAAGATCGGGCTGTCACGGCTCATGCTGCCGTCCCTGATCGGCCTCGTCTATGTCGAGAACGGCGCGTCTCGCCGCGTGCTGGAGAAGTTGAACTACCTTCTCGAGAAGAGCACGAAGCGTAATGGCATTGATGGTGTGATGTACCGCATCCGGCAGTGAAAGAAGGAGCGGCGTGGCACACTCGCAGCTCTCAGTGTGAGCGAAGCGTAGCATGCCCACGGCTTGCGATGAGCGGGATCAATGGTGGGCACGGCGCAAGTGCGCCTTCCCCCTACAAAGCCCTTACCGGAAATATCCCAGCACGAGATCGACGTCCGCGCTGCCGGCCACCGTGCCGGTGAGCTCGGCGTCGATGACGCGGCGGCAGGCTTCGATCGCGGCGTGGTCGCCGAGATCGTTGGCGGCTTCGAGCACGAGCCAGGCCGCGTCCACCGAGGCCTTGTCCGGCGCGCCGCCGCCGAGATCGGCGGTGACGGCGCTGTTGAGGTTCTTCTTGCGAACGGCAGTGCCGAATTGAGGCAACATTGCAGATACTCCCCTGTCCTTAGTGCAGGTCCTTGGTGCAGGTGTCAGTGAACCTGGAGCTCGGGCTGACGGCCCGCATCGGCGCCCGTGCCGGTCTTGCGCGACTGGTAGAACTTCAAGATGCTGCGCGAGGTCTCGATCTTGAGCCGGCCGAACTCACGCTCGTTGTCCTGGAGGTCGCGCGCCGTGATCAGGTGATCCTTGGCGCCGAGGAACAGCAGCGACATCGTCGTATCCCAGGAGAAGTCGAGCGCCTTGCACAGGACGAGGATCATCTCGCGGTTGCGGTCCATCAGCGCGCGCTCGATCACGTCGACCGGCAGCGACGACAACAGCGACAGGCCGATCTGTACCTCGTCGAAGCGGTGCTGCCGCGCATAATTCGAGATGGAATCCTGATTCAGGTTGCCCTGCCGGTACTGCGTCGTCACCACGCGCTTGGCGACGAAATAGCTGCGCGAGGACGGACCGAACTTGGACTGAAGATCGCCGGTGAGCTCGGTCACCGAGCTCTGGATCTGCGCCATCATCTCGGGCCGCTCGGACTCGAGGCGGCGGCGGACGTCCTCCGAGGCTTTCGAGATGAGCTGCTGGAAGATGTGCCGCGGCACGTCCTTGCGCAGGCCAAGCTGCTCGGCGAGGATCGAATCGCCCTCGGCGCGGCGAACCATGTGCAGAAGGCCCGAGCCGGAGAAGCGCGCGCCCTCGTTCTTGGCGACCGAGGTCACGACCTCCTGGTTGCCCCGCTTGACCAGCACGTCGGTCACGGCTTCGCCGATCGACTTGCGCTGGGAGATCGCGAGCAGGTGCGACTGCCCCTTGGTCATGGCGCTCTCGACCAGCATCTTCTCGTCGATGCGGTTGGAGTCGCGCAGCACGGGACCGGCGACCTCGATCTCGTCGTCGAGGGCGAGCTTTTCGATGACGTTGAACGGCGCATGATCGCACGCTGACATCACCTCCGACAGCTGCACCCGCGCGGCGACCTCGATTTCGTCGGCGAGCCGTCCGATGACGTCGCCGAACATGCTGATCTCGTCGTCGCTGTAGCGGCCGGTGATCAGAATGTCGGTCGCATGCCACAACGCCCTCGCCCGGCTTTCGTCGCTGCCGCGCGCGATCGCGTCGTCCAGATCCTGTAGAAGCGATTTCGCCCCGTTCATCTCGATCACCCCAGTTCTTGGCGAGCTATTTGGCGAGCCGTCCTGCCGCTCGTGGCGGGACAGCGGATTCCTCTGGGAACTGAAGCTAGAGATCAAACGCGAGAATTCGGTAAAATCGGCAAATCAGTTTTGCCGGGCAGAATTCATTCAAATGCGAGGGAATGGGTTAGGGGCTGCGAAAGGTGCGCCGAACAGGCTTGTAAGCACCGATGCCTCTCCGGCGTCATGGCCGGGCGTGTCCCGGCCATCCACGACTTGCCGCACGGTGATAAGAACGTGGATGCCCGGGACAAGCCCGGGCATGACGGGGGCGCCTCACGGATTCTGTGGCGTCAGCACCAGCGGCGGCTTCGGCTTGGGTTTTGCGGGCGGCGGGCCCGGGGCCGGCTTCACGTCGATGGCCGGGGGCAGCGGTGCGAGCTGCTGGCTGGCGAGCGGCGGGCTCGGTGCGGCGGGCGCGGCCTGCGGGGCCTTCGGCGTCGGTGCGGCTTTCGGCTTCGACGGCATGCGGCGCGGATCCTGGCCCGGCAGCGGCACGTTGGCGGGAGCCTGCTCGGGCGCGGCCTCCGGAGACACCAGCGTCGGCAGCGCCGCGGTCGCCGGCGGCGGTTCGCCGCGCTCGATCGCGTCCAGCCGGCGCGTCTCGCGGTCGATCGTGCGCACCGCGAGCCACGACGACAGCGGCGCAAGGTCGATGGTGCGATTGAGCTTGTCGGGTGGCCCCGCCGCGAACAGCTGGATCTCCGGCGGGGCGCCGGAGAGGCCGGTCATGATCGGCGTCAGGCTGGCGCGGATGTCGGCCTGGTCGGCGGGAATGTCGTAGCCGCCGGAGACGATGGCGCGGGCGTTCTTCGCTTCCAGCGGCGTCGCGCCGACGCGCAGACGGCCGTCGCGGATCGTGAACGGGATCTGCGCCGAGGCCACCGCGATCGGTGCGGCGGCAAGCGCGGGCTCGACCAGCTGGCGCAAGCGGTTGTCGTCGCTGACCTGGCCGCCATCGCTGGCGCGGATCGCGATCTCGAAGGCGCGCGGATTGAGGCCGCTGATTTCCGCGGAGTCCAGCGTCACCGTGCCGTTGCCGGCGAGCGCGCCGGTGAGCGCTGCGACACTGCGGCCCTGGCTGGTCAGCGCCATCTGCACCGAGGCCCGGCCCTTGGGCAGCGCGAGATCGCGGTAGCGCAGCGTCGCCGCATCGACGTTGCTGAGCTCGATGCGGGTACTCAACGCCAGCCCATTGGCGCCGTTGCGCGCATCGAGGCTCGCGGACATCTCGCCGCCGCCGAGGCCGCCCTTCAGCGCATCGAGCGCGAGCGACTGGCCGTCGCTGCGGATCGTGCCGCCAAAGGGGCGCAGCTCGAGGCCGCCGGGCAACGTCCCGCGCAACGCCTGGAACGCGACCCGGCCGCGCCAGCCGGTGATGAGCCCTGCACTCAACGGCTCGCCCGTATCATGCCCGGCTGCGCCGATCGCCATCGCGAGCGCCGGCGCAAGATCGAGCGTATCGAGACCGACTTCGCCGTCGACGCTTCTATCCTGATCGAGCGTCACAGCGAGATGACCGCGCAGGTGCGAGCCGGCCGCATTGCCGTCGAGATCATCGAAGGTCAGGCGGTTGCCGGAGAGGCCGACGCGGGAGGACAGACTGACGTTCTGCGCCGATTTGTCGGTCAGGCTGGTGCCGAGCAGCGGCGCCAGATTGACGTTGCGCACGCGCAAGTTCACGCTGGCTTTCGGCTCCGACAATTCGACGCTGCCTTGCGCGTCGGCATCGAGGCCGCCGCCGCTGAGCTTTGCATTCAATTGCAGCGGCCGCCGCCAGGCCCCGGTCAGCTTGCCCTCGACTTGCGAAGCGCCCTCGCCTGCGGCCACCAAGCGATCGAGCCCGAGCAGCGCCAGCAGGGCGCCGGCCTGCGGCGTCGAGACTTTCGAATCCAGCGTGAAGTCGCTGCTCCGCAGGCGATCGAGGTCGATGCCGCCAATGGCGGCGGCCGGCGTCTGCGCGGCCAGCGTCGCGGTCGCCTTGAGCTGCGGCGCGTCGAGATCGAGCACGGCGCGGGCATTGCTGCGATCGGCATGCTCGGCATTCCTGTCGAGGCTGAGGTCGAGCTTGAGGCGCGTGGCGCCGGGCAGCGACGGCAAGGCATCGAACCGCGCGCGCACCGCGGGCGCAAACGGCTCGAGCAGCGCCGTGAGCTCGCGCAGCGAATTGGCGGAGGATTTCAGCGCGAGCTTTCCGGTGACCTTGGCGCGGTCGAAGCTGCCGCTCGCCTCGGTGGTGACGCCGCCGGCCTGGCCGAAGCGCAGCTGCTCCAGCGACAGCGCTGCGGGGCTGTAGGCAAGCCTGGCCGCGAACGGCCGCAGTTCCTGTCCGGCAGAGATGGCGCGGCCGACGTCGAGCGAGAATTTCGCCTCTTCCGGCCATTCGCCTTGCGGGCCGGCGAGCGCGCGCACGAAGCTTGCGGCGGCGTCGAGATCGAGCCGGTCGGCCTTCAGGTCGGCGTCGATCCGCGAGCCCTTGCTCGCGCCGGTCTGCACGAAGGCGATGCGGCCCTCGACAGTGCCGCCTTCGATGTCGGCCTTCAGCCTGTCGACGGCCAGATGATTGGCTGCGATCGTGACGTCGCCGGCGAGGCGCAGCGGCCGCGTGCTGCGGCGGTTGATCTCGCTGCGGCCCTGGAGCCAGGCCACCAGCGTATCGGGGTCCGACGATTCCACACTGAGACGGCCGCTGAAACTGTCGGCGCCCGGCGTCGCGCCGTTGAGCGAGAGCTGCGTCATGCCGGGGGCGCGCAGCTCCAGCCGCTGAAAGGTCCAGGACCTGCCGTCGGTGTGAAGCTCGGCCGTGATGTTCTGCAGCGGACGGCCGCCGAGCATGATCTGGTCGGAGTTGAACTCGATCTGCGCCGGGATCGGCGCCTGCGGAATGGCGGCGAGTCCCGCCCGCAGCGCCGGCAGGATACGGAGCGGCTCGGCGTCGTCCTTGGCCGTCAGCCTGTCGGCATCGACCTGGCGCGCCGACAGCACCGCGCGCAGCAGCGGCGAGGCACCGAACCTGATATCGCCGACGCCGCCAAGCTTCAGCGCGGTGTCTTCGGTGCCGAAGCTCGCGTCGATCTGCTCGAACTTGGCACCGGCGGGATCGGCCTTGAGCTTGGTCGTGAGCTTCCAGGGCGTCGGCCCCGTCTCGCCGGCCTTCCTCACCGCAGGCACGGCCAGCGTCAGCGCGCCGTCGAATTTCGGCAGGCGATTGTCGAAGGCGAGCACGCCTTCGAGATCGGCGAGGATGGCGCGCTCGCCGGGATCGATGTTGAGGTGAAGGCGGGTGGCGTTGCCGTCGGCGCTCGGGCCGGACGAGACGCGGAACGGATAGCGCACCCCGTTGGCGGTGAAGCCGCCGTCGCCGCGCACCGAGCCCGCGAGCGAGCGGACGTCACCGGAGAAGGTGATGTCGTTCAGCTCCAGCGTCGAGCGGCTGGCGGCATCGTGCAGGGCGATGCGGCCGGTGAGGTTCAGCCGCTCGATGGCGAGCGAGGCCAGATTGAAGGTGCCGCTCGCGGTGGAGGGCAGATCGACCCGCCCGCGCGCATCGAGGCCGAGATCCACCGCCATGCCGCCCACCGAAAGCTCGGTGGCGCGCCATTCGCCGCGCATCAGGGAGGAGAGGCTGAACTCGACGTCGAGCTTGTCGGCGCGCAGGCGGCCGAGATCGTTGTTGCCGCCGAAGGTGACCTGGCGCAGCCGCAGCGTCGGCGCCGGCAGCAGCCGCGCGTCGAGCTCACCCGCGACCCGCACCGGTACGCCGATGATCTTGCCAGCCTCCGCCTCGAACTGGGGCCTGAACTGGTTCCAGTCGACGTAGTAAGGCCCGATCAGCGCGGCCAGCAGCGCAATGATGAAGGCAATCGCCAATCCGAGCAGCGTCGTCTGCACGGGTCTCCCCTCGGCCAAACCGGCACCCGGACCAAACCCTGGCCTTCGTGGACTTCAGGCGTGCCGGAACAGCCCCTTATATAGGGGGAAGTGTGGCGAAGTCACAGCGACTGTTGCGCGCGGAGGTTAACGGGTGGGGCGCCTCACCAGCTCGCCGGCAGCCGCTTGAGGCCGCGCAGCACGAAGGTCGGCCGCCATTCCGGGTTTTCGACGTCTTCGATGCGCAAATCGGGCAGCCGCCGCAGCAGCGTTGCAATGGCGATCTCGGCCTCGATGCGCGCCAATTGGGCACCCAGGCAGAAATGGATGCCGCCGCCGAACGACAGCGGCTTCACATTCTGGCGCGTGACGTCGAGCCGGTCGGGGCGATCGGGATAGACCGCCGGATCGCGGTTGGCCGAGCCGAGCAGGCACAGCACGGTCTCGCCCCTGGGGATCCTCTTTCCGCCGAGATCCTCGATATCCTCCAGCGCGACGCGTCCGGTCATCTGCACCGAGGAATCGTAGCGCAGGAATTCCTCGATGGCGCCTTCCATCAGCTCGGGACGCGCCTTGAGCAGCGCAAGCTGGTCGGGATTGCGGTGAAGTGCGAGCAGGCCGTTGCCGATCAAATTGACGGTGGTCTCGTGGCCGGCGCCGAACAGCAGGATGATGTTGGCGGTCAGCTCCTCATTGGTGAGCTTGTTGCCATCCTCCTCGGCCTGCACGAGTTGGGTGGTGAGATCGTCCCCGGGATTCTTGCGGCGCAGCTCGAACAGCTGCTGGAAATACATCTGCGCCATCAGGTTTCCCTCGTTGCCCTTCTTGATCTCCTCCGGCGTGAGGGGCACGGGGTCGAGCAGCCGGCCGCCGTCACGCGAGCTCTTGTAGAACACCTCGCGATGGTCCTCGGGGATGCCGAGCATCTCGCAGATGATGGTGACGGGCAGGCGGAAGGCGAAATCCTCGATCAGGTCCATGTGGCCGCGGTCGATCACGGCATCGATGGCCTGGTCGACGATCTGCTGGATGCGCGGCCGCATGTCCTCGACCCGGCGCGCGGTGAAGGCCTTCACGACGAGGCCGCGCAGGCGGGTGTGGTCGGGCGGATCGGCCTGCAGCATCCAGTGGCTCATGCTGCGGAACACCGGCTCGTCCATGATCTTGTCGCTGTAGCGGCGCTTGGAGCGGTCGACGAAATCCTTGCCGAAGCGCTTGTCACGCATCACCAGGCTGACGTCGGCATGGCGGCTGGCGACGAACTGGCCGAACGGCGTCACATGGATCGGGTCGACCGTGCGCAGCCGGTCGTAATGCGGATAGGGATCGCGGATGAAATCCGGCGACAACGGGTTGAACAGCGGTGCGCCGCCGGCGCCTTGCACGTGCTCGTTCATGGTGACCTCGAATCGGTTGCCGCATGACCCGAATACGACGAGCACAGCCCCAACGGCCCGGCGTAACCATCCCTGGAATTCTTAAACTCGATACATTGTTGTATCGAGTTGCATTCTGCCCTACCCTGCTCCGATGTCAAGGGTGAGAACCAGGCCGACCAGGGACGATACGCGCGACAAATTGTTCGAGGCGGCCGCGCGCGTGTTCGAGGAGGACGGCATCGGCGGCGCCAGCATCGAGGCGATCGCCGCGGCCGCCGGCTTCACCCGCGGCGCGTTCTATTCGAACTTCAAGAGCAAGGACGAGTTGATCATCGCCATGCTCGAGGACCATGTCGAGCAATCGATCCGGCGCAACATGGACATCCTCGCCCAGCACGACAATCTCGACGACTTCATCGCGGCGTTGAAGACGATGGACCGCAGCAAGCAGGATCCGCTCGGCCGCTCGCCGCTGCTGCACATGGAGATGATCCTGTTCGTCGCGCGCGCCGAGAAGCGCCGGCCCGACCTTGCGAAACGCCTGCGCGCGCGGCGCAAGCTGATCGCCGACATCGTCGAGGCGACGTTGAAGAGCAACGGCAGGAACAGCAATCTCAACCCGTCGTGGATGGCATCGGTGGTGCTGGCGCTGGAAGACGGTTTTCGGCTGCACCGGCTGATCGATCCGGAGACGACGCCGGCCGACAGCTTCTTGCGCGCGATCTCGGATCTGCGGCGGAGGACGGGGCTGGCGTCGGGGTGAGGATAGGGCAACCGCTTCGACCAGACGTTCGAGCGGCGAGGCCCGGGACCCCGTCTGCCGGATCCGGCCGTATGCTACTTGCGCCGCCACAACTCGATTAGGGCCGCCAGCTTGCGGTCGAGCGCATCGTCAGCTTCTGAAAGGCCTGCGTCGTACCCAAGCCAATACTTACCCACCAGCGCGTGGTGCCTGCAGGACTTTTCGTCCTCGAGCCGGCAAACGACAAGTCGCGTAAGCTGTCCGTCGGGGTTGAGGCGGGCGAGGTAATGTTGGATTCGCGTAGGCCCGCCAGGTTGCGCCGTGTAGCTCAAACTAAAAGATTGGTACCCGCTGCGATCTGGACCGGGACTCATTTCGATCCGATGCTTGCGCCAATTCTCCAAATCGAAATCAGCAATGCTTTCCCCGTCTGGCAACACACTGAGCTGCCGAATGAAGGTGCAATCATTCTCGGCCCGCCCCTTGAGACTGGGCAGACAGAGTGCGGCAGAGAAACCATTCTCGTTTGAGATTTCTCTGACGGACGCTCCTGGTCCCGCTGGAACGTATTGCCAAGGCACGAAGAAGACTTCCGAACCGACGTGCCGTTCGAAGTATTCCGGTCCGGGCTTCACAAACGAGCGAGCCACCTGTGTGCCAGCAACGGCCGCGCCCCAAGTCACAAGAACCAAAAGGGACGCGGTGGCACGGAATTTCAGGGCAAGTGCGATCGACGATGCCACAGCGGCAAGAGCACCAGCAACGAGAACCAGATTAGAGGCTCTAGCGTCAAACGCATTCAGCGTAGCCCCCGGATGCGTTGGAAAATAAAATCTACTGATTCCCGCGCCCACGCTGATAGACAGGCATATCGGGATCGACACCGCAAAGAAGACCCAGCCGAGAACAACGAACGTCTTGGCGCGATTCCGAAGGAATTCCACGATCCAACCAAAAATTGCAAGGACTGCAGCTGCAATCCTAGCATTACCGGCCGGCGGATAGCTACTGTCGGTGCGGCCGTCTGGCGCGCTAACGAAGGTTTGAAAGCGCCCTACGCCGACCGCCTCACCGCATCCCCGCCCGCCGCCACCTCCAGCCGTCCCAGCATCGCCCTCGCCTGCTCGGCGCAGTGCTCGATCAGCCAGCGCTCGAAGGCGACGGGAGCAAGCGCGGGGGCGTAGAGGAAACCCTGCACGACGTCGCAGCCGAGCTCGGCCAGCGTCCTGCGCTGGCCCTCGGTCTCGACGCCTTCGGCGACGACCGTCATGCCGAGGCCCTGGCCGACGCGCACCACGGCGGTGGCGATGGCAAGTGCGCCAGCGTCACGCTCGATGTCGCGCATGAAGCTGCGGTCGATCTTGAGCTCGCGGATCGGCAGATGCGCGAGGCGGCTGAGGCTGGAATAGCCGGTGCCGAAATCATCCACGGAGAGGCCGACGCCGAGCTCGCGGATCGCATTCATCGTCTCGAGCGCGGCGACGCTGTCCTGCATGAACGCGCCTTCGGTGATCTCCAGCATCAAGGCGTCCGCCGGCAGATCGTATTCGGAAAGGATGTCCTTGAGCCGCGCCGCCAGCGTGACGCTGCGGAAATTGATCGGCGACAGGTTCACCGACACGCAGGGAATGTTGAGCCCGGCGCGGCGCCAGTTCGCCATCTGCCGGCAGGCCTCGCGCACCGACCACAGGCCGATCTGCTCGATCAGACCGCATTCCTCGGCAAGCGGGATGAACTTTGCCGGAGAGACGTCGCCGAGCACGGCATCATGCCAGCGGGCCAGTGCCTCGACGCCGTGGATCGCGCCGTCGCTGCTGCGGATCTGCGGCTGGTAGCTGAGGCTCAGCGCGCCTTCCGCGATGGCGCGGCGGAGCGCTGCGATCAGCGCCAGACGCTGCTCGGTGAGCCCGTTCATCTCGGCGCTGAAGATGCGATGGGTCGAACGTCCCGCCTGCTTGGCCATGTACATGGCGGCGTCGGCCTGCTGCATCAACGTGTCGATGTCGGTCGCATGATCAGGATAGAGGCTGATGCCGATGCTGGCCGACATCTGCATCAGCTTCGAGCCGAGCCGCAAGGGCGCGGCCAGCGCTTCGGTGATCCCGGCCGCGACGCGCTCGGCGCTCTCGGCATTGCGTTGCGGCAGCAGAATAACGAATTCGTCGCCGCCGAGGCGTCCCAGCATGTCCTCTGGGCCGATCTGCTCGCGCAGGCGCTGGGCGAGCTGGATCAAGAGCTCGTCGCCGGCGGCATGACCGAGCGTATCGTTGACGTCCTTGAAATGATCGACGTCGAGGAAGGCCAGCGCGACGTGGCTGCCGGTCGGGCAGGCATCGATCGCCGTGGTGATCAGGTTGCGCAGCTGCGCGCGGTTCGGCAGCCCGGTCAGGATGTCGTGATAGGCGAGCCGCGCGATCTCGGCGCGCGCTTCCTTGCGCTCGATCGCGAAGGCGCCGAGGTTGACGCAGGCGTCGACGATGCGCCGGTGCCAATTGCTCGGCGCGCGGGGCTCCCGGTAGTAGAAGGCGAAGGTCGCAATGACCCGGCCGTCCTTGGCCTTGACCGGGGTCGACCAGCAGGCGCGCAGGCCGATCGCGAGCGGCATCGCCTTGTAGGGCTGCCAGCGCGGATCGGTCTCGAGGTCCGTCGCCAGCACCGGCTCGCCGTAGAAGGCAGCGGTGCCGCAGGAGCCGACATTGGGGCCGATCGCAACACCGTCCAGCGCGCGGGAATAATCCTCGGGCAGAGAGGGCCCGCCGAGCGGGTGGATCAGGCCGGCAGCGTCGACGTGGAGCAGCGAACAGACCACATCGGGCGCGATCTCCTCGACGCGGCGGCAGAGCCTGTCGGCGATGTCGGTAATCGGCACTTCGTCCGCGAGCGAGCCCATGATGAGCTGCTGCAGCGAGCGCAGCTGCTTGGTCTCGGTGATGTCCTCGAGCAGCGCGAAGATGTGCTTGACCCGGCCCTTCTTGTCGCGGAACGCGTCGATCCGCGCGCAGACCCAGATCTCCTCGCCGTCCTTGTCGTAGGCGAGCAATTCGACCTCGCAGCGGCGGCCGCCACGCATCAGGTGCTGGACCAGCTTGGCGACCGCCTTACGGTCGGTGTGGCAGCCGGCGATCAGCTCACCTGCACGGCGGCCCTCGGCCTCGGTGCTGGTGTAGCCGAACAGCGTCGTGAAGGCCGAGTTGACGTAGACGATGTTCTGGTCGGTGTCCGCGATGATCACGGCCCGGTTGGTCTGGTCGGAGACGGCATGAAGAAGCCCGATTCTAACGCGGCGCTCGGCTTCGCCGGTGACGTCGCGCGCGAATACGAGGCGGTAGGTCGCGCCCTCGCGCACGATGGACGACAGCGATATGGCCGCGCGGACCCGGCTGCCGTCGCGCCGTACGAGGCTGATCTCATCGCGAAACTCCGCGGCCCGATCGGCCTGAAGGCATTTGAGGGTGAGAATGCCGACGTCGGCGCCGAGCACGTCGGCGCGGGCGAGCTTCCAGATCCGCTCGGCCGCGGCATTGAAGTGGACGATACGGCCATCCTCACCGGCGATGACGACACCGTCGTCCGCCTGATCGAGCGCAGCCAACAGGACTTCCGGCATTTCGATCGCATGGCAATCGCGAGCGGACATCATTCGACCCAGGAACATCTCAAAGATATGACAATGTCACGAGCCTAGCGCTGCGGTGGTGTCCAAGAAGTTGGCGCACTCCGGTAGCGGCCTACCAAGATGCGGGATGCTTAAGATTGCGCGAAGAAGTGCCACGGCATTTGGCAGGAAGTTCTACGGGCTTGCTCCGCCGGCTCCCGCCTCGAGCTTGGGCAGTCGGCCGGCGACGGCCCGCACCTTCCCCGGCGATGCCCGCCAGATCGCGAGCGCCGACAATCCGCTCACGACCATCGCGATGCCGAAGGCGAGTGTGTAGTCGCCGGCGCGATCATAGAGCAGGCCGGTCACCCACGGTCCGGCCGCACCGCCCGCCAGCGCCGCCAGCATGATCGTGCCGAAGATGCTGCCCTGGTGCTTGCCCTGGAAGATCTCGAACACCACCGCGCCCATGATCGAGGTGAGGCCGTAGCCGAGCGCTCCTTGCGCGAACACCATGGCGTAGACGAGCCAGAGCGAGGGTTGATACTTCAAGGCGATCAGCGCGGCGAAGCAGATGACGAAGCCCGCGCAACTGATCGCCCAGACCCACTCCCGTCCGATGCGGTCGGAGACATGGCCCAGCACGATCTGGCCGGGAATGCCGAGCAGGCTGACGATGCCGAGCGCCCACACCGCGACGGACGAGCTGAAGCCGATGTCGAGCAGGAATTTCGTCTGATGCACCTGCACCGCGTACCAGATGTACAGGCCGGAGAAATAGCCGACCGCGATCCACCAGAAGCGTGCGGTCGCGACGGCGCGTTTCAGCGTCCAGTCGGTATTGACCCAATCGGGATCGACGACGTTGGAGACCGGCTGCGCGCCGCCCGCAGCCGGAGCGGCATCGCCGTCCGGTTCGAGGCCGATGTCCTGCGGGCGCTTGTGCAGCAGCAAATTAACCGGCGCCAGCACGACGAGGATGAGCAGGCCCATCGCGGTGCAGGCGGTGCGCCAGCCGGTCTGTTCGATCATGTGCTGCACCCATGGCAGCAGAGTCACCGAGCCGATGCCGACGCCCGCGAAGGCGATGCCGATGGCGAAGCCGCGCTTGCGGATGAACCAGTTCGGCAGGAACAGCGACTGGCCGGAATAGCCGAGACACACCGAGCCGGCGCCGACCATGACGCCGATGGTGACGTAGAGATGCCAGGGCGCGCTGGTGAGCGGCGCGAGCAGCAACCCGCCGCCCATCAGCACCACACCGAGCTCCATCACCGCGCGCGGACCGGCGCGGTCCATCAGGCGGCCGATCAGCGGGCTGACCACCCCCGACACCACGAAGCCGAAGGAGAACGCACCGGCGGTGACGCCGCGCTCCCAGCCGAATTCGGAGATGATGGGCGGAAAGAACAGCGAGAAGGCGGTGCGCGCGTTGACGCCGATCGCCATGGTGACGAAGGTCACGGCGACCACGACCCAGCCGTAGAAGAACGGAAGCCGCATGATGTGATTGTTTCACCCCTAGATGGTTCTACCGACCATCCGGGGCCATCCGGGTCAAGCGATTTTCGCGCGTGACCGCTGACCGAGATGCAGACGCTTCCACAGCGTCATGGCCGGGCCTGTCCCGGCCATCCACGTCTCGCTACTTGGCACCAAGAACGTGGATGCCCGGGACAAGCCCGGGCATGACGACCTCTTATTCCGGGTGCGCGAAGGCGATGCGCTCAGGCGGCGTCGCGCCGCGACCGTTTGACGGGAGCGTCGAACAGGATCCGCTCGATCGGCTGCGGGCGGCCGAACAGATAGCCTTGGGCGAAATTGACGCCGAGCGCCTTCAGCCGCTCGTATTCCTCGCGGGTCTCGACGCCCTCGGCGGTGACCGACATGTCGAGCCCGCGCGCCAGGGTCACGATCGAGGAGATGATGGCGGAGCTGCGCGGCTGATGCGTGAGGTTGCTGATGAAGGACTTGTCGATCTTGATCTTGTCGAACGGGAAGGTCGTCAGATAGCTCAGCGACGAATAGCCGGTGCCGAAATCGTCGAGCGCGAGCTCGATGCCGAGCTGCTTCAGGCGCTGCATGAAGGCGAGATTTTCGACGCCGCGCTCCAGCAGCACGGATTCCGTGATCTCGATCTCGAGCCGCTGCGGCGACAGTCCGGAATCGGTGAGCGCCGCGCAGATTACCTCGAACAGCTCGGCTTCCTTGAACTGGATCGGCGACAGGTTGACTGCGACGGCGAGGTCCGAGGGCCAGCCGGCTGCATCCGCGCAGGCGCGCCGCAACACGAATTCGCCGAGCGGCACGATCAGCCCGGTCTCCTCCGCGAGCGAAATGAACTGGTCCGGCGGGATCAGGCCGCGCGTCGGATGGCGCCAGCGCACCAGGGCCTCGAAGCCGCGCCGCGCACCGCTGAGCGCGTCGATGAACGGCTGGTAATGCACCTCCAGCTGGCACTGCGCGATGGCATCGCGCAGATCCCCCTCCAGGGTGTTGCGGGCCTCCAGCTCGGCCGACATCGCCTCGTCGTAGATGGTGAAGCAGTTGCGGCCCGCCGATTTCGAGCGATAGAGCGCAAGGTCCGCCTTCTTCAGGAGCTGCTCCTGATCGCTGCCGTGATCCGGCGCGATGGCGATGCCGATGCTGGTGCCGATCTCGACGCGGTGACCGGGCAGGTGGAACGGTTCGGTCAGGAGCTTGGCGATCCGCGCCGCGAGCTCGGTCGAGCAGGCACGCTGATCCTCGCCAGCTTCCTGGATGATGGCGAACTCGTCGCCGCCGAGCCGCGCCAGTACGTCGCTCGCGCGCACCGAGGATTTCAGCCGCTGCGCCACCTGGCGCAGCAGCGCATCGCCGGCGCCGTGGCCGAGCGAGTCGTTGACGTTCTTGAAGCGGTCGAGGTCGAGCATCAGGATCGAGAACGGCAGGCCCCGCACGCCGAGCTGGCTGTTCATCTCGTCGAGCCGGGTGAGGAAGTAGGCGCGGTTCGGCAGTCCCGTCAGGGTGTCGGTCTGGGCGAGCTCGAGCACCCGCCGGTTGGCCAGCGACAGCCGCCGCGAGTTCCGGCTGGCCAGCATGAGATAGGTCGAGAGCGACAGCGTCAGCAGCATGCCGACGACCAGGACCGCGCCGGCGCGATCGTAAGTCGTCTCCAGCGGACCGCCGGCGGTCGGCACCGCACGCACCTGCCAATCGGTATCGCCGATCTTGAGGCTGCCCGACCAGTGCAGCGCCCGCGCGACATCCCGCATCGACCGCGGCGCCGTGGCCGACGACGAATAATCCGGCAGCATCTGCTCCAGGCTGACGATCTGCGCCGTGAAGGGCGGATAGACGTTCATGCTGACCGCCGGGCTTGCACCGGTGGTCACGCGAATGCCCTGGATCAGCAGGGGCAGGTCGAAGACGCCGACCACGAAGCCGGCGAGATTGCGGCGCCGGTCCGCAACCGTCTCACGCGAGGTACCCTTGGCGTAGACGGGAATGGCAACGAGAACGTCGGGCAGCCGGCCGCCCTCCTTCGGCTCGAACAGGCGGGTGCGAAGGGCCGCAATCCTGTCGTTGTCGCGGGCGCGCTCCAGCACCGCGCGGCGCTCCGGAACGGTGGCATAGTCCATGCCGTAGACCGTCGAGGTCTTCGGCTGGGTCGAGTAGAACACCGGGAAATACTCATCGCTCTGCGGCGCGGTCGCGAAGCCCTCACCCTGCAGCGATTTGATGCGATAGCCGGAGACGCCGTCGGAGATCGCCGCGGCCTCGTATTCGGCGCGCTCCTTGCGGTTGACGCGGGGCAGCCAGGCAATGCGCAGCATGCCGGGATGGCGCTCGAACAGGCGGGCGCTGAAGGTCTCGAATTCGCTGCGGGTGACCTCGTCGTTGGTCGATTCGAACAGCGTGCGCAGCGCGACCAGCCGGGAGATGTATTCGCCCATGCCGTTCTGCATGACGATCGCTTCGGTCTCGGCCGCGTTCTCGAACTCGATCCTGTTGACGCGATCCTCCCACCGCGCCACGGCGGCCGCGCCCGCAACCGAGAACAGAAGACCGACGGCGATAGCGACGAGCGCAGGGCGATAGAGTCCGAGCAGCGGCGCGACACGCCACCATCCGGTCATGCGTCTCCGATCCTGATCGTTCCGATCGCGATCGCCCATCTTGAAGCCGCCGTCCCCTATCCGCGACGAACCGAACCTCTGGTTGAGGTACCGGCGCGGCTATCGGAACAAGGCCGCGGTTAAGAACTGCACAATTTCGGAACCCGGCGGCTCCGCATTGCTCGGCTTAGTTAACGATTGCCCTGCGAATTACCGGAGTCTGGAGATAAGTTGCCGGTTTTCCCCGAAGTCTTACGGAGCCTCCCCACGGCACGGAGTTAGCCTCCTGTTCAGCCTCGCAGACCTATCGTTCCTGCAACGGCATCGAGCATCCGGCAATCATTCTCATGACACGATCGCGATCCGCGACCTATCTCGCCTTGACCATCGCATTGCTGGCCACAGCGATGCTCCCGGCGAAAGGCGACGAGGCCGGCGTCACCGAGGATGCGATCCTGTTCGGCCAGGCCGCCGCGCTGGAAGGCCCCTCCTCCGCGCTCGGACAGCGAATGCGGCAAGGCATCGTCGCGGCATTCACCGAGATCAATGCCAAAGGCGGCGTCCACGGCCGCAAGCTTCAGCTCATCAGCCGTGACGACGGCTATGATCCCGACCGCTCGGTGTCGCAGACGCTGCATCTGATCGAGGACGACAAGGTGTTTGCGCTGATCGGCGCCGTGGGCACGCCGACCGCGATGGCGACAATTCCGATCACCAGCGCCAGGAACGTTCCCTTCATCGGTCCGTTCAGCGGCGCTGAATTTCTGCGCGACCTCGAGCTCGCGAACGTCGTCAACATCCGCGCGAGCTATGGCGCGGAGGCCGAAGCGTGGATCAAGCACCTCACCGAGGATCGCCACTTCACCCGCATCGCCATCTTCTACCAGGACGATTCCTTCGGCCGCGACGGTCTGGTCGGCGTCAAGCGCGCGCTCGCCAAGCGCGGCCTGGAGCTCGCCGCCGAAGGCACGTTCGAGCGCAACACCCGCGCGGTCACGGCCGCCTGGCGGACGATCAAGCGCGCCGAACCCGAGGCCATCGTGATGGTCGGGACCTACGGGCCCTGCGCCGAGTTCATCAAGCTGGCGCACCGCAGCGGCTTCTATCCGACCTTCGTCAACGTCTCCTTCGTCGGCGCCAATGCGCTTGCCAAGGAGCTCGGCCCCGAGGGTGAAGGCGTCATCGTCTCCCAGGTCGTGCCGTTTCCATGGGATCGCTCGCTCAGGCTCGTCGCCGACTACCAGGCGGCGCAGAAGGCGTTCGACCCGACGCTGACGCCGGACTTCGTGTCGCTGGAAGGCTATCTCTCCGGCCGGCTCACGGCCGCGGCGCTGGAGATGGCCGGGCCGAAACCGACCCGCGCGGGCCTGCTCCGCGCCATCAACGATGTCGGGCGCTTCGACATCAGCGGCAGCATCGTCACCGTCGGCATGCGCATGATCGATACGCCCCCGAAAGTGTTTTTGACGGTGATCCAGAAGGACGGAACGTTCAAGGCGGTGGACCGGCTGTAGTGTCTGTTCCGATGAAACTCCACCAGCGCCCCGACGGAAGTGCGTTCCCTCCCCCCTTGTGGGGGAGGGCTAGGGAGAGGGGTGGCCCAGGAAAAGGTGCTTGTTGCTAGCGATGCACCGGTCAGTGCGTGACGGAGAGAATCCCCGTGTGGCACCCCCTCCCTGCCCCTCCCCCACAAGGGGGGAGGGAACGGAGAGAGCGGTGCTGTCGGCTGGGATCGGCTTTAGGGCCGCCGCGTCCAGCGGTCGGCGTTGACGGCGCCCGGCGGAACCTCGCCTTTGACGATGGCCTCGACCTGACGCACGGTCTCCAGCGACTGATATTCGATCGCCTGCGGCGTCAGGCCGCCGACATGCGGCGTGGCGATCACGTTCGGCAGCTTCGCCAGCTCGGGCGTCGGCATCTGGTCGGGCGCGCGGCCGACGTCCATCGCGGCGCCGGCGATGCGATGCTCCAGCAGCGCACGCGCCAGCGCGGCCTCGTCGACGAGATTGCCGCGCGAGAGATTGATGAAGAACGCGTGCTTCTGCATGCGCGCCAGGGCCGCCTCGCCGATCAGGTTCTCGGTCTGCTCGTTGGCGATGGCGAGGCAGACGACGTAATCGGACGCAGCGAGCAGCTCGTCCAGGCCGACGTGCCTGATCGCGCTGTCGCCGACATCGGCGAAGGGATCGGCAACCAGCACCTCCATGCGCAGCACCTTCGCGATCTCGGCGAGATAGCGCCCGATACTGCCATAGCCGATGATGCCGATCCTGCTGCCGGCGAGTTGGCGCCCCATCCGCGCCTCCGGCTTGCGGCCGGCCTGGTAGTCCGCCGTGGTCCGCGAGACGCCGCGGGAGAGATCGACCATGAAGCCGAGTGCGAGCTCGGCGACCGCCTGAACGAAGCCCGGCCCGGCGCGGGTCACGAGCACGCCCGCCTTCGAGGCCTGCTCGACATTGACGTTGCGGATGTCGACGGCACAGCGGACGAAGGCCCGCAAGCGCGGCAGTTGCGCAAAGATCTCGCCGCGCCCTTCGGTCATGCGATCGGCGACGATGATGTCGGCATCATCGGCGGCGCGGACGAGGCCGGCGGCATCGAGCGGATCGTCACCCTCGTGCAGGATCACCTCGGCGGCCGCGCGCAGGCCGTTCAGGCTGCGATCGCCGTAGTAATTGCGCCGCATCTCCGGCGTGTGCGCGAGCAGGACCTTCACGACAAAACTCCTTCAGTAGCCGAATGCCCGCGGCAGCGCGGTCGACAGCCACGGCACGAAGGCGATGACGAGCAGGCAGAGGAACAGGAGGCCGAGATAGCCCATGATCGGCTTCACGGTCTGCTCGATCGGCACGTTGCCGATGAGGCAGGCGCCATAGAGCCCGAGCCCGAGCGGCGGCGCGAACAGGCCGATGCCCATGGCGATGACCAGGACGACGCCGAAATGCAGGGGATCGACGCCGAGCTGCACCGCGACCGGCAGCAGCAGCGGCCCGAAGATGATCAGCGCGGCCGCGCCTTCCAGCACCGAGCCCATCACGATCAGCACGGCGATCGCCAGCAGGATGAACAGCCAGACACCCGAGGTCTTTGACAATCCGAGCATGAAATCCCCGACCGCATGCGGCACCTGCTGCAGGGTCAGCGTGAACGCGAGCGATTGCGCGGCGGCGACGATGAACAGCACGAGACCGGCGCGGGTCGCCGCCTGGACGAAACTATGCGCAGCCGATCTGAAGCTGAGCTCGCGAAACACCACGCTGCCGACAACGAGTGCATAAGCCACGGCGAAGGCCGAAATCTCCGTCGCCGTGGCAAAGCCGCTCTTGAAGCCGAAGAAGATCATGAAGATCAGGCCGAAGGATGCGATCGCGCCGCTCCACAGGCCCGACACCGGCATCTGCGGCTCGACCTCCTCGCCCCTGTCCGGCCGCTTGCCGAAGATGATGGACACCGCGATCAGGACAGCCGCCATCAGCGCCGAGGGCAACAGGCCGGCAACGAACAGGCCGCCGATCGACAGGTTGGCGACGAAGCCGAGAATGATCAGGTTGATGCAGGGCGGAATCGTTTCCGCCATCACCGCGGAGGCAGCGAGCAGCGCCACCGCGCCGCCCGGATTTTGCCTGGAGCGGCGGGCCGCAGGGATCAGCACCGAGCCGACCGCGGCGACATCCGCCATCTTCGAGCCCGAGATGCCGGAGAACAGCACCATCGACGCCACCATCACGACGTTCAGCCCGCCGCGCATGCGCCCGACCCCGCGCTGCAACAGCTCAATCAGGCGGACCGACATGCCGTTGGCTTCCATGAGGTAGCCGACCAGGATGAAGAAGGGGATCGCGAGCAGCACGAAATTGTCGATGCCGCGCGCCATCTGCTGGGCGAAGATGACGCCGGGCAGCGCGCCCTCGACCCAGATGAAAACGAGCGCGGCCAGCGCCAATGCAAAGCCGATCGGCAAGCCGCCGAACAGCGTCGCAAAGAAGCCGATCAGCATCAGCGTGCCCGCCGACGGCACCGAGGATGGCGACAGGTAGTCCCAGGCGAGATAGAGGCCGGTCACCACGACGATCGCGATCAGGCCGCGGACGATATCGGGGAACGGGCGCGCGCAGAGATGGTCGATTGCGAAGACCGTCATGAACAGCGCGCCGATGCCCATGGGGTAGAAGGTCAATTCCAGCGGCAGGCCGGAGCCGGTGGTCTGGCCGGCGGTGAGCGAGCCCAGCTTGATGGCGTTGTAGGCGACGTAGCCGGAGATCAGCACGATCAGCAATGCGCTGGCGGCATCGACCAGCGCGCGCAGCCGCATCGGCAAGAGATCGCGGAAGAAGGAGACGCCGACATTCTCGCCGCGCGCGAGCGCGCTCGCCGCGCCGAAGAAGGCCGAACCGACCATCAGCCCGCGCGCGACGTCGTCCGACCACTCGACCGGCGCGTTGAAGAAGAAACGCAGCAGCACGGAAACGCAGACCACCACGAGATCGGCGGCGAGCAGGATGGCCGCAATCGCGTCGCTGAAGCGAAGCAGCAGGGCGACACTGCCATGGCGGCCGCCCGAGACGGGCACGGCGGCTGTGATCGTCATCTCAAGCTTGCGTCGCGCGGATGATGTCGATGACGGCCTTGGACTCCGGCCGCGCCTTGATGAAGTTCTCGATCTGCGGCGCCACGCGCTTCTTGAAGGCCTCGCGGTCGCATTCGGCGACCGTCACGCCCTTTTCGGTCAGAGCGGCCAGCGCTTCCTTCTCGACCGCAAGGCCGTGGGCGCGGGTGTCGACCGCAGCCTTCTTCGCCGCATCGAGGAAGCCCTCGCGCAGCTTCGGGTCCATGCGGTTGTAGGTCATGTCGCTGAAGTAGATCGCGAGCGGCGAGAAATTGTGCTGCGTCAGCGCGTAGAATTTCGCGGTCTCGAAGAACTTGCTGGCGAGGATGGTCGGCGGATCGTGCTCGAGACCATCGAGCACGCCGGCCTGCAAGGCCGTGTAGATCTCGCCGAACGCCAGCGGGGTCGCGGCGGCGCCCATCAGCCGCAGGCATTCGGTGATGACGGGATTGGGCAGCGTCCTGATCTTGAGGCCGGCGAGATCCTCCGGGGTCTTCACCGGCTTCTTCGCCAGCACGCTGCGCGAGCCGAAATTATAGGCCCAGGCGATGATGCGGATGTTGCCGCCCTTGAGAAGGGCGTCCTCGATCGGCTTGGCCGCGCCGGCGTCGAACGCCTTGGTCTGTTGCGGGAAGCTCGAGAACAGAAAGCCGAGATCGTAGGTGCCGACCAGGGGCACCAGATTGGCCGAGATCGAGGAACCCGACACCATGAGATCGATGACGCCGAGCTTCACCGAGTTGATGACGTCGATCTCCTGACCGAGCTGGTTGTCGGGAAAGAAGGCGACCTCGATCTGCTCGCCAAGCCCGTTGGCCTTCAGGTTCTTGACGAGATTGTCGTAGTAGACACGGCCGTTGGCGAATTTGGGATCGTTCGGCAGCGAGGAGGAGCATTTCAGCTTCAGCGTCGCGGCTTCGGCGCGGCCGACGATGGCGGGAGAGAGCACGAGACCGGCGGTGACCGCCGCCGATGACTTGATGAACGCGCGACGGCTCGCAGGCACAATGGTCATGGTGCGGCTTCTCCCACTTTATTTTTTGTACGGCGCGGTCGTTGCCGCAGCCTGTTGCCTGAACTGTATGGCCAAAGCGACGGCACAGGCAAGCGCGGCAGCCCGGCAGCCATCGAACCGTACAGCGCGCGCAGCGTTAGCCCGCAAGCACGGCTGATGACGAGGATTCCCTTGGGATTTGCGATGACGATCGACCTGCGGCGACATCCGTCGCAACGAGCGCAGTCGCGCAAAAGGCCACATCAATCCAATTGTCGTATGGATCAATGCGCAATTCACATGGATGAGCACAGAACGACAGGATCCGGCTCCGACAGACAACCTGCCCCATTTTGCCGCAGCCGAACCGTGATTTAGGGCACAGACAGACTCATGGCGGCCCTCTAGAAAAAGTGGCATCATCGCACGCATTGCCTATGGAGGTGACACCATGCGCCGTCCAGTTTTTTCCAGTTTATTTCTAGCCTCCGGCATTCTGGCCCTCACCCAGTTGACGACCCCTACCGACGCCGCCGCCGAGGCGCGGCTCGCGCTGGTGATCGGCCAGTCCGCCTATCGCACGGTGCCCGAGCTGCCCAACGCCGCCAACGACGCCAAGGGCATGACGGAGCTGCTTGGCAATGCCGGCTTCAACGTCACCACGGCGGCCAATCTTGCGCAGAGCGAGATGCGCACGGCGATCTCCGATTTCGCCGGCAAGGTCAGCGCCAGTGGCGCCGACACCGTCGCGCTGGTGTTCTATGCCGGCCATGGGCTGCAGATCGACGGCGAGAACTATCTCGTTCCGGTCGATCTCGATCCCAAGCGCGAGGCCGACATTCCGCTCCAGGGCGTGCGCCTGAACGACCTGCTCAACACGCTCGGCGCGTTGCCGACGCGGGCACGCATCTTCATGCTCGACGCCTGCCGCAACAACCCGTTCCCCGCACTGAGCGGCGCCGGCCACGGCCTTGCGATCGTCGACACCAAGGCCGGCGCGCCCGGCTCCTTCATTTCCTATTCGACCTCGCCCGGCGCCGAAGCCGAGGACGGCTCCGGCATCGACAGCCCCTACACCACGGCGGCGCTGACCATCGCCAAGCAGCCCAATCTGCCGATCGAGGAGGTGTTCAAGCGCATCCGCGTCGCCGTCGCGCAATCGACTGACGGCCGGCAGATCCCCTGGGAAAGTTCCTCGCTCACCACCGACTTCAAGTTCTTCGGCGAGAGCAGCGGCAGCACGCCCGCTCTTCCCGGCGCATCCGCGATGGCGCTCGCCGGCGGCACGCGCAGCGTCGAGGACTGGCGCAAGACCTTGCAGGGCAAGCCTGCGATGGTGGCTTATGAGCTCGTGATCACCGACGACACCGTCGAGGCGTATCAGGCCTATATCGAGCTGTACGCGCAGGACACCCGCACGCCGCGCGTGCGCACCGTGCTGGAACGGCGGCGCCAGATGCTGGCCTGGGAGCGTGCCACCGCCATCAACACCCGCGCCTCGTTCGAGGCCTATCTCGCCAACTGGGACAACAGCGACCTCGCTGCGACCGCGCGCCGGCTGCTCTTGCGCGTGCAGAACCGCAATTATGGCGTGCCCGTCGCCGCCGTGGCGACCCCGGTCGCCGTCGCGATGGCCCCGACCTGCCCGTGCTCGACGCCAGCGGCACCGGCAACGCCGATCAATCCCAGCGTCGCGCCCGTGATCAAGAAACGCGTCGACGACACGCCGCCCAAGCGCAAGGTGGTCGAGACGCCGCCGAAGCGCCGGCCGCCGCCGGACGAAGTGATCTACGAGCGCGCGCCGCCCCCCGGCCCGCCGCCCGGCGCCGTCATGCAAGGCGTCGGCATTGGTATCGGCATCGGCATGGGAATTGGCGGCCGCGGCGGCGGCGATCATTATCGCGGCGACTACAACCGCAGGTACTGAGCCGGCCCAGCATCGACATCGCACCGGCTCGCACGCACCGCGAGCCGGATCTACTCCGACACCGCCGGATGATCCCGCTGGACGGCCTCCCGGACCCAGGCGGCCTGGATCGCGCGAAACAGGATCTGCGCCGTCTTGAGATCATTGGCCTTCATGCAGAGATCGACGATCCGGCGCACCGCATCGTCACGCATCAGCTCGTCGGAGATCTTCATCGCGATTTCCATCGCGACGCGGGCCGCACGGTCATAGCGCTCGCGCTCGCCGGTCCGCGCGGAAGCTGCCGCGCTCGCGGAGGCGGCATCGCAGATCGCACGAATGCGCGCGGCGGCTTCGATGTCGCCGAGCGGAGCGTCGATCGCTTCGTCCCAGATGTCCTGTCGCGTCTTTTGCGCGAACCAGCGCATTGCCCGCTCCGTAGCTGACGGAGCGAGCATAGACGGCGCTCGGCCTGCGCGCTACGCCTCCGGCACGATCTTGCCGGGGTTGAAGATGTTGAGCGGATCGAGCGCCTTCTTCAGGGCCCGCATCGCATCGAGCGCTTCGGGGCCGAGTTCCGCCTTGAGGTATTTCTGCTTGCCCTGGCCGATGCCGTGCTCGCCGGTGCAGGTGCCGTCCATCGACTGCGCGCGCTCGACGAGGCGGTGCATGAACTCCTCGCCGCGCGCCATCTCGGCGGCGTCGTTGGTGTCACAGACCAGCGAGCAGTGGAAATTGCCGTCGCCGACATGGCCGACGATCGGCGACAGCAGATTGAGGCGCTTGAGATCCTCCTCGGTCTCGCTGACGCAATCGGCGAGCCGCGAGATCGGCACGCAGACGTCGGTCGCGACCACGCCGATGCTGTCGCCGGGGCGCAGCGCCTTCACGGACCAATAGGCGTCGTGCCGCGCCTGCCACAGCTTGGTGCGGTCCTCCGGCTTGGTGGTCCAGGAGAAATCGCCGCCGCCGCAGTCCCTCGCGATCTCGCCGAAGGCCTTGGACTGCTCGCCGACCTCGATCTCGCTGCCGTGGAATTCCATCAGGAGCAGCGGTGTCTCCGGCAGCGTCAGTTTCGAATAGGCGTTGCAGGCCTTCACCTGCGCGGCATTGAGCAGCTCGATGCGCGCCACGGGAATGCCGGTCTGGATCGCCAGGATCACGGCCTGACAGGCCCCGTGCACGGTCTCGAACGACACCGCACCGGCCGCGATCGTCTCGGGGATGCCGCGCAGGCGGATGGTCAATTCCGAGATGATGCCGAGCGTGCCTTCGGCGCCGACGAACAGATGCGTCAAATCGTAGCCCGCGGACGACTTCTTGGCGCGCGTGCCCGTCGTGATGATCTCGCCATCGCCGCGCACCACCTTCAACGCCAGCACGCTGTCGCGCATCGTGCCGTAGCGCACCGCATTGGTGCCGGAGGCGCGGGTCGAGGCCATGCCGCCGAGCGAGGCATCGGCGCCGGGATCGATCGGGAAGAACAGGCCCTGGTCGCGCAGATGCTCGTTCAGCGCCTTGCGGGTGACGCCGGGCTGGATCACGCAGTCGAGGTCCTCGGCATGGACTGCCAGCACCTTGTTCATGTCGCGCAGATCGATCGAGATGCCGCCGGCGGGCGCATTGACCTGGCCCTCGAGCGAGGTGCCGGTGCCGAAGGGGATGACGGGGACGCGGTTCTTGGCGCAGATCCGCACCACGTCCTGGATGTCGGCGGTCTCCTGCGCCATCACCACGCCATCAGGCGGCTGGTTGGGGATCCAGGTGGTGGTATGGCCGTGCTGCTCACGCACGGCCTGCGAGGTGATGAGACGGTTGCCGAAGCGTGCGGCAAGCTGCTCCAGCGCGCTCGCGAGGGCTTTCGGCTCCGGCCGCGGCGGATTATTGGTGATGGTCGTACCCACGGAATTCCTCCCGACAGAAGAACCGTGGCAAAGGACATAAAGCCGGTCAAGTCAAGCGACCGGACGCATAGCTAGGGAATGAAGCATGCCGGAGAGTGCCGCCACCGCCCCGACGCCTGAGCCGTTCCGCGCCTCGATCATGCAGATCGAGCCGCAATGGATCGACTATAACGGCCACCTCAACATGGCCTATTACAACGTGATGTTCGACCGGGCGATCGACCAGCTTTGGAGCGAGCTCGGCATCGGACCGACTTACATGAAGGAACGAGGCGGCTCGACCTTCACCGCCGAATGCCATGTGCGGTATTTGCGCGAAATCCACCTCGGCGATCCCGTGCAGATCCTGGTCTGGCTGCTGGAGGCCGACGACAAGCGGCTGCATACGTTCGAGGAGATGCGGCACGCGGAGGAAGGTTGGCTGTCGGCGACGTCGGAGAACATGTCGCTGCACATGGACATGAAGGCCCGCCGCGTCGCGCCGTTTCCGCCCGATATTCGGGAGCGTATCGCTGCGGTCACCAAGGCCCACAGCGCCGTGGCGCGCCCCGAGGGCATCGGCCGGAACGTGGCGATGCCCTCGAAGCGGTAACCGCTAGACCCTGTTGCGGCCGCGGGCCAGGCCGACCACGGCCGAGACCAGGAACAGGACCACGGCGATGAAGAAGATGATCTTGGCGATTTCGATCGAGGCGCCGGCGATGCCGCCGAAGCCCAGGATGCCGGCGATCAGTGCGATAACCAGAAACGTCACAACCCAGCCTAGCATGGTCAAACCCTCGTCCTGATGTCTGTTTGCATCTGGCGCGGCTCCCCGCGCCACCTGCCCAGACAATCTCGACGTGGGAACGATGGTTCCCGCACGCATGGCGGCGAAATTCGCGCAGGCCTCAGGAACAAATTCGGGCCGCCACGCACGTGGAAAACCCGTTCTCGTCGCCCCATATAGGCACCAATCCCTGTTAGAAGGCTCCCTTCCGCCTCCCTGCGGTGCCATCGTGGGGCAAATGATTCGCATGACCGAGCCGAGCAAGATCACAGCCGTACCAGACCACCAGCCCGCAGCCGGCGGCATCGCCGCGCGTGCGCGCGCCTCGGTGGGCCCGAAATATCTGTCCGGGCTCAATCCGGAGCAGCGCGAGGCGGTGGAGACGCTGGACGGCCCGGTCCTGGTGCTGGCCGGCGCCGGCACCGGCAAGACCCGCGTGCTGACGACGCGCATCGCCCATATCCTGAGCCAGGGCCGCGCCCGCCCCGCCGAGATCCTGTCGGTGACCTTCACCAACAAGGCCGCCCGCGAGATGAAGCACCGGCTCGGCCAGATGCTCGGGCACGCCGTCGAGGGCATGCCCTGGCTCGGCACCTTCCACTCCATCGGCGGCCGCATCCTGCGTTTCCATGCCGAGCTGGCGCAGCTCAAGTCGAACTTCACCGTGCTCGACGTCGACGACCAGGTGCGGCTGCTGAAGCAGCTGCTGCAGGCCGAGAACATCGACGACAAGCGCTGGCCGGCGCGCATGCTGGCCGGCCTGATCGACGGCTGGAAGAACCGCGGCCTGATGCCCTCGCAGGTCCCGTCGGGCGAAGCCGCGATGTTCGCTAACGGCAAGGGCGGCAAGCTCTATGCGAGCTATCAGGAGCGGCTGAAGATTTTGAACGCCGCCGATTTCGGCGATCTGCTGCTGGAGAACATCCGCATCTTCCGCGAGCACCCGGATATTTTGCGGCAGTATCAGCAGCGCTTCAAATACATCCTGGTCGACGAATATCAGGACACCAACGTCGCGCAATATCTGTGGCTGCGGCTGCTGTCGCAGGCGCCTTCTTTCACCTCTCCCCGCGTGCGGGGAGAGGTCGCATCGCGAAGCGATGCGGGTGAGGGGGACTCTCCAGAGACCGCGCTCGTGGAGACAGCCCCTCACCCCGACCCTCTCCCCGTGAAGGACGGGGAGAGGGAGAGGACCAAGAACATCTGCTGCGTCGGCGACGACGATCAGTCGATCTATGGCTGGCGCGGCGCCGAGGTCGACAACATCCTGCGCTTCGAGCACGATTTCCCGGGCGCCAAGGTCATCCGCCTGGAGCGCAACTACCGCTCGACCGGCCACATCCTCGCCGCCGCGTCGCATCTGATCGCGCACAACGAAGGCCGGCTTGGCAAGACGCTGCGCACCGAGGACCAGGACGGCGAGAAGGTCACGGTCACGGGCTCGTGGGATTCCGAGGAGGAAGCCCGCGGTATCGGCGAGGAGATCGAGCAGATCCAGCGCAAGGGCGAGAAGCTCAACGAGATCGCCATTCTCGTGCGCGCCTCCTACCAGATGCGCGAGTTCGAAGACCGCTTCGTCACGCTCGGCCTGCCCTATCGCGTCATCGGCGGCCCGCGCTTCTACGAGCGCGCCGAAATCCGCGATGCGCTGGCATACCTGCGCGTCATCAACTCGCCGGCCGACGATCTCGCTTTCGAGCGCATCGTCAACACGCCCAAGCGCGGCCTCGGCGATGCCACCGTGCAGATGCTGCACGACCATGCCCGCAAGCGCCGCATTCCGCTGTTCGAGGCGGCGCGGGCGGTGGTCGAGACCGACGAGCTGAAGCCGAAGGCGCGCGGCAGCTTGCGCGACCTCGTCGCGCAGTTCGACCGCTGGCGCGCCCAGCGCGAAGTCACCGCACATACCGATCTCGCCCAGATCGTGCTCGACGAGAGCGGCTATACCGAGATGTGGCAGAAGGACCGTTCGGCGGATGCCGCCGGCCGGCTCGAGAACCTGAAAGAGCTGGTGCGCTCGATGGAAGAGTTCGAGAACCTACAAGGGTTCCTGGAGCACATCTCGCTCGTGATGGACCGCGAGGGCGGCGCGGAAGAGGACGCGGTGTCGCTGATGACGCTGCATTCGGCCAAGGGTCTCGAATTCGACAACGTATTCCTGCCGGGCTGGGAGGAAGGCCTGTTCCCGAGCCAGCGCACGCTGGACGAACAGGGCCGCGCCGGCCTCGAAGAGGAGCGCCGGCTCGGCCATGTCGGCCTGACCCGCGCGCGCCGCCGCGCCATGATCTATTTCGCGACCAACCGGCGCATCCATGGCACCTGGTCGACCACGATCCCGTCGCGCTTCCTCGACGAATTGCCGGCGGCCAATGTCGAGATCACGGAATCCAAGGGCGGCTCGGCCTGGGGCGGCACCGGCGGCTACGGCGCCTCGCGCTTCGACGACATGGAGGCGTTCGGCTCCACCTATTCGACGCCGGGCTGGCAACGTGCTCAGGCCAACCGCAACCGCGGCAGCGGCCGCAATGGCGGCGGCCGAAGCGGCGGCCTCGAGGAAGAGGCCGCAACGTTCTCCTCCTCGTCGTCCGGACCGGATTTCGGCAGCTTCTCCTCGCGCCGCCGCGGGCCGCTGACCATCGAGGGCGAGCTGGTCGCCAAGTCCACCGGCACGACTTCCGAATTCTCACTGTCCGACCGCGTCTTCCACCAGAAATTCGGCTACGGACGCGTCACCAAGATCGACGGTAACAAGCTCACCATCGCCTTCGACAAGGCCGGCGAGAAGAAGGTCGTGGACAGTTTTGTGCAGCGGGCGTGAGCGGAGCTTCGCTCAGCCGTTCAAGATGTCGGCTCCCTGGTCGTAAATCAGCTGGTCGACGTGCCCGGCGCCCGGTGCAATCTGGAGTTTCCAGCCCAGCGTCACGCCGAGGCTCCTGGCC
The DNA here is from genome assembly GCF_006658625.1 of Bradyrhizobium sp. UNPF46. Classification (NCBI taxonomy): domain Bacteria; kingdom Pseudomonadati; phylum Pseudomonadota; class Alphaproteobacteria; order Hyphomicrobiales; family Nitrobacteraceae; genus Bradyrhizobium; species Bradyrhizobium sp. UNPF46. Next base: position 114,873 of record NZ_LFJB01000003.1, read on the forward strand.
AGCTCCGTACAATGCTGGAAATGCCAGAGACCCCGCGCGAGACGGTGAGGCCCCTGGGCCATCGCCTCGTCCCAGCGAGGCAGATGAGGATCCTCCGGGTCGTTGTCGGCATCGCCGAGCAGGATGACGAGCAGACGCGTCAGATATCTGCGCAGATGACATTCGTCGAGCCCGATCCCTCCCATGCCATCCGGGTAGTCCTTGGTGAGATCAGGCAGCATGTAGCATCCGCAATTGGCGGCAACGGCAAGGTCAACGGACGCGGCCTCGTTCAGCGCAAGATAGCGCAGCACAAACTGCGCGCCCGCGGAATTGCCGAACAAGCCGAAGGTATCCCGGCTGGACCCGATCGTCCGCCGAACATCGTGAAACAGACGGTCGATCACGCCGAAATTCCAATGATCGCGCGGCAAGACCGCATTGTCCGGCGGTGGCCGCCGCACGCCGCCGAAATTGTAGGCGTGGACACCCGGGAACTGATCCGGATCGAACTCCGGAACCAGCACGATTTGCCCATTGCGTTCGGCCTGAGGCGCCAGCAGATCGCGAAATTCCGCAGCGGCGCGATCGACGCCGTGCATCGCCACGATGATGCGCGTGTGCCTATGGCTCGATCTGGGGCAAAACGAGAAGACCCGCATCGATCGTGGCGACGGGGCAGCGCCGTCGTCCCGAAACACGAACGAGCCGGCGCCCTCCGCCAGAGTGAATTCGCTCAATTGCTTGCCTCCTCGGATGAGGTATTCATAAATGCAGTCGATCCAGCGGCACAACCTTCACAGCCACCAGCCTGACAATGCCCCACTACATCGCCATCATCGAGGACACCGATCCGGACGCCGTCAGCCTTTGGTTTCCGGACCTGCCCGGCTGCATCTCCGGCGGCGACGATGTCGACGAGGCCCTGGAGAATGCGCCCGAAGCGCTGGCATTCTATGCGCAGGAGCTGAGCGCGGACGGCCACCAGCTTCCCCCGGCCCGGACGCTGGACGAGCTCAAGGCCGACCCTGAGTTTGCCGACGATCTGGAGAAACACACGGCCGTCCTGATCGAATGGCCTCCCCGCGCCGATGGCGCCGAGTGAGGACTGTTCGCCGCACTCGCCGAACTCTCGACAGATCTCCGCCGAACAGCCCTTGACCATCGCGAACTTCCCCGTATCAGATGCGGCATGGTCCGGGGCATCGCACTGATCTTGCTGACATTGGGGATGCCGTCGCTTGCGGCGGCGGAGACCATGAGCTTTGGCGATTCGATCGGGCTCCTGGCCAAGAGCTGCGGTGCGGAAATCGTCGCCAATTGCCGCGGCGTCAACCCGGATTCGACCCGCCTGAAGGAGTGCCTGTCGCGCAACCGCGACGTCCTGTCCCAGCAGTGCGCGAGCGACTATCTCGGCGCGTTCGACGCCATCCAGAAGCGCGTCGCCGCGCGCGTCACGGTGGCGAACGCCTGCCAGCGCGAGATCGTCAAGGTCTGCGGCGGCTCGACCAAGGAGACCAGCAAGTCGATCCCCTGCCTGGTCTCGACACCCAAGGGCATCAGCAACAACTGCCTGAAGGCCGTCGACGATGCGGGGTATCGCTGATGCGCGCGAACAGGTTCTTCATGGCCGGAACGGTCCTCGCGCTCGGCTTCGCTCTGCTCGCGGGCGCAGCCGGCGCCCAGACAACGGCGCCGACCCGCGACGACATTGTCGGCAAGCTCAACCATCTCGAAGAGCCCGGCGAGGTCGATCTTCCCGCGCTCAAGCAGCAGGTGATGGAGCGCGCCAAGGCCAGGATCAAGAACGATCCGGGCCCGGTGAACCGGCCGCCGATCGCCCCTGACCTCGCCAAGCTGCCGACCTTCAATGCGCAGATCCAGTTCGACGCCGACACGCCGATCATCCAGCCGGCCTCCTACCAGACCGTTGGCCGCATCGCGGACGCCCTGGTTCATTCCTCGCTGCTGCCCTACACGTTCCTGATCGTCGGCCACGTCGAATCCAATTCGAAGACGCGCGAGGCCAATGCGATTCTGAGCCAGCGCCGCGCGGACGCGATCCGCGACGTGCTGGTGAACACGTTCAAGATCTCGACCAAGCGGCTGCATCCGATCGGCCTCGGCGAGGAGCAGTTTCTCGATCGGGCCAAGCCGACCTCGGCCGTCAACAGCCAGTTGCAAATCCTGACCTATGCAAAGGTACCCGAGGACGCGCCTGCGCATCCGGCCGCGGCGCCAGCGCCTGCGGCGAAAAAGCCCGCCAAGAAGCGTTGAGCGAACGCGGCGTCGCAGCCAACGGAACCCTTTGAAGTCCTGATCGTTTTGCAACCTGTCCCGGGCGCACAAACACGGTTTCGCGCGACAAAAGCGCCGGTTTGTGCACCGCCCGGTCCAGTGCTATAGCCACTGTTCGCCCTTCCTGACCCCGTGCTGCATGAGACCGAAATGGGTGGCTTTTTCCAGCGCCAACTTGCCGTTTATGTCGAGTACCACCGCGACCCCCGGAACACGGCGATGCATGTGGTCGGCATACTCCTGTTGTTCACCGGCGCCGTGCTGCCGCTGACGCTGGTCAAGTTTCCGCTGTTCGGTTTCGACGTCAGCCTTGCGGTGATCCTGGCCCTGCCGGTTTTGATCTATTGGCTGCTGCTCGACGCGGCGCTCGGGATCGGCATCCTGGCGGTTTCCATCGTGCTGTTTTCGGTTGCGACGAGCATTGCGGCGCAGGTCAGCATCGCGACCATGTGGGCGATCTTCGCCGCCTTGGTGGTGCTCGGCCTCGCCGCGCAGACCATCGGCCACAAGGTTTTTGAGGGCCGCGAAGCCTCGTTGTTCACTTTTCCGTCGCACCTTTTGCTTGGACCGATGTTCGTGATGGCGAAATTATTCATTGCACTGGGCTTCCGTCGCGACCTTGCCGCGATTCTGGCGCCTCTTCCGGCCAATTCCCTTTCAACCCGATAGTTCTAGAAGCGAAACAGCAACCTTCTGCATGGCTCTCGTACTGGTTACCGGTGGCAGCGGCTTCATCGGACATCATCTCGTCGAAGCGCTCCGCGCCCGTGGGCAGCGGGTGCGTGTTCTCGATGTCCGCGCGCCGGCTGCGGCGAACGCTGACGTCGAGCACGTCCACGGCTCGGTGCTGGACAGCGCCGCCGTCGATGCTGCGATCGCCGGGGTCGATCAGGTCTATCACCTCGCCGGTCTGCCCGGCATGTGGGTCGCCAATAAGCAGGACTTTCACGACGTCAACTGCCGCGGCACCGAAATCGTGCTCGCGGCCGCAATGAAGCGCGGCGTCTCGCGCTTCCTGCACTGCTCGACGGAATCGATCCTGTTCCCCTATTCCGACCTCAAAGGCGTTCCCGCCGAAGAGGCGCTGCAGCCGGCCGAGGTGATGCCGGGCGCCTATACGCGCTCGAAGTCGCTCGCCGAGCATCATGCCGCAAAGGCGGCGGCCAGCGGCTTCCCGCTTGTGATCGGCACGCCGACCATGCCGATCGGCGCTGCCGACCACAATCTGACGCCGCCGACCGCGATGCTCTGGTACTTCCTGCAGAAGAAGGTGCAGCCGCATCTCAACTTCCTGGTCAATCTCGTCGACGTCCGCGACGTTGCCATGGGCCTCGTGCTGACGATGGAGCGCGGCCGCCTCGGCCAGCGCTACATCCTCGGCGGCGACTGCGTTCCGCTCGGCAACATCCTGCGCATGATGTCGGCGATGAGCGGCCGCCGGCAGTACCCGATCGTCGTGCCCGGCAAGATCGCCGAGCTCTCCGCGATCATGCTGGAATACATCTCCGATCAGTTCACGCGCCGGCCGCCCAATGGCACCGCCGAAGGCGTGCGCATCGCGCTCGCCGCGAGCGATCTTTCGATCGGCAAGGCCCGTAACGAGCTCGGCTACGCACCGCGTCCGATCGAGCCGGTCTTGCGCGAAACCATCAACCATCTTCTCGCCCGCAACGGCCAGCAGCCCTCCGGCGCCATCGAGCATCGCGCGCTCTCCTCGCGCGCCAGCTGAAGCCGCCGCCCAACGCAAAGAACCTTCATGTCCTTCGATTTCAGCAAGCTTCTCTCCGTCGCCTGGGGTGGCTGGACCACGACCTGGCCGACCGAACTCCTGGCCCTGCTCTGGCTCGCCTTTCTCGCCAGCTGGGTCGGCGCCTCGTTCTGGCAGGGGCGGACCAAGAAGCAGGTCATGACGCTGGAGTCGCAGCGCTATCGCCTGCCGATCCTGGTCGGCGGCATCCTGTACACGCCGTGGGTCGCGGAGATCCTGGGCTGGAAGCCGCTCTGGGTGCTCGGCAACACCGGCATCACCATCGCAGCGCTCCTCTCGGCCGCCGGCATTGCCTTCGCCTGGTGGGGCCGGCTGCATCTCGGAAAATTCTGGTCCAACACCATCACCCACAAGGAAGACCATCGGGTCATCGACACCGGGCCCTACGGCATCGTGCGCCACCCGATCTACACCGGCCTGATCTTCGGCATGCTGGTGACGGGCGTTGCGATCGGCCTGATGACGACGATCCTCGGCGCCATCCTGATTTCGCTAGGCATGTGGCAGAAGGGCCGGATGGAAGAGGTGTTCCTGTCCAAGGAGCTCGGCGAAGACGCCTACGGCGCCTATTGCCGCCGCGTGCCGATGATCATCCCGTTCCTGTCGCCGCGCTGAAGGGCTTCCGCTTTTTCAGCGTAGGACGCTTGTTGGTCCCGTCATCCTGAGGTGCGAGGTTCGCGATGCTCATGCATCGCGAACCGAGCCTCGAAGGATGTACGGCCGAGATGCAGCCGGGCCCTCCATCCTTCGAGGCTCCCCATGCGGCGCGTTGCGCCCCATGGCTCGCACCTCAGGATGACGGGAACGGAATGGCGCACCCGGAACATTCGCCCAGGAACCGCCACTCCGCCAGCTTGTTACCCATTCGACGCATGCAATTGGCCGCAGAGCATCGAGTCATGTCGGACGCCTACGATTATTTTCGCGAGCACGCGATCGCCGCCATCCGCAAGGCGCGGGCGTTGCCGCAGGGGCGGACGAAGCAGAAGCAGCGCACGGTGGCACGGGTCTATCATCTGCTGTCCAGAGAGGCGGCGCTCGCACCGAACGTCCATCACCTCGACGATTTTCGCGTGGCGCGGCAGCTCGAGCGGCAGATCGGCCGCTGATCCCGTAACCCCCTTGGGCCCGCCTGCGTACGTCCCATGCAAATTCGATCGGCTGCCATTCCACGGGAATAGCCCCCGCCGGCCCGCCGCACCGGTTGACGTGGGCCCTGTCAGCCAGTTGGATGCGCGCGCAAACAGGGGCCCTTCATGACTTTTTCAAGCATCTTCGCGCAGTTCGTCGCATTCATTGGCGGCATCGCGCTGCAATGGCGCAAGATGACAGGCACCGAGCCCGCACCGGCATGGGGAGAGAAGCCCGCGATCCCCGACGCGAAGCCGCAAGGCGCGATCCCGACACTGAAAATGCCGACCGCGCGCGGCTGGAGCGAAGGCCAAAAGCCGACGGTCGCTCCCGGGCTCAAGGTCAACGCATTCGCAGCCGGGCTCGACCATCCGCGCTGGATCGAGGTGCTGCCCAATGGGGACGTGCTGATCGCGGAGGCAACGCAGATCGCAGGCGCACCGCGCAGCGTGTTCCACTACGCGATGCAGGCGACGATGCGTCGCGCCGCAGCGCTCGGCGTGTCCGCCAACCGCATCACGCTGCTGCGCGACAAGGACGGCGACGGCGTTGCCGAAGTGCGCGGCGCCTTCATGGAAAATCTCAGCCAGCCCTTCGGCATGGCGCTGATCGGCGATACTTTCTATGTCGGCAACACCGACGGCGTGATGGCCTTTCCTTACGTCGCCAATGCCGACCGCATCACCGCGCCCGGCAGGCGGCTCACGACCTTCAAGCCGGGCGGACACTGGACGCGCAGCCTGCTCGCCAGCCCCGACGGCAAGAAGCTCTATGCCGGCGTCGGCTCGCTCAGCAACATCGCGGAAATGGGCATGGAGGTCGAGCAAGGCCGCGCCGCGGTCTACGAGCTCGACCTCGTCGCCGGCACGCATCGCATTTTCGGCGCCGGCCTGCGCAATCCCGTGGGCCTTGCCTGGGAGCCAACTACGGGCGTGCTCTGGACCGTCGTCAACGAGCGCGACGGGCTCGGCGACGAGACGCCGCCGGACTATCTCACCTCGGTGCGCGATGGCGGCTTCTACGGCTGGCCCTATTGCTACTGGGGCAAGACGGTGGACGACCGCGTGCCGCAGGACCCGGCGATGGTCGCGAAGGCGATTCAACCGGACTACGCGCTCGGCGGCCATACCGCTTCGCTCGGCCTGTGCTGGATGCCCGCAGGGACCCTGCCCGGCTTCGGCGACGGCATGGTAATCGGCCAGCACGGCTCGTGGAATCGCAGCAAGCTGTCCGGCTACAAGCTGGTGTTCATCCCGTTCGAGAATGGCAAGCCGTCCGGCCCCGGTCGCGACATCCTCTCGGGCTTCCTGTCCCCGGACGAGAAGGAATCCTACGGCCGCCCGGTCGGCGTCGTGATCGGCCCCGACAAGAAGTCGCTGCTGATGGCCGACGACGTCGGCAACGTGATCTGGCGTGTGACGGGGGCGTAGGGGAGATATGTCGAGATAGGCGCTGCGGCGATCGCATTTCCGTTCCGTCATCCTGAGGTGCGAGACGCGTGGCGCAACGCGCCACGTGGGGAGCCTCGAAGGATGAACGGCCGCGATGCAGCCGGGCCGTCGTCCTTCGAGGCTTGCCCTGCGGCGCATTCGCTTCGCAGAGCAAGCACCTCAGGATGACGGTGGTGGAGCGTAGCGTCGTCTGAGGCCAATCGGGTCTCGTCACGTTCCTACACACAACGTGGCACGCTGCTTGCGGAGCAGCGCGATCACGGACAGTGCGGTGATGATCCCGGTCTTTGGATTTTCGGACGGGATGTTCTCGATGCTCATCGAGAAGCGCGCCGAATCCGCTTCGACCTCGATGCGGTGAACGTTGCGCGTCACGGTGGGGTCGGCCCAGACCTGGATCTGGGTACGATCGGGCCCGATGCCCGCCAGCGACAGCGCGACGGCGACATTGACGTTCGCCGGAAAGCCCTTCGCCGCGTCGCGCGCGCTGCCCTCGAACAGTTTCAGCGGCTCGCGCAGATTGTCGATGTCGATGCTGTTCTGCACGATGAACGGCGCGCCCTTCAGCCCGTCGATCGGCTTGCGCGTCACCATCTTCACGGAATGAATGGTGCCGACCGCGGCGGCGTTGACGGCGTCGAGGCCGATCAGCGCGCCGGTCGGCACGATGATTCGGCCGCCATTGGCGCGGGCGAGATCGACGAGATCGAAATTGTCGAGCAGGCCGCCGACGCTGACCACGACCGCAGCCTTGCCGCGCTTCACCGCGGGCTCGACGATCGCGCGCAACTGGCTGCTCGGCGCGCACTCGACGACGATGTCGGCGGCATCGCCGAGCTGGTCGATCGGCAGGATTTTCGGCGGACGCTTCAGGCCGCCGATGAAAGCCTGATGCTTGGCGGGATCGCGCACGGCGACGGCCGACAGTGCCAGCCCCTCGATGCCCCGATCCAGCGCAGTCGCGATCTTGGTCCCAATCGAGCCCAAGCCTGCGATGGCCACCCGCAGATCGCTCTTCGCCGTTTGGTCCGTCATCGCGTCTCCCTCTGTCCGGTGCAATGTCTTAAACCGTCACGCCTCCCGCGCATAGCTGCGCAGGCGCGCCCCCAGCACGGCAAGAATCGCGTCGCGGGCCGGATCGCGCGAGCCGCGCAGCCATGCGGCGGCGAGCGGCAGCCGGCCGACGGGACCGGTCTGCTTCGGCCGCAGCGGCACGAAGCGCACGCCAGTCACCGCCATCCGCGCGGTCCAGCGCGGCACGATCGCGACGCCGAGCCTGGTCGCGACCAGATTGATGATGGTCTGCTTCTCGTCGGCGACCTGCACGATGCGCGGCGTGAGGCCCGCCTGCTCGAACAGCTTGATGGTGAGGTCATGACTATGCGGCCGCGAGCGGCGGTCCGGCACCAGCATCGCCTCGTCGGCGATGTCGGCCAGCGCGACCCACTTGCGCGCCGCCAGCGCGTGACGTTGCGGGAACGCGACGATCGCGGTCTCCTGCAGCAGATCGCGGAATTCGAGCCGCTTGTCGGCACGTTCGGGTGGGCGGACGAAGGCGAGGTCGAGCGCGCCGGTCAGGATCTTCGGCAGCAGCCGGACGGTCTTGTCCTCGAGAAGCTGCACCGCGACCTCGGGATGCTTGCCGCGGAAATCGCGCAGCAGCGGCGGCAGCAAGCCCGCCGCGGCGCTGTCGATGGCACCGATCCGCAGCCGCCGCGCGGCGCCCGCGCGCGAGCGGTTGCGCAGATTACTCTCGACCGCCTCGACCTTGGCGAGGATCGCGCGGGCATCGCGCAGCAGCGTCGCGCCGTCCTCGGTGAGCGACACCGCGCGCGTCGTCCGCGCGAACAGCCGCGTGCCCAGATCCTCCTCCAGCAGCCTGATCTGGCGGCCGAGCGCCGACGGCAGCATCTGGAGCTGCTGCGCCGCGCGGCCGAAATGCAGCTGCTCGGCCGCCGCCACGAAGCATCGGAGCTGATGCAATTCCATCCCGCAATCCCCATCCACGCGATGATTATATCATTTTTTTGTATAAACCAGCGGCAATTGAGTTGCCCCCGCGCTCGCCCTAGGCTCGCCGCCGGGCGCAGATGGACGGATATGCGGGCGCCATTTCTCACACGGAGCAAATCCATGCGCACCCATTCGATCGCAGCCATTCCCGCCGACGGCATCGGCCCCGAGGTGATCTCGGCCGGTGTCCGCGTGCTCGAAGCGCTCGCCAAGCGCAGCGGCGACCTCGCCTTCAACGTCAAGACTTTCGACTGGGGCTCGGACTATTACAAGAAGCACGGCGTGATGATGCCGGCCGACGGCCTCACTGAGCTGAAGAAATTCGACGCGATCTATTTCGGCGCGGTCGGTGCGCCTGACGTGCCCGATCACATCACGCTGTGGGGCCTGCGCCTGCCGATCTGCCAGGGCTTTGACCAATACGCCAATGTGCGCCCGACCAAGATCCTGCCGGGCGTCGCCTCGCCGCTGCGCAACGTCGGCGTCGGCGATCTCGACTGGGTGATCGTGCGCGAGAATTCGGAGGGCGAATATGCCGGCATGGGCGGCCGCGCCCACAAGGGCCTGCCGGAAGAGGTCGGCACCGAAGTCGCGGTCTTCACCCGCGTCGGCGTCACCCGCATCATGCGCTATGCGTTCCAGCTCGCACAGTCGCGGCCTCGCAAATTCCTGACCGTGGTGACCAAGTCGAACGCGCAGCGCCATGGCATGGTGATGTGGGACGAGATCGCGGCCGAAGTCGCGACCGAATTCCCCGACGTCACCTGGGACAAGATGCTGGTCGATGCCATGACGGTGCGCATGACGCTGCATCCGAAGAGCCTCGACACCATCGTGGCGACCAACCTCCACGCCGACATCCTCTCCGACCTCGCCGGCGCGCTGGCCGGAAGCCTCGGTGTCGCGCCGACCGGCAACATCGATCCGCAGCGCCGCTTCCCCTCGATGTTCGAGCCGATCCACGGCTCGGCCTTCGACATCACCGGCAAGGGCATCGCCAATCCGGTCGCGACGTTCTGGACCGGCGCCCAGATGCTCGAGCATCTCGGCGAGACGGATGCGGCGTCGCGGCTGATGAAGGCGGTCGAGCGTGTCTGCGCGGCGGGCGTGTTGACGCCAGATGTCGGCGGCAAGGCGACGACGAAGGAAGTGACGGATGCGGTGATCGACGCGATCAACGGATCGAACGTGTGAGGCCATTGCCTCTATCAACGCCAGCCCAGGGGCTGGCTCGCTCCGCCTCCCCCGCTTGCGGGAGAGGGAGCGCACCGCGTGCGTGGCTACGGGTGAGGATCTACTTCCGCTTCGCGGTAGCCGCCGGCGGCGGCGTCACCATCGCCGAAGCAGGCTCGGGCGGCATCAAATGCCGCGGCACGATGATGGTTTGCCCCGGGGTGAGCGTCGCGTTCTCCGCAAGCGAATTGCTCTGCGCGAGCGTCCACAGCGGCACGCGATTGGCGGCGGCGATGCTCTCCATGGTGTCGCCGCGGCGCACCGGCACCCGCACGCCGCTGTCCCACAACTCGACCAGAGTGTCAGCGGGCACGAGATAGCGCAGCGGCACGGCATCGGCCTGGGTCTGCGGCGGAATGCGCGGCAGCTGCGTCACCATCGCGACGATCTGGCGATGGATGTCGTCGGACTTCTCGATGTTGATGTGCGAGACCCGCGCGTTTTCCTTCAGGTCGTAGCTCGCATAATGGCCGCGAAAGCCGGGCACCGCCACGACATCGCCGCCGCCGAGCACGCTGTCGGACAAGAAGATGTTGATGAAGCGCTCGACATTGAGCGGCACGTCGCCGGTCGCATGCGCGGGATCGATGGCGATGACGAGGCTGATCGGGATGTTCTCCTTGGCCGCCATCTCGGAAATGACGATCGAGCACAGCCCGCCCATCGAATGCCCGATCAAGACGATCGGCGCCGGGCTCTCCTTGTAGCTGGAGATGGCGCGATCGCCGATCCATCGGCAGATGGTGAATTCATAGACGTCGGCTGAGAAGCCGGCCTGCGTCAGTTTCTCGGCGAGCCGGTCCATGCCGGTCGAGAAGATGGGGCCCATGGCGCCGCGGAACAGGTAGATCTTCGGCGGCGGCAGCGGCTCGAATGGCGGAGGCGGCGGCGCAACCGGCATGGCGGCCGCAGCTGGCTTCGACTTGGCGGGTGAAGCGGCGGCAATGCCGGGATCCAGGGCGAACAGCGCAATGGCTGCCAGCACGACGAGGCGCCTCAGATCAATCATCAGTCCAGCAGTCCCACCACGGGAGGCAGAGGCCTCCCCTCGGGGCTTAGTGACGAGCGATTTGGTGCATTTTGGGGCGCGGGAACTGGGGCACGCGCCCCATCAAGGACCCGTGACCTCGTGGACGGGGACACTCTCGGCGCGGTCACTGTCTGTTCCTGAGACGGCTGCGATGCGCGGCCTGCTTGGCGCGATTGCCGCAGACCGCCATGATGCACCATCGCCGTGCGCGCCTGCGGGTGTGGTCGGCGAACAGCATCGTGCAGTTATGACCCTCGCATGCCTTCACGTCGGAAAAATCCTCGTCGCAGACGAACTTCGCCATTGCCTCGCCGATAGGCAGCAGCAGGGAGTCCGGCGACCGCCAGCGGCGCTTCATGCGCAGCGCGAGCACGCCGCCATCGTCCGGCCCGGGCTCGATCCGCCTGAACATTTCGTCGCGCTCGAGCAAGCTGTTCAGCGGACCGAGTTCGCGCAGTCCATCCACCGCCAGCGGCCGGCCCGCATGCTTGCGCACGAAGCCGCGAAACCACTCGCGCAAGGCACGGGCCCGATCGGCGACCTTGTCGAGCTCGCCCGGCTTCGCACGCGCCTTCAGTTCGTCCAGCTCCTCCGCCGGCACCAGCTTCGCCTGGGCCAGCCAGTCGATCAGGCCATCGCCGTCGTCGAGCCAGTCGACAGGCGTATCGACCGGCGTCGCCACCGAGTTGAGGAAATCAAGGCCGAGCGAGTCTGCGATGAACATCGCGGGTGGTCTGTCCATGGGCGGTCCCTGAAGCAAGCTCACAAAGATGTAACCTATTAAAATGGCATTGACAAGTTACCTCAGGAGAAGATAACCCTCAATTACGGATTTAACAGGTTAGTTCCATGGAGATGGCTATGACCCCAACCACCTATCGCACCGCCGATGTCGATGGCTTCAAGGTGTTCTATCGCGAGGCCGGCCCCAGGGACGCGCCAAAGCTGCTGTTGCTGCACGGCTTCCCGAGCGCCGGCCACATGTTCCGCGATCTCATCCCGCTGCTCGCGGACGGGTTTCACATCGTGGCGCCGGACCTTCCCGGCTTCGGCAAGTCCGACATGCCCGCGCGTGAAACCTTCCGCTACACGTTCGACAATCTCGCGCAGGTGATCGAGCGCTTCACCGAAGTCATCGGCTTCGATCGTTTCGCGGTCTATGTCTTCGACTATGGCGCGCCGACCGGCTTCCGGCTCGCGCTGCGTCACCCCGAGCGCATCACCGCCATCATCTCGCAGAACGGCAACGCCTATGAAGACGGGCTCAGCGACGGCTGGTCTCCGATCAAGGCCTATTGGCAAGATCCCACGCCTGCCAATCGCGACGCGTTGCGCAGCCTTCTCACGCCGGAGGCAACGCGCTGGCAGTACACGCATGGCGTTCCTGATCCGGCCACCGTGTCACCGGACGGACAGAACCTCGACAATTTCTATCTGGCGCGCCCAGGCTCGGACGACGTGCAGCTCGACCTATTCGGCGATTACAAGAGCAACGTCGCGCTCTATCCGGCCTTCCAAGATTATTTCCGCAAGCACAAGCCGCCGTTCCTGGCAGTCTGGGGCAAGAACGATCCGTTCTTCATTCCGCCCGGCGCGGAGGCGTTCAAGCGCGACAATCCCAACGCCGTGGTGCAGTTCTTCGACACCGGCCATTTCGCGCTGGAGACGCATGCACGGGAGATCGCGCACAGCATTCGCGCGTTCCTGAAATGACGGCGGGAGGCACGATGGCGCGCAGGCTCGCTCGCGAGCTTCACACGTGCAGGCATTGTCATCAAAAGAGTGCTGCGCGACGGATCCCCTCGCGCAGACCGGCTCAGTTCCTTGCCGGAGCCGTCGCCGCCGCCGAGCGCGCCTGACGCGGCGCCCCCTGTTCGGCAACCGGCAGCGCCGGCGCACGCGAGCGCATGATCGCGGCGTCGATCTCGGCGATGACGCGGCGCTGGATCGCCTCGTTCTTGTCGATCGAGATGTGGCCGACGCCGGTGCCGCGCACGTCGACATTGTCGAGCTTGCCGCGGAACCCGTTTGCGGCGCGCACCGGCTCGCCGGGACCGTCGCCGATATAGATGTTGATGTAGCGCTCCGCCCCGGTCGAGAGCTTGGTCTTGAACACGGAGTCGAGACCGATCGCGAGCTTCACGGGCACGCCGAGCTGATTGAGCTTGGCGATCATGTCCGGCAGCGCGGTGGCGCCGGAGGAATGGCCGACCAGGACGATGGTCTTGAGCCGGCCGGCCTTGTAGGCGGTCGCGGCTTCATCGGCGAGCGAGGACCATGAGACGAAGTTGGCGACCGTCACCGGGATGCCCTGCGCCTGCAGCCGGGCGCCGATGGTGTCGAGGCCGAGCGAAAAGATGTTGAGCACGCCACGGAGCAGATAGACATGCGTGGTCGCGACCTGAGCCTGGCTCGGGGCCGCCCGGGCCGGGGTCGGGCTGATGGCAACAGCTGACAGCAGGAGCAGGCCCATCGCCCAGACGCGGAGGGCGGACAACTGGCTGGCGCCGGCGGTGTGACGGCCGTTCGGTCTCATCGATCTTTTCCCTGGGGACAATACGCTTTGCGATTGGCCGGAATCGTAGCCACGGCGCGCTCGCAGACGCAACAAAGAGCCGCGTGAATGGCAATCTTAGCCACAGCCCGTGACCATCGCGCAACACCTGCCCGAAACCTGCCACCGAAGAGCCTGTTTTGAGACCATTTTTCTCCGGGCAATTGCGGCCGGGCAAGGCCATTCCTATCTCAGGGCTCCGCTGACCCGCCCTCCCGGCAGGTTCCAGCCTCCCCTCCCCAGCCCCGCCCCTCAGCCCTGCGGCCATCATGTCCTCCATCATTTCCGTCGCCAATCTGTCGAAGACCTATGGGTCCGGCTTCAAGGCGCTCAAGAACGTCAATCTCGATATCAAGCGAGGCGAGATCTTCGCGCTGCTCGGGCCCAACGGCGCCGGCAAGACCACGCTGATCTCGATTATCTGCGGCATCGCCAATCCGAGCGAAGGCAAGGTCCTCGTCGGCGGAGAGGACATCCAGATCTCCTACCGCAAGGCGCGCTCGCTGATCGGCCTGGTGCCGCAGGAGCTCCACACCGACGCCTTCGAGAGCGTGTGGGCGACCGTGAGCTTCTCCCGCGGCCTGTTCGGCAAGCCGAAGAACCCTGCGCACATCGAGAAGGTGCTCAAGGACCTCTCGCTGTGGGACAAGAAGGACAACAAGATCATCACGCTCTCCGGCGGCATGAAGCGCCGCGTGATGATCGCCAAAGCGCTCTCGCACGAGCCGCAGATCCTGTTCCTGGACGAGCCCACAGCCGGCGTCGACGTCGAGCTGCGCAAGGGCATGTGGGAGGTGGTGCGCACGCTGCAGCAATCCGGCGTCACCATCATCCTCACCACGCATTACATCGAGGAAGCCGAGGAGATGGCCGACCGCATCGGCGTCATCAACAAGGGCGAGATCGTGCTGGTCGAGGACAAGGCGACCTTGATGCAGAAGCTCGGCAAGAAGCGGCTGACGCTGCACTTGCAGAACAAGATCTCCTCGCTGCCGGAGAGCCTTGCCCATTACGAGCTCGACCTCTGCGATAGCGGCGCGACGCTGGTCTACGACTACGACACCAAGGGCGATCGTACCGGCATCACCAGCCTGCTCAGCGACCTGCGCAACGCCGGCATTCGCTTCAACGATCTCGACACGACGCAATCGTCGCTCGAGGACATCTTCGTCGACCTCGTGAGGACGTCATGAACCACCGCGCCATCCGCGCCATCTATCTGTTCGAAATGGCGCGCACCTGGCGCACGCTGCTGCAAAGCATCGTCTCGCCGGTGGTCTCCACCTCGTTGTATTTCGTGGTGTTCGGCGCCGCGATCGGCTCGCGCATCAGCCAGGTCGAGGGCGTCAGCTACGGCACCTTCATCGTGCCGGGCCTGATCATGCTCTCGGTGCTGACACAGAGCATCGCCAACGCCTCGTTCGGCATCTACTTCCCGAAATTCACCGGCACGATCTACGAGATCCTGTCGGCGCCGATCTCCTATTTCGAGATCGTGCTCGGCTATGTCGGCGCCGCCGCGACCAAGTCGATCATTTTGGGCCTCATCATCCTGGCCACCGCCGGCCTGTTCGTGCCGCTGCACATCCACCATCCAGTCTGGATGCTGGCCTTCCTGGTGCTGACGGCGGTGACGTTCAGCCTGTTCGGCTTCATCATCGGCATCTGGGCCGACGGCTTCGAGAAGCTGCAGATGATCCCGATGCTGGTGGTGACGCCGCTGACCTTCCTCGGCGGCAGCTTCTATTCCATCGACATGCTGCCGCCCGCCTGGCGCACGGTCGCGCTGCTCAACCCGGTCGTCTATCTGATCTCCGGCTTCCGCTGGAGTTTTTACGAGATCGCCGACGTCAGCGTCGCCGTCAGCATCGGGATGACGATTGCCTTTCTGGTGATCTGCCTGGTCGTGATCTGGTGGATTTTCCGCACGGGGTACCGGCTGAAGAACTGATGGCTGTCATTCCGGCGCGCCCGAAGGGCGAGCCCGGAATGACGACCGAAGACTCACCGATAGCAATGGAAGCGGTGGTAGCCGTCGTAGTAGCCGCGGCAGCGGCGGTAATGACGGTGGGGAATGCCGAGCGCACCTTCGACTGCGCCAACGGCGCCGCCGACACCGGCACCAACGACGCCTCCGACCGCACCGCCCACGGGGCCGGCGATGCGGTTGCCTTCATAGGAGCCTTCTTGGGCGCCGCGCACGATGCCTTGGGCGTGGCCGGGATGCGGCAACACCAACAGCGCGAGCAAGAGGGTGGCGGCCGCGAACAACAGGCGGCCGGGCAAGCTGGCCGGCAGCTTGGCAGCGGCGATATGGGCTTTGTTCATTTTCGGTCTCGGGGAAAGGCCTGGAGGGAAGCGAGTGGCAGCGGCCACGCGCCAGGGGTGACCATCATCAACGCACCGAGCGGCCGAATGGTTGCGCCATTGTGACGAATTGTCGGCGTTGTGAACGCGCGCGCTCGCGAAAATGTCAGTACCGGCGCCCGCCGCGCGGCACAAAGCGGCCTTGCTTACGTCAGGCATCACGTTAACGATGGCCGGAAGGTTACCTTTGCAAGCTGCTGGAACGGAAGCCGGATTGCAGGCATATTGCAGGCCGGGGGACGGAGAGCCGCGGCGCCTTATGTGAACAGGCCGGAGCCAGAACTCAAATGCGTTTCCAGATGCGTCCATTTTTCATTGCTTTCACATCCCTGATGCTACTCGGCGCAGGCAGCGCGCAGGCCAAGGTCGAGATCACCGTCGACAAGGATAATCAGCAGATGACCGTCGCGGTCGACGGCGTCGCGCGCTATCACTGGCCGGTGTCGACCGGCATCCCCTCGCGCGAAACGCCGAACGGCTCGTTCCGCACCTTCCGCATGGAGGAGGATCACTACTCCAAGGAATTCGACGACGCGCCGATGCCGCACGCGATCTTCTTTACCAAGGTCGGGCACGCCATCCACGGCACGGACTCGGTCGGCCGGCTCGGCTCGCCGGCCTCGCACGGCTGCGTGCGGCTGTCGCGTCAGAATGCCTCGACGCTCTATGCCCTCGTGCAGCAGCAGGGCGTGCTCAACACCACGGTGACGTTGACCGGCTCGGCGCAGGTGGCGCTGGCGCGCAATCCGCGCGGCCGCACCAACAACGCGGTGGCCCGCGCTCCGCAGCAGCCTGCCGAAGAGCAATACGCCACCACCGGCGATCCCGTGAACCTGACGCCGCCGGCACAGCCCGCCCGCCGGTACATGCCGCAGGACGACAGCTACATCTATCCGGCCGACGGCACCGACACCGGCGCGCGTTATCCGGCACCGCGCTCGATCACGCGCCCCTACGGCACGCAGGCCTATCAGCAACTGCCGCAGCCAACCTACGACCAGGGCTACGGGCAGCAGGGCTACTATTATCAGCAGCAGCAGCCTCGCCAGTACTATCAGCCGCGCAACTACTACTACCAGAACTGAGGCTATCTGAACGCGGCATCGCCGCGTTCGACGATCTTTCGCGCCGCATCGACGAAGGCCCGCGCGACGGGCTCGAGGATCTCGGGCCCGGTCGCGCCGAGATCATCCGACGGCGTATGGAACGTGCGATGCCGGCCGGCCATGCCGAGGAAATTGGCGTAGCCCGCCGCGTGCACGTCGCGCAACTCGCCGACCGCCTGTTTCTCCGTCACCAGGCGCTTCGCCGCGACCCTGGCGAAGGCCTCGTCGGTCAGAGCGACGGCGGACTTGCTGAGCACGAGATAGCGCTCTTCCTCGGGCCGGTCGGTGCGGACGCCTTCCGCAAAGGCGTAGCACGCGTTCGACGATCCGAAATGAATCCACGCCAGCGTGTCCTTCGGCGCCGGCGCCCCCTTTTTCAAGAACAGCTCCATGCCGCCATGGCCGATCTCGTGGCCGGCGGTGGCGATGAAGACGAGATGCGCCGGCCATTTCTCGGCAGTAGCGGTGCGCGCCAGCGCGAGAAAGTTGGCGATTCCGGGACCGCGCTCGCAGACGCAGGAATACCAACCGGTCATCGGCGTGGAGACGACGATGGTCGGGCCGCGGCCGGCTCCGATCTCCGCAAGCACGTTCCGGCCGGCGACATCGCGCTCGTAATGGCCCTTGACGTCGAAGGTGACAGGCATGCCTGCGGCGAGCGCGCGCTCGAACTCCGCGCGCGACTTGGCGCCGACCACCATCACCGGCACCGGCCAGGGCGAATCCTCCTGCGTGACGTTGTAGGCGAAGCGATCGTCGGCGGGGTTGCCGATCATCAGCAGGATCGCCGCCGGCTTCTTCGCTACCGCTTCGTTGATGGCGGCACGATGGGTCGGCCCCAGATAGGCGCCGCGATCGAACGGCAGATCGAGCAACAGGATCTTGCCGGCGACATCGCTGTCGCGTGCGAGCGGCGCGGACAAATGGAAGCTCGCCCGATCCTCCGGCGGCCACCAGAATGGTGTCGCTTCAACCGTCGTGCCGGCAACTTCGGCGCTGGCCTGCTCGACGACATATTGCCGGCCGAGCACGACGGGCTGAAAGCTGACGTCGAAACCCGCCCGCTTCATCTCGCCGGCGATCCAGTCCGCGGTCGCGCGATCGCCGGTCGAGCCGAAGCGGTGCAGGCCGAATGAGGCATAGCGCGACACGTCTTCATAGAGGCTCGCGCCCGAAAGCACATCCCTGGCTGCCGCCTGTCCGACCATGAGAACCGCCATTGTTGCGATGAAGACCAGCCGCATGTGAGTGGCTCCCTGAACCTTATTTTTGCCGCGCAGTTTCCGCCTTCCGCGGCCGCCGTCAACCGCGAGACTGGACGAAGCGCGCAAAGATTTCATAAGCTGCTATCTTCTCGAGCGCTGCGAACCCCGATGCCGTCACGCACCACGACCATTCTGACCGTGCTCTCGGTTCTCACTGCGGGCCAAGCCATCGCAGGAAAAGCCATCGCAGGACAAACGATGGGATTTGACATCGAGGCGCATCGCGGCGGACGCGCGTTGTTACCGGAGAACACTCTGCCGGCCTTCGCCAACGCGCTGTCGATGGGCGTGGACACGCTGGAGCTCGACGTCGGCGTGACCGCGGACGGCGAGATCGTCGTTTCACATGAGCGCGGGCTCAATCCGGATCTGGCACGGGATGCGGGCGGCGCCTACATTGCTCCGCCCGGCACGCCCTTCCTGAAATTGCGGCTGGACGAGATCAGGGCCTATGACGTCGGCCAGATCCGGCCGGACAGCGCCTATGCGAAACAATTCCCGGACCAGCGCGCCCTGCCGGGGACGCGCATTCCCACCCTGAGCGAGCTGTTCGCCTTGGTGCGCAAATCCGGCAATACAAATGTGCGCTTCAACATCGAGACCAAGATCGATCCAAACCGTCCGGACGAGACACTCGATCCGCAAGGCTTCGTCTCGAAGTTACTGGGACGGATCGAGGCCGAAAGATTCTCGGACCGCGTCATGGTCCAGTCCTTCGACTGGCAGACCTTGCAGCTCGTCCAGCAGCAGGCGCCGAAAATTCCGACGGTGTACCTGACGCTGCAGCGCGGCTCGGCTCCAACCATCGCGCTCGACAAAGCGACCAGCTGGACGGCGGGTTTCAGCCCGGCCGATCACGGCGGCTCGCTGCCGCGGACGATCAAGTCTGCGGGCGGCGCGATCTGGTCGCCCTATTTCGGCGATGTGACCGCGACGCTTGTTTCCGAAGCCCATGCGCTCGGACTGCGCGTGGTGGTCTGGACGGTCAACAAGCGTGACGACATGGCCCGGATGATCGAGTTCGGCGTTGACGGGATCATCTCGGACAGGCCAGACCTGTTGCGCGAGGTCGCGGGCGAGAAGGGAATTGCGCTGCCCGCGGGGACGCCTGTGGCGCCGTAGCGTCCCGCCGCCTTGTAGCCCGGATGGAGCGGAGCGCAATCCGGGGCCGCTCGCACGTTGGACGCAATCCCGGATTACGCTTACGCTCCATCCGGGCTACGGAGCATCACTCCCCGTCCCGCAAGCGCCGGTACAGCGCGCCGAGGATGTTGGAGTAGTCGTCGGTCCACACCCGGACCCTGTCGTCGGCTTCAGTCTGCTCCCATGACTTGGAGGCGGCGAGCCGGCCGATGTCGGCGTCCTCGCGCGCGGAGATGACGACGTCGGTCGAGAAGATATAGTCCGCATCTCGCCCGGAATCCTCGTTGAAGACCCAGCTCTTGAGATCATTGGCGTCGGCGATGCCGACCACGACAGTCTCGAGATCGAGGTGGCGGTTGGACACATGCATCACCACGGCGCCATGCGGGGCAAGCTTGTCCTTGTAGATCTTCATCGCCTCTTCAGTGGCGAGATGGATCGGGATCGCATCGGACGAATAGGCATCGACGATGATGAGATCGTAAGCGCCGTCCGGCTCCTTGGCGAAGGTGAGGCGCGCATCGCCGATCACAGGCTTCAGGTCCGGCAGGCAGCTCGAGATGTAGCGGAAATTCTTGGGGTCGCGCGCGGCATCCACCATCGACTGGTCGATCTCGAAGAATTTCCAGTCTTCGCCGGGCTCGGCGGCGCAGGCGAGCGTGCCCGATCCGACGCCGATCGCCGCGACCTTGAGCGGCGCGCCCTTGCGCTCGCGGATCGCGCTGACGGCCTGACCGATGCCGCCGTCCTTGTGATAATAGGTGATCGGCTCGGGCCGGCGGGTGACCGGGGTGCCGTCATTGTTGCGGAAGCGCTCGGCGCCGTGGATAGTCGTGCCGTGCATCAGCACGTGGAAATAGCCGCCGGGCGTCTCCACGATCTTGTGCACGCCGAAGAAGCTGCGCACGGTGGTGACGCGGCCCTCGTCCGCCGGATAGATCCGGATCAATGCCAGCGCCAACGCGACGGTGGCAAAAATCTTCCAGCGGCTCACATTGAGCGCCAGTGTCAGCAGCGCGGCGAGCACGCCGACCGAGCCTGCGACCCAGACGCGGTGATCCTCGAACCAGGTCGAGAGGTTGCCCGTGGTGTAGGACGGCGCAACGAGCGCCACCGCGAGCGCGGCGAGCGCCAGCCAGTACCATTTGACGATGCCGGCGAGGCGCTCGTTCGTGGGCGGGCGGCACAGCGCGGCGAACGCGATCAGGATCGGATATTCAGCGATCCAGGAGAACGTGAAGGGCGCGACGAGGCCGGCAAAGAGGCCGCCGACCATGCCGCCGAACGACAGCGCGACATAGAATCCGGTGAGATATTTGGCAGCCGGCCGCGTCCGCGCCAGCTCGCCATGGCAAGCCATGGCGATGACGAAGAAGCAGAGTTGATGACCGCCGAGCGTCAGCAGCAAATTCTGCTCGCCGCCGAAAGCGAGCAGCACGACGACGCCCGCGATCGCGACCGGCTGGAGCATCAGCATCCATGTGTGCGGCAATAGCGGCCGCGACTGGAACACCACCACCCAGGTGAGCAGATACAGCGACAGCGGCAGCACCCAGAGCAGCGGCGCCGCCGCGACGTCGGTCGAGATGTGCGCGGTGACGGCGATGAGCAGGCCGGACGGCACCGCGGCCAGGAAGATCCAGCGCAGCCGCATCACGAGGCCGGGCGCCGGCGCATTGATCTCCTCGGTTCGCGCGTCGACCACTGCAAGCTTCGGCGAACGCAGCAGCAGCACGCCGCAGGCGGCGATCAGGAGAAGCAGCAGGCCATAGCCGCCGGTCCACAACCGGTTCTGGGTGTGCAACGTGAATATCGGCTCCAGCAGGAACGGATAGGACAACAACGCGAGGAAGCTGCCGATGTTGGAGGAGGCGTAGAGGAAATAGGGATCGTGGCCGGCGGGATGGCCGGTGCGGACGAACCAGGCCTGCAGCAGCGGGTTGTTGGCGGCGAGCGCGAAGAACGGCAGCCCGATCGAGACCACGAACAGGCCGAGCAGCCAGACCGCATAGCCCGAAGCCGGCGGCTCGCCATAGGCCGAGGCAATGCCGAGCGGCAGCGTGGCGAAGGCCGCGATCAGCAGCACCAGATGCACCGCGACCGGAATGATCCGGTTCCTCGCCTGCATCAACAGATGCGCATAGGCATAGCCAGCCAACAGCAGCGACTGGAAGAACACCATGGCCACCGACCACACCGCCGGCGAGCCGCCGAGCCGCGGCAGCACCATCTTCGTGAACAACGGCTGTACCGAGAACAGCAGCAGCGCGCTGACGAAGATCGCCGCGGTGTAGACCGTCAGCAGCAGCCGGTTGCGCGAGGCGGACGGCTGCTCCGTGGCGGCGGGTTGCACGATCGAATCCATGGAAGCTCCGGCTCAAACCCCGGCGGGCGCCGGACGCGCGCAATGGAGCACAAGCCGCCTGAACGGGCAATAAAGGGGCTCGTGATGTTGCAGCGAGGAATGCTTGATATACAGATGTCATTCCGGGGCGATGCGAAGCATCGAACCCGGAACCTCGAGATTCCGGGCTCTCGCTACGCGAACCCCGGAATGACGGTAGACCGGGCCTTGCATCCTCATGACCGAAACCGACGTCCTCATCATCGGCGCTGGCCATAACGGCCTCACCTGCGCGGCCTATCTCGCGATGGCGGGTTTGCGCGTGCGCGTGGTCGAGCGCCGCGAGGTGGTCGGCGGCGCCGCGGTCACGGAGGAGTTTCACCCGGGTTTCCGCAATTCGGTCGCGGCCTACACTGTGAGCTTGCTCAATCCGCAGGTGGTCCGCGACCTCGGCCTCGCCGAGCAGGGACTGCGCATCGTCGAGCGGCGTGCCCAGAATTTCCTGCCCGCGCCCGACGGCAGCTATCTCCTCACCGGCGAGGGACGGACGAAGGCATCAGTCGCGCGGCTGAGTGCGCATGACGCAGGCGCGCTCGACGGGTTTTCACGCGAGCTGGAAGATATCGCCGACGTGCTCAGGCGGTTCGTGCTCCGTGCGCCGCCGAACCTCGTCGATGGTCTTGGCACGGCGGCCGTCCGCGAAGGCATCAACGCCTTCAAGACCGCCAACATCCTGCGCGGGCTCACCCTGGAGCAGAGCCGCAGCCTGCTCGATCTCTTCACCCGCTCCGCCGGCGAGATGCTGGATGAGCGCTTCGAGCAGGATCTGGTCAAGGCGCTGTTCGGCTTCGACGCCATCGTCGGCAACTATGCCAGCCCCTACGCCGCGGGCTCGGCCTATGTGATGCTGCATCACGCCTTCGGCGAGGTGAATGGCAAGAAGGGCGTCTGGGGCCATGCCATCGGCGGCATGGGCGCGATCACGCAGGCGATGGCGCGCGCCGCCAAGGCGAGGGGCGTCGTGATCGCCACGGATGCCGGCGTGCGCGAGGTGATCGTCGAGCGCGACCGCGCCGTCGGCGTCGTGCTGGAGAACGGGGAGACGATCCGCGCGAAATATGTCGCGGCCAACGTCAATCCAAAACTGCTCTATACGCGGCTGATCGCAGCCGACGCCCTGCCCCAGGACTTCCTCGCGCGCATCAAACACTGGAAGAACGGCTCCGGCACCTTCCGCATGAACGTGGCGCTGGACCGCCTGCCCTCCTTCACCGCGCTGCCCGGTGAAGGCGATCACCTCACCTCCGGCATCATCCTGGCGCCGAGCCTCGGCTATATGGATCGCGCCTGGCTCGATGCGCGGGCGCAGGGCTGGAGCCGAGAGCCCGTCGTCGAGATGCTGATCCCCTCCACGCTCGACGACACGCTGGCGCCTTCAGGAAAACACGTCGCGAGCCTGTTCTGCCAGCACGTCGCGCCGGAGCTTCCCGATGGAAAATCGTGGGACGAGCATCGGCACGAGGTCGCCGATCTCATGATTGCAACGGTGGATAAATACGCCCCGGGTTTTGCCGCGAGCGTGCTGGGCCGTCAGATCCTGTCCCCGCTTGATCTCGAACGGCAGTTCGGCCTGCTCGGCGGCGACATCTTCCACGGCGCGCTGAGCTTGAACCAGCTGTTCTCGGCACGGCCAATGCTGGGCCATGCCGATTATCGCGGACCCCTGAGGGGCCTCTACCATTGCGGCTCTGGCGCCCATCCCGGCGGCGGCGTCACCGGAGCGCCCGGCCACAACGCGGCGCAGGTGATCTTGAGCGATCACCGGTCGCTGTTCAAAAGCCGTGGGTAGGCCTGTGGATGGGCTGTGGAAAGGCTGTTGGCAGGGCTGTGGCAAACCTACCGTCGTCTTTCAACACAAGCCTGGATCAAGCTGTGGAAAGGGCGCGGGATAAAGAGGGTATAAAGCTGTGGATGGGTCGCGAATAGCGCGCGCACAGGCTGTGGACGTCGAGTGGTATCTCGCATGATCGACGAGAATAGAAACGCAAAAGATATCCGCTGGAGCGAGCAAGTTGCGGCGTCGGTCGCGGATGAATAGCTGGTCGCCAAGCTGATTGCGGAAGATCAGGCCGAACGGGCGCGCCGGATCGTCGCCCAAGACATTCGTCTGCGGCGTCAGGCCACCAAATTCGGACTGAGATTCGACCGGCCTGCCTGCGAGAACCGGCCCAAAACGACCTCGCCCGCCGGAGGCAATTCCCCGCGCGGGCGCTCGTCAGGCTCAGCCTATGAAGAAAGTGTCCCCGCTGGGAAATGAGGACGGAAATTACTTCAGGGAGCTGCTAATGGACGTGAACTTGTCGTTCAGGGTGACGCCCAGGCTGTTGACCACGGTAATGATCGCAAGAGCGATACCCGCGGCAATCAGACCGTATTCGATCGCCGTTGCACCGGACTCATCCGACCAGAACTTCTGAATCATGTTCTTCAAGACTCGCCTCCGTTTCAATTCCAAGCTGTGTTGGCTTAATTCAACATCCGGAAGGGTACGGAACACAAACTACGGCCCGGTTAACCCGGGAACCGCAACTTGTGGCGATAATTGGCCACAAAAGTTCCAAAAATTGAACTCAACGGAACCTTGAATGCAGCCTTCTCCCACCCATCGCGTCAGCTTTTCGATCGGTAGTGAAGCCGACGCCAGGCGCGTCGTCGACGTGCTCACCGAGATGTTCTTCGAGGGCGATGCGGCCGTTGCGGCCTTCGAACGCCCGGACGGAGAATGGGACGTCACGCTCCATTTCGCCGACGCGCCCGATCAAGCATGGCTACGCGAACTCATTGCAACTTCAGCAGGAAATGAGATCGCCGCGACGCTTGCCTTCGACACCGTCGAGGCCAAGGACTGGGTCAAGGCCAGCCTGGAAGATCTGGTCCCGGTCCCGGCCGGGCGCTTCGTCGTGCACGGCAGCCATGACCGCGACCGGGTGGCGCCGAACAAGCTCGCAATCGAGATCGAGGCGGCGCTCGCGTTCGGCACCGGCCATCACGGCACGACGCGTGGCTGTTTACTGCTGCTTGACCATGTCCTCAAGAGTTCCCGCCCGGCGAACCTGCTCGACCTCGGCACCGGGACGGGCGTGCTGGCGATCGCCGCGGCCAAGGCGCTGCACCGCGCCGTGCTCGCCTCCGACATCGATTTGCCCTCCGTGCGCGTGGCAGCTGAAAACGCCACCCTGAACAAAGTCGGCACGCATGTCCGGGTGATCCGTGCCACCGGCTTTGCCGCGCCGGACTTTGGACGCGCCGGTCCGTTCGACCTCGTTTTGGCGAACATCCTCGCCAACCCCTTGCGGCAATTGGCGGGCCCGATGGCGCGGCATCTCGCAACCGGCGGACGCGTCATCCTCTCCGGCCTGTTGACGCATCAGGCCCCCGCCGTGATCGCCGCCTATCGCGCGCGCGGCCTCGTGCCGCTGAAGCATCTGCGGATCGAGGGGTGGAGCAGCCTGTTGTTGAGGAAGATGGATTGAGCGAGGTGGCGCAGGATGGGCAAAGCGAAGCGTGCCCACCCTTTCGGCCTCGAATGAAGCAAACATGGTGGCCACGGCGCCAAGCGCCTTTACCCACCCAACGGCATTATAAATGCCGCCTATTCCGACGGCTTATCGTCCCGCCGCAGCGCGCGCTCGTGCTGCAAGCTGCGCTTGGCTCGGCGCTCGGCAATGCGGTCGATCACCTGGCTGATGACGCTGCGCGGCTTCTTCGGTACCGGAGCAGCCGGGCTGCGGCGCGCCGGCGGCGAAATCTTCTCAAACGTGAACGCTGGCATCGTGTGTCCCCTCGCCGTTGAGATGAACCACCTGCTCGAATTTCCCTGTTGTCCGGACGAAGCGCAACTGCCGCATCCTTCACTCCACTCAATTCGAATGGAACCATTCAAGCACAGTCCATGCCAGATGCGGCGCGAAATGCGTCCAGATTGCGGACTCGTCCCCATGATCCTAAAGTGATCCACCATGTTCGAAGCACACTTCCAGACATTCGAGGAGCCGGAGGCCGGCGTCGCATTGACGGCGCGGCTGGCGGCACTTCGCGAAGAACTCGCCCGTCGCAAGCTCACCGGCTTCGTCGTTCCGCGCGCCGATCAGCAGCAGAATGAATACGTACCGCCGTCGGAAGAGCGGCTGGCCTGGCTGACCGGCTTCACGGGCTCGGCGGGATTCGCGGTGGTTCTGAGCCAGGAAGCCGCATTGTTCGTCGATGGCCGCTACACGCTTCAGGCCGCCAAGCAGGTCGATGCAAAGGCCTGGGCCGTGGAATCGCTGATCGACCCGCCGCCGGAGAGTTGGGTCTCGGCGCATCTGAAGGCCGGCGACCGCCTTGGATTTGATCCGTGGCTGCACACTTTTGCGGCAGCCGAGCGCCTGTCCGCCGCCTGCGCCAAGGCCGGCGCCGAGCTCGTTGCCGTCGACAGCAATCCGGTCGACGCGATCTGGCAGGACCGTCCGCAGCCGCCGCTCGCCCCCGTCGCCGTCCACGGACTGCAGCATGCCGGCATCACGGAGGCCGAGAAGCTGAGGCAGATCAGAAGCGAGATCGGCAAGCTCGGCGTCGATGCACTGGTTCTGTCGGACAGCCACGCGGTCGCCTGGACCTTCAACATCCGCGGCGCCGACGTCGCCCACACCCCGCTGCCGCTGTCCTACGCGCTGGTGCCGAAAGACGGCCGGCCCACCATCTTCATCGACCACCGCAAGCTCTCCAACCTCACGCGCGACCATCTCGAGCAATCCGCCGACGTGCGCGAGCCCGATGCGATGGCGCCGACATTGATGGCGCTCGCCAAGGGCGGCGGGTCGATCGCTCTCGACAGCGCTACCGCGGCCGACGCGCTCGGCCGCCTGATCACGGGCGCCGGCGGCAAGCCGGTGCGCGGCAGCGATCCGATTGCGCTGCTGAAGGCGGTCAAGAACGCGACCGAGATCAAGGGTACGAAGACGGCTCATGTGCGCGACGCCGTGGCGCTGGCGCGCTTCCTCGCATGGGTCGATCGGGAAGCCCCCAGCGGCAAGCTGACCGAGATCGACGCGGTCGAGGCGCTGGAGACGTTCCGCCGCGACACCGGTGCGCTGAAGGACGTGTCGTTCCCGACCATCTCCGGCACCGGCCCGAACGGCGCCATCGTGCATTACCGCGTCACCCGCAAGAGCAACCGGCGGATCGCGCCCGGCGACCTCCTGCTGATCGATTCCGGCGCGCAGTACGAAGACGGCACCACCGACGTCACGCGCACCATGGCCGTGGGCGATCCGACGGACGAGATGCGCGACCGCTTCACCCGCGTGCTTCGCGGCCACATCGCGATCGCGCGCGCGGTCTTTCCGGACGGTACCACCGGCGCGCAGCTCGACACGCTGGCGCGGCAATATCTCTGGGCCGCCGGAATCGATTTCGAGCACGGCACCGGCCACGGCGTCGGCAGTTATCTCAGCGTGCACGAAGGGCCGGCGCGGATCTCGAAGCTCGGCACCACGCCGCTGAAGCGCGGCATGATCCTCTCCAACGAGCCGGGCTATTACAAGACCGACGGTTTCGGCATCCGTATCGAGAATCTCGAGCTGGTCGTCGCTGCCGAGATCAAGGGCGCCGAGAAGCCGATGAACGCCTTCGAGACGCTGACGCTCGCGCCGATCGACCGCCGGCTGATCGAGGTCGAGATGCTGAGCAAGGGTGAGCTCGACTGGCTCAATGCCTACCACGCGCGCGTGAGGGCCGAGGCGCGGCCGGCGCTGGACGCGGCGACGAAGGCCTGGCTCGATCAGGCGACGGCGGAGCTGACGGCATAGCGCGCATGGCGCCACGCGACTGGCGCAATGCTTGTTCCTAGCCTTCGCTGTCATTCCCCGCGCAGGCGGGGAATCCAGTATTCCAGAGGCAGGAGACGGCACGAGCAACGCGCCCAATCGGGCACCATCGTGCCCGCATCATAACCGTCCCAAAATCCGAATAGCCGCATTCCGAAACGCCGATATCCGTCTTGCGCGGGCGCGCTACAGTCGATTCGAATTCGAAAGACGGACGTTTATGCACGGCATGATCAGCAAGCCGCCGAGAACGGCGACCAACCTTGCGACCTCGCGCGCGGTGTTGCTGCTGCTGGTCGTCATGACCGGGATCGCGCCGATCTCGCTCTACATCCTGGTTCCGGCACTGCCGGTGCTGGCGACGAATTTCGGGCGCGACATTTCGATCGCGCAGATGACGGTGTCGCTCTACATGGTCGGCATCGCGCTGTCGCAGCTCATCATGGGGCCACTGTCGGATAGATTCGGCCGTCGCCCGGTGCTGCTGGGCGGCCTCGCGCTGATGGTCGTGGCGAGCGTCGGCTGCATCTTCGCCGAGACCCTGCCGCAATTGATCGCCGCGCGCTTTTTCCAGGCGCTCGGCGGCGCCTCCGGGATGGTGATCAGCCGGGCCATCATCCGCGACATCTACGAGCGTGACCGCGTCGCCTCCATGATCAGCCTCGTGGTCGCCGCGCTGATGATCGGTCAGATGGTCTCACCGCTTACCGGCGGCCTGATCGAGACCGCGTTCGGCTGGCGCGCGATCTTCTATGCCGTCACGGCCGGCGCGCTTACGGTTACCGTCGGCATCGCACTGGCGCTGCCCGAGACGCGCCGCGACCGCGCGGTCGGCAGCGGCGGCTTTCGCAGCGACGTCGGCACGCTGGTCAAGAGCCGCGCCTTCATCGGCTATGTGATGTGCCAGGTGCTGGCCTCGCAGATCATCTTCACCTTCGCCGGCGGCGGTCCTTACATCGTCGTGACGCAGATGGGCCGCAGCAGCGCCGAATACGGCGCTTGGTTCGCAACGACCGGATTTGCGTATCTCGTCGGCAACCTGCTCTGCGTGCGCTTTGCGCCGAGGCACTCGCTGGAGAGGCTGATCTGGTTCGGCCTCGCGCTCCAGCTTGCCGGCAGCCTGTTGAACCTGCTGTGGAGCCTTGCCGGCTGGAACGAAGCTCCGGCCTGGCTGTTCGGCACGCAGATGATCGTGATGGTCGGCAATGCCTTCGTGATGGCAAATTCCGCCGCCGGCGCGATCAGCATCCGCCCCGAGGCCGCCGGCACCGCGTCGGGCGCCATGGGCTTTCTGCAACAGGGCATCGGCGCGCTGATGTCGCAATTCGGCGCCTATCTCGGTGGCCACTCCGTCACGACGCTGCCGCTGACCTCGGCCGTCCTCGCCATCTCGCTGCTATGTGCCTGCATGATGATCTTCGTCGTGCCCCGCCGCGAATTGGTGGTGAGCAAGACGTTGATCGAGCAGGCGGAAGAGGAAGAAAGCGGGGTGATGTGAAGTGGCGGACGGACTCCGGCAGTTCCGATCCAGCACCCGGTTACCACAACCAAAGCGCATAGACAGGCAATAGACTCCCGCATGGGTTGACACAGGTCAATGCGGGCTGGCCGACCTTCGAAGAGCCTAATGGCGGATTCGAGCAGGGAGGAAGGTCATGACCGAACGCAGCGCCGGCTACGACATCAAAAGCGCAATCGATCCTCGAGACGTCGCCAACATGCTCGAGGCGATGAAGCAAATCGGTCTCGATATCTCGGTCCCCGCCGTCAACGAAGAAGCCCGGATCGGCAACGTCCTGTACGCCAGCGGCGGCTGCGACCCGCACGACTGCTCCGGCTTCAAGCCGGGAAGCTGCAGCGGCGTCACATGCCCCACGAAGTCCAGCGCCTGCCCCACCGAAGCATGCTCGACCAAAGTCTGCGCCAACCATACGTGTCAAAGTGTGAGTTGCGGAAAGGTCTCCTGCAACAACTACCACCATTGGGAATCGCGGGCATCGACACTCGGCGCCCTGACCGAAGTGATGTCCAGGCTGCCGGCCGGATCCTGGTCGCAGCTGTCATCCCGTCCGCTCTCAGGACCCGATCTCGCGACCTGACGGTCCATGCCCGGCGACACCGACAATGAAGATCTCGGCCTATAATTGTCTGACCTCATCCTTCGCTCCGGGCAAGCATCTCGCGTTCAACGCGCTGACCGGAGCGTTCCTGTCGCTCGATGCCGAACGGCTCGACGACTACGAGGCCCTGCTTGCGTCGATCGAGACGACAGGGAGCCCACCCGAACCCGTCAGGCCGTTTCAGAAGACCCTGATCGAGAACGGTTTCGTCATTCCGGACGAATGCGACGAGCAGGCCGAAATCAGCAACCGCTATTACGGCGGCAAGGCCGCCTCGCGTGGCCTCGGCCTCACTATCGCGCCGACGATCACATGCAATTTCGGATGCGGCTATTGCTTCCAGAGCCATTCGAACACCCGTATGGACGATGCAAGGATCGACGATCTGCTGGCGTTCGTGGACGCCCGGCTGGAAGCCGGGACGTCACTCAACGTCACCTGGTTCGGCGGTGAGCCGCTGGGCGCATTCGATGTGATCGAAAAACTGGCTCCCCGGCTTCACGCGCTCGCGATGGAGCGCGATTGCACGTTCGGGCACAGCATCATCACCAACGGCTATCTGCTGACGGAGTCACGCGCTGCCTTCCTGGCAAGTATTCCGGGCTTCGGCGATGCGCAGGTCACGCTCGATGGTGCACGGAGGCATCACGACATTCGTCGACCGACCCTTGCCGGCAACGGCACCTTCGATCGCATCCTGGACAATCTGGTGGCCGCGGCCCGGCATATCCCGATCCTGGTGCGCGTGAATGTGGACCATCGAAACGTCGACGGTCTGGAAGAGCTGCTCGATGCGCTCACGGAACGCGGATTGCGCCACGTCGGCGTCTATCTCGGCCATGTCTGGCACTACACCGACGAGGTCGGCGCGACTGATATCCTGACCAAGGAGGAGTTCGCGGCCATCGAGACGCAATTCAAGTTCCTCAAGTTCCGCAAGGGATTCGCCAGCGGGGCCATGTTGCCGCAACCCAAGCGCGGGGCGCTCTGCTCGGCGGACAGCAACAACAGCTTCGTGCTCGGCCCGGGCGGCGGCATCTTCAACTGCTGGAACGAAGCGCACCAGGATGCGCGTCAGGCGCTGGGTCGCTATAGTCCGGCGACGGAGCCGCAGCCCAACGAAGTCAAGCAGCAATGGGCGGGGTATGAACCATCAGCCAAACCCGCGTGCCGGAGCTGTCACGTCGCGCCGCTGTGTATGACGGGCTGTCCTTGGGAAGCGGCGAAAGTGACCGACACAGGCGACTGCATCTCGGCGCGCTTCAATCTCGCCGACCAATTGCGGTTGTACGATCTCGAGCAATCCGTGGCACTCGCGGATAAGACCAGGCAACAATCGGCAGGGGCCGCCGGGATCGCCTGAGGCCGGGGAAGGTCACGGCGCCGGCGGTCACTCCCCGATCAGCTTCAGCCACTCGTCCTCGGTCAGCACCTTGACGCCGTGCTTGTTGGCCTCCGTCAGCTTCGAGCCCGCGCCGGGGCCGGCGACGACGAGATCGGTCTTCTTCGACACCGAGCCCGACACCTTCGCCCCCAAGCGCTCAGCCGTGGCCTTGGCCTCGTCGCGCGTCATCTTCTCCAGCGAGCCCGTGAACACCACAGTCTTGCCGGCGACCGCCGAATTGCTCTTCGGCTTCTCGGCGTCGACGATCTCGACCTCCCTGATCAGCCGCTCGACGATGCCGCGATTGTGGCTCTCGCCGAAATAATCGGCGATGCTCTTGATCACGGTGTCGCCGATCTGGTCGAGCGCGTCCATTTCCGCCATCGCCTCCTCGTCGCCCTTGGCGACCTTGAGGCAGGCGTCGTGGAAGGCTTCCCACGAGCCGTAGCCGCGCGCCAACGCCAGCGCCGTGGTCTCACCGACATGGCGCATGCCGAGCGCATAGATGAAGCGCTCCAGCGCAATCTTGCGGCGGCTCTCGATGGCGCCGAACAGGTTGCGCACCGAGATTTCGCCGTAGCCCTCGACCTCTTCCAGCTTGAGCTTCGAATTGCGCTTCTCGAGCGTGAAGATGTCGGCGGGCTCCTTCACCCATCCCTCGTCGAAGAAATACTGCAACTGCTTCTCGCCGAGACCGTCGATGTCGAAGGCGCGGCGCGACACGAACAGCTTGAGATGCTCGATCTTCTGATAGGGGCAGGCGAACTCGCCGGTGCAGCGGGCGCGCGCTTCCTCTTCGCCGGCGGCGGTCTCGCCGCGCACGACATCGGTGTGGAGCGGACATGGACACTTCTTCGGGAAATGGAATTCCCTGGCGCTCTTCGGCCGCTTGTCGAGGACGACGTCGACCACTTGCGGGATCACATCGCCGGCGCGCTGGATCACGACGGTGTCGCCGATCCTGATATCGCGCCCCTCGCGCAACACCTCGCCCTTGTTGCCGATGCCCCTGATGTAGTCCTCGTTGTGCAGCGTGACGTTCTGCACGATCACGCCGCCGACGCCGACCGGCTCGAGCTTGCCGACCGGCGTGAACGAGCCGGTACGGCCGACCTGGATCTCGATGTCGCGCAGCACCGTCATGGCGCGCTCGGCCGG
Organism: Bradyrhizobium sp. UNPF46; assembly: GCF_006658625.1. NCBI lineage: Bacteria > Pseudomonadati > Pseudomonadota > Alphaproteobacteria > Hyphomicrobiales > Nitrobacteraceae > Bradyrhizobium > Bradyrhizobium sp. UNPF46. Next base: position 147,084 of record NZ_LFJB01000003.1, read on the forward strand.
GAATTTGTGGGCGATGGCCCAGCGCGGCGTGCGCGAGACGAAGCCGAGGCGCTCCTGCCAGTCGATGCGGTCGACCTTGTAGACGACGCCGTCGATGTCATAGTCGAGCTCGGCGCGTTCTTCCTCGATGCTCTGATGGAACGCGATCAACTCCTCGACCGAATGGCAGAGCTTGGTCAGCGGATTGGTCTTGAAGCCGCAGCGCTCGAACCAGTGGATCATGCCGCTCTGCGTCTCCTCCGGCATCGCGCTCATCTCGCCCCAGGCATAGGCGAAGAAGCCGAGGGGGCGCGAGGCGGTGATGGTCGGGTCCTTCTGGCGGAGCGAGCCCGCGGCCGAGTTGCGCGGATTGGCGAAGATGGTGTCTCCGGCCGCCTTTTGCCGCTCGTTGAGCGCAAGAAAGGCCTTCTTGGTCATGTAGACTTCGCCGCGCACCTCGCAGATGTCGGGGATGTTGCGGCCCTTCAGCTTCTGCGGCACGTCCTCGAGGGTGCGGATATTGGCGGTGACATCCTCGCCGACCGCACCGTCGCCGCGCGTCGCCGCGGTGACGAGCTCGCCGCCTTCATAGCGCAGGGACATCGAAAGCCCGTCGATCTTGGGCTCGGCGGAGAAATTGATCTTGTCGTCATCGAGCTTCAGGAAGCGCACGATGCGGCCGACGAAGTCGCGCACGTCCTCCTCCGCAAAGGCGTTGTCGAGCGACAGCATCGGAACGGAATGCCGGACCTTCTTGAAGCGGCCGGACGGCGCGGCGCCGACCTTCTGCGACGGCGAATCCGCGCTGACGAATTCGGGAAAGCGTTTTTCGATCGCGTTGAGGCGCTGCCGCAGAGCGTCGTACTCTGCGTCAGTGACGGTCGGCGCGTCTTCCTGATAGTAGCGTTCGTTGTGCCCCTCGATCTCGAGCGCCAGCCGCATGTGCTCGACCTTGGCCTGTGCCTTGGTGAGATCGGCGACGTCGCGAGGCGGTTTCGATTTTGCTGCTCTGGCCATTATACTTAAAGTTGTGGCTCGTCGTTCCGGGATGGTCCGAAGGACCAGACCCGGAACCTCGAGATTCCGGGATCGCGCTTCGCGCCCCGGAATGACGAAGTCGTGGGAGGGCTATGGCGTATTACGTCTATATTCTAGCAAGCCCGCGCGATGGGGCAATCTACGTTGGCATCACCAATGACCTGGTGCGCCGCGTCTATGAACATCGAATCAAAGCGGTCCCTGGATTCACCGCTAGATACAACATATCCCGGTTGGTTTGGTTCGAGGCCTATGACGATCCAATCTCGGCAATCTCACGCGAGAAAGAACTCAAGAAGTGGAGGCGGGCTTGGAAAACCCAGCTGGTCGAAAAGGACAATCCAAACTGGGATGATCTATACGAGTCGATCTGCAATTGAGCAGTCATTCCGGGGCGGCTCGAAGAGCCGAACCCGGAATCTCGAGATTCCGGGTTCGATGCTGCGCATCGCCCCGGAATGACGGTGGAAGCCTAAGCCGTCGCCGCCTTGAGCAGCCGGTCCGCGGCCGCCCTCGCCTCGGCGGTGATCTCCGCGCCGGCCAGCATGCGCGCGATCTCCTCGCGGCGGTGGTCGGCGGCGAGCGCATTGACGCGGGTGGCGACGCGCTTGCCCTTGTCGAGGGCGTCCTTGGAGATGAGCAGATGCTGGTCGGCGCGGGCGGCGACCTGCGGTGCGTGGGTCACGGCCATCACCTGGACCTTGCCGGCCAGCCGCGCCAGGCGGGCGCCGATGGCGTCGGCGACCGCGCCGCCGACGCCGGTGTCGATCTCGTCGAAGACGAGCGTCGGCGCCGAGCCGCGATCGGACAGCACGACCTTGAGCGCCAGCAGGAAGCGCGACAGCTCGCCACCGGAAGCCACCTTCATCATCGGCCCCGGCTTGGTGCCCGGATTGGTCTGGACCCAGAACTCGACGCGGTCGAAACCCTGCGGCCCCGGTGCGGCCTCGTCGGTCGCGACCTGGGTCATGAATTTTGCGCGTTCGAGCTTGAGCGGGGCGAGCTCGGCGTTGACGGCCTTGTTGAGCTTCTCCGCCGATTTCTGCCGCGCCAGCGACAGCTTCTTGGCAGCGGCGGCATAGCGACTGTCTGCCTCGATCGCGGCCTGCTCCAGCTTCTTCAATTGCGAGGCGCCGGCATCGATCATCACGACGTCGGCGGCATATCTGGCGGCCAGCGCGGCGAGCCCGTCGACCGGCGTCGAATATTTCCGCGAGGCGGCGCGCAGGGCGAACAGCCGTTCCTCGATACGCTCGAGCTCGGCCGGATCGAAGTCGGTGGCAGCGAGCGCGGCCTGGAGGTGCTGGTCGGCCTCCTCCAGCGCGTTGATCGCGGCGTCGATCGCCTTCACGGCGGGCTCGACCAGCGCCGGCGAATTGACGCCGCGGCGCTCCAGCCGGCGCACGGCGGCCGACAGGGCCGCGACCGGCGAATGATTGCCGCCGACCGCCTCCTGCGCCTCGCGCAGATCGGAGGCGATCTTCTCGCCCTGCATCATGGTGGTGCGGCGATGGGCGAGCGAGGTCTCCTCGCCGTCCTTGGGCGCAAGCTGCTTCAGCTCGGCCGAGGCGTGACGCAGATAGTCGGCCTCCCGCGCGGCGCGCTCCATGCCGGCGCGATGCTCCTCGAGCGCGGTGTTGGCGGTGCGGCGGGCGTCCCAGAGCGTTTCGACCGCGGCGACGTCCTTCTCCAGCCCGGCGAAGGCGTCGAGCAGGCGGCGGTGGGTGGCGGCATCGACCAGCGCGCGCTCATCATGCTGGCCGTGGATCTCGACCAGGGCGGCGCCGACCGCTTTCAGCGTCTGCACGCTGATCGACTGGTCGTTGATGAAGGCACGGGTGCGGCCATCAGCGAGCTGCACGCGGCGCAGGATCATTTCGCCGGTATCATCCAGACCGTTCTCGGCGAGGATCTTCGCCGCGGGGTGATTCTTGGGGACATCGAACACGGCCGTCACCTGCCCCTGCTCCGCGCCGTGGCGCACGAGGCCGGCATCGCCGCGGCCGCCGAGCGCCAGCGCAAAGGCATCAAGCAGGATGGATTTGCCCGCACCGGTCTCGCCGGTCAAAACCGCGAGCCCGGCGGCGAATTCGATATCGAGCCGTTCGATCAGGACGATGTCACGGATCGACAGACGCGCCAGCATGGAACCCTATTTCCTAGCCGAGACCCATTTTCTTGAAGGTCTTGCTGATCCAGGACCCCTGATTCTCGCTCGGCTCGAGACCGCCGGATTTTACAAGATTATAGGCGTCCTTGTACCAGCGGCTGTCAGGAAAATTGTGGCCAAGCACAGCCGCCGCGGTCTGCGCCTCCCCGACGATGCCGATCGCCATATAGGCTTCGGTCAGCCGGTAGAGCGCCTCTTCGACATGGCGGGTGGTCTGGTATTGTGTGACGACGGTCTTGTAGCGGTTGATCGCGGCCGTGTAGTCGCGCTTCTGCGCGTAGTAGCGGCCGGTATTCATTTCCTTGCCGGCGAGCTGGTCGCGCGCGCCCTCGATCTTGGCCTTGGCGGACGTCGCGTATTCCGAGTTCGGATATTTGCGCACCACCTCTTCCAGCGCGGCGATCGCCTTCTCGGTGCGAGCCTGGTCGCGGCTGACGTCCGGAATCTGGTCGTAATGTGAGGCTGCGATCAGATATTGCGCATAGGCCGCGTCCGGGCTGCCGGGATGCAGCGTCACGTAGCGCGTGGCGGCGCCGATGCAGCCGTCGTAGTCGCCGCCCTGGTAGGACGCATAGGCCGACATCAGCAGCGATTTACGGGCCCAGTCGGAATAAGGATGCTGGCGGTCGACCTCTTCGAACTTCTTGTTCGCCGCCTTCATGTCCTTCTTCTCGTTCATGAGGTACAGGCCCTCATTGTAGATCTTGTCGGCGGGCTCCTCGACGAAGGTGTCGTCCTTGGCGGTGAACTTGTCCCAGAGCGAGCCGGTGCCGCAGCCGGCGAGCGGCAGTGCAAGCAGAACGAAGGTGACGGCCTGAAGCAGCCCACGGGCTCGCGACGAGACCTCTCGCGACAAGGCCTGGAAATATCCGCGCGTCATACGCTGTGCCGACATGAGTTTAAGCCCTGACGCCCTGTGATGCGGTGCCCGCCAGCCCATGAACCCCGTCATGGGCGCGAAATGTAACCGTGGTGCCTTGCCATGCGACCACGCCGATGTATCCGAAAAGCGATCTTTAACCAACCGGATAGGCAGGCATTCCGCCCGGATTAAGGCGAACTTGCCGCAATGCTAGCCGATCATGGTTACCAGGAGTTTCCCGGGGTCGCCGCGGCCAATGCCCGCGACGGTAAGGCCGTCAGGATACGTCCGGCCCGTAGGCCGCAGCGATCCGGCCGCCGACGATGCCGCGACCGACGTCGCCCACGGGACGCGTGGTGCGGCGGGCCGCCTCGCCCTCGACCACCCGCCAGGCGGTACGATCGGCGAGCAGCGCGGTCAGGACAGCGTGGTTGAGCTTGTGGCCGCCACGCACCGAGCGGTAGGCGCCAAGCAGCGGCAGGCCGGCCAGCGAGAGATCGCCGATCACGTCCAGTACCTTGTGGCGGGCACATTCATCGGCGTAGCGCAGGCCCTCGGGATTGAGGAGCCGTTCCTCGTCGAACACCACGGTGTTGCCGAAGGAAGCACCGCGACCGTAGCCCGCAGCCCAGAGCCGCGCTTGATCGCACATCAGACCGAAGGTTCGGGCGCGCGCAACTTCGCGGCGGAACCGCTCCGGCACCAGCTCCAACGTGTAGCTCTGCCGACCAATCACGGGATTGGCAAAATCGATCTCGACTTCGGCGCGGAAGCCATCGGCATAGGGCCGCAATTCGCCAAAGGAGTCGCCGATTGCGACAGAGATGGGCTTCAAAACCTGGATGAAGCGGCGTGGCGCCGGTTGAGTGACAATCCCAGCCTGATCGATCGCCGCAACGAAGGCCGCGGCGCTGCCGTCCATGATCGGCACTTCCGGACCGTCGACTTCGATGGTGGCATTGTCCACGCCCATGCCACGCAAGGCTGCCAGAACATGCTCGGCAGTAGAGACGAGCGGTCCCTCGCTGTCACCCAGCACGGTCGCGAGATCTGTCGCAACCACTTGCCCGGCCGTCGCCTGAACTTCGCGATCACTTCCCTCGAGCCCGGTGCGGACAAAAATAAAACCCGCGTCGACAGGCGCGGGCCCGAGCGTCAGGGTAACGGGAAGACCGGAATGAACGCCAACGCCTGCCACGGAGGCTTGCGCACGAAGCGTTGTTTGCCGGCTAAATTTCATCAGGAACCCGCCCCACTACGACCCACTGCGACTTATACGAGACCCGCTTGGCCGGCCAGCGCCGACGCTTACGAATCTCCGTATCCCCAAGTCACGGCAAACCATAGTCACTGCCTCAAACAGCGCCAACTCACGCTTTTTTACCGATTGTTACCCCAAACCTGCCGTATTCGCGCCAAGGCTTAACCAAATTGCGCCGAGGTTTTGGGCCGTCTCCGGCAGTTTTACTGAACACCCGAATACGTAATTAATGATTTAAAATCAGTTGTTTGGTCGCATAATCGCGGCATGCAGGGGAAAAAAGGAAAGGTCCCGGCAAGCTTGTTGCCGGGACCCTTTTTCGTCCGCCTTATTGTAACAATCCTCAGGTCGCCTGCCGCCGCAGGAAGGCCGGAATATCAAGATGGTCGTCGCCCTGTGGCGCCGGCGCAACAGGCGCCGGTCGGCCATGCATGTCCAGTCCCTGGGGGGCGGGACGACGGGCGTATTCGGATACCGGTTCGCTCGACGCGATCTGCTGCGCCACGGTCTTCTGCGGGCGGCGCTCGGGCAACGGCGGCATCGCGGGACCGGCGGTGCGGGCGGCGGGCGCCGGCTCGCTCTCCTCGTCACGACGGCCGAGGCCGACATTGGCGAGGCGCTGCAGCAACGACAGCCGGGTCTTGTGCGTGGGCTCTTCCTCGACCTCGCCACGGGCCTGGCGAATCTCGGCCTGGGCCTGGATCGGCAGTTCGTCGATACGCGGCATCCGGGGCGCACGGCTCGGCCCCCGCTCGGCCTGCGGCGGGATGAAGGTTTCGGGCGTCATCGGCTCCTGGATCGCAAGCGGGGCCTGCTCAGGCTCCGGAAACAGGGTCGGCTTCTGCGCGATCGGACGCACGGTCACGTCGCCATAGGTCTGGGTCGGCGCAGGTGCCTGCGGGACATCAGCAACGGCAGCCGCGATGGCGGCGAGCGCGGCGCGCTCGACGTTCGGACGGGGCGCCATCGGCGAGGCAGCGGCCGGAGCCTGGGCTGCGGGGATCGAGGATTCCAGCTTCTGGGCGCGTTCGGCCAGGCGCTGGTTGTCGGCGCGCAGACGCGCGGTCAGGTCGGCGAGACGGCTCTCGGCGGCTGCGGCCGGAGCTGCGGGCGCCTGCTGCGCCTGGGGCGCGGCGTTCGCGACCGGAGCGGAGGTCGCCTGGCTGTTGCGGGCGATCGCAGCCTGCTCGATGCCGGTGGCGACGACCGAGACGCGGATCAGGCCGTCGAGCGCTTCGTCGAAGGTGGCGCCGACGATGATGTTGGCGTCCTGGTCGACTTCCTCGCGGATGCGGGTCGCGGCTTCGTCGACCTCGAACAAGGTGAGGTCCTTGCCGCCGGTGATGGAGATGAGGAGGCCCTTGGCGCCCTTCATCGAGGAATCGTCGATCAGCGGGTTGGCGATCGCGGCTTCGGCGGCGGTCAGCGCGCGCTTGTCGCCGGAGGCTTCTCCGGTGCCCATCATCGCCTTGCCCATCTCGCGCATGACGGCGCGGACGTCGGCGAAGTCGAGATTGATCAAACCTTCCTTGACCATCAGGTCGGTGATGCAGGCGACGCCCGAGTAGAGCACCTGGTCGGCCATCGCGAAGGCGTCGGCGAAGGTGGTCTTCTCGTTGGCGACCCGGAACAGGTTCTGGTTCGGGATGATCAGGAGCGTGTCCACGACCTTGTGAAGCTCGTTGATGCCGGCTTCAGCCGTGCGCATGCGGCGGCCGCCCTCGAAGTGGAAGGGCTTGGTCACGACGCCGACGGTGAGGATGCCCATGTCGCGCGCGGTCTTGGCGATCACGGGAGCAGCGCCCGTGCCGGTGCCGCCGCCCATGCCGGCGGTGACGAACACCATGTTGGCGCCCGAGAGATGGTCGCGCAGCTCGTCGATGACTTCCTCAGCAGCAGCAGCACCGACGTTCGGCTGCGAGCCGGCGCCGAGGCCTTGCGTGACCGCGGTGCCCATCTGCACGATGCGCTGCGCCTTCGACATCGTCAGCGCCTGCGCGTCGGTGTTGGCGACCACGAAGTCGACGCCCTGAAGGCCCGCCGTGATCATGTTGTTGACGGCGTTGCCACCGGCGCCGCCGACGCCGAACACGGTGATCCGGGGCTTCAGTTCGTGAATATCAGGAACGTTGATGCTGATGGTCATGTTTGCCTCTCGATCACGCGCGCGTGGGTTCGCCCCGGCCAGCGGCCGCGGGAGTTGGTGAAAGTCGGGAATTGCGGAAATGATTCATCAGAAGCCCTCGCGTAGCCATCGTCCGACCTTTCCGAAATAGCCGCCGGTCCCTGTCTTGACCTGCTGCCGCGTATGCCGCGGTTCGACATGTTCGAGGTGAACATATTGCGGGTAGACGAGGAGTCCGGCCGGCACCGCGAACGCGGCGTTCTTCGCCTCGTTGGGCAGCCGGCCGAAGCCGAGCGGACGTCCGACCCGCACGGGCCGGCCGAGAATCTGGGTTCCGAGTTCGACGAGGCCGGTGAGCTGCGAGGCTCCGCCCGAAAGCACGACGCGGCCGTTGGGCTCTGAGGCGAAGGGCGAATCCTTCAACTTGTCCCGAACCATTTCGAAGACTTCCTCGGCACGGTGCTTGACGATGTTGGCGATGGTGGCGCGGGAAACGATCTGCGGCAGATCCTGCTCGTCACCGGCCGTCGGCACAGACATCAGCTCACGCGAGTCCGATCCGCCGGTGATGACGGTCCCGTATAACGTCTTGATTCGCTCGGCATCGGCAATGGTCGCGGAGAGTCCGCGCGCCAGATCCATCGTGATGTGTTGCCCGCCGACCGCAAAACCCGCCGCATGCACGAAACGGCCGCCGGAATACACCGCGATCGTGGTGGTGCCAGCACCCATCTCGACCACGGCAGCGCCGAGATCGGCCTCGTCGTCGGTCAGCACCGACAGGCCGGCCACATAGGGGCTCGCCGCCATGGCTTCGACATTGATGTGGCAGCGCTCCACCGCCAACATCAGGTTCCGCGCCACGGTGGCGTCGCAAGTGACGACGTTCATGTCGATGCCGAACTGGTGGGCAACCATGCCGCGGGGGTCGCGGATGCCCTTGACGCCATCGAGCGTGTAGCCGACCGGCAGCGCGTGCAGCACGGTGCGGCCTTCGCCGGTGGCGTGGCGCATGCCGGTGGAGGTGACGCGGCTGACATCGGCCTGCGTCACGGCGCCGCCGCGGATGTCGGCGGCGGCCTCGACCAGCTGGCCGGAAAGCCGGCCACCGGAGACCGAGAGCAGCACGGACTCGACCCGCACCTTGGCCATCTTCTCCGCGAGCGCGACGGCTTGGCGCACCGCCTGCTCGCATTCGCCGAGATCGATCACCGCGCCGGCCTTCATGCCGCGCGACTGGATCTGGCTGTATCCGATCAGTTCCACCGCATGGGTGCGGCCGCGCAACGCCTCACTTGGCGCAGACGGCTTCAGCCGCGCGATCATGCAGGCGATCTTGCTGGTGCCGATGTCGAGGCAGGCGACGAGGCCGCCGCGCTTATGCGGCATCTGGCGGGTCTTCGGCGTCTGGGTGCGATCGAGACCGGTCATGCGGAATCCCCGGTCTTCTTTTTCTTCTTGTCCTTGAACAGATCCTCGCGCGCCTTGGCGGCGTCCTCGGATAGCTGCACCACCAGCCGATCGGGCAGGCGCATGTCGACGGCGACGATGTCGCGGGAGAACAGCCGGTCCTCCTTGTCGAGCTTGGACAGCATCGCGAGCGCGTTGCCGACGTCCTGCTCGGGCAGGCGGATGTCGAGGCCGTCCTTCAGCCTCAGATTCCAGCGCCGCTCGCCGACGTAGATCGCCGCCTTCGTCACCGCATTGACCTGCGGATAGCGTGCCAGCAGCGCCAGGAAATCGCGGGCCTGGGTTTCGGCGCCCTTGCCGACCACGAGCGGCAACGACAGGAAGCGGCGCGAAACATAGGGCTCGAGCACGGCACCGTCGTCGGCGATGACCGAGAGCCGTCCGGCCTCCTGCCACAGCGCGAACGCCTTGCGCTCGGTGAGCTCGATCATGAGCCGGCCCGGGTAAAGCTTCAGCACGGTCGCGTCCGCAATCCAGGGATTGGCCTTGAGCTTGTCGCGCACCGCGTCGGCGTCGAGGAACAGCAGCGAAGAGCGGCCGCTGACGCCGCCGATCGCCAGGATCTCGTCCTGGGTGAGCTGCTTGCGGCCGTTGATCACGACCGAGGTGATGCGGAACCCGGCGGAATTGGCCAGCGCGTTACGGGCGTCGCTCACCGCCGTGATGAAATCCTGGAGATGGCCGCCCTTGACGATGCCGAAGCCGCAGCTGCCGATCAGCAGCAGCACGGTCATGCTGATCCCGACCCGGCGCGGCAGATAGCGCTCGACCAGCGCGACCAAGCGCGGCGGCGGCTCGCGCTCGACGACGGCCTTGGCCCGGGCCTTGGTCTTGATCCTGTCCTTGGCGGCGGCGCGGGCCTCAGCGTGCTTGTCCTGCATCCACTCGCGCAGAAGCACGACCGCTCCGATCGCGGCCGCCTTCAGGTCAGCTTGGGGCCTCAGCGATCTGAAAAAGGACCGGGTGAGGCTTCCTGCTCCATCCATTGCACGAGCTCGTCAACAGTTTCCCCGCGACATCGCGCGGATCCTGGCGAACATGACGTCTCGGACGTGCCGGGTCGGGTGCTGGTCTTCAGCAGAAGAAGCCACTCCCCTTCAAAGCGTGCGCCGGGGGTGACATCACCCGCGACAGCTCACGCGCCGGCAGCCAAAGCGCCATATGCGCCGCCAGCGTTAACCTTCGGACGTCCTGGTAAACAAAAGGTAAAGTTCGTTAACGTCCGGCGCATTTTGCCCCGCTCTGTGAGGCATTTGTGCTGCGATGTCCGGCATTTTACCGGTTTTGGACGCCAAACCGGCCCATTTCGCCGGTGCGGCCGTTAACCAGTCCTAACTATTCCGTACGCCCCGCCCGGCGAGCTCCACCAGGCCGCGCAGGAAGTCGTCGAACGCGATGCCCTCGGCCTTCAGCGCCTTGGGGTAGAGCGAGGACTTGGTCAGCCCGGGGAGCGTGTTGGTTTCGAGATAGACGAGACCCTTGGCCGAGACGATGAAGTCCGAGCGGGAATAACCGGTGCAGGACATCGCGCGGTGCGCCAGCATCGCCTGCGCCTTCAGCGCGGCGGTGATCTCGGGCGCGAAACGGCCGGGGCAGATCTCCTGGGTCGTCGACAGGAGGTATTTTGCGGCGTAGTCGAAATTGCCCTCGCCCGGAATGATCTCGATCGGCGGCAGCGAGATGATCGAGCCATCGGTGCGCTCCAGCACGCCGCAGGTCGCCTCGACGCCGGCGATATAGGGCTCGATCACGTAGTCCTCGTGCTTGGCCGCGTTGCGGACGGCGACGAGGTCCTGCTTGGCGTTGACGAAGATCAGGCCATAGCTCGACCCGTCACGTGCCGGCTTTGCGATCAGCTTTCCGTATTCGGCGAAGGCCTCATCGATATCATCAAGCGCAATGTTGGCCGGCGGCGTCACGCCGCCGAGCGCGGCGAAGCGCTTGGCCGCGATCTTGTCGAAGGCGAGATGCGAGGACGCCGAGCCGGAGCCGGTGAAAGCCACGCCGCGCGCCTCGCACATCACCTGCAATTCGCCGTTCTCGGCCCGTCCGCCATGCAGGCCGAGCACCAGCACGCGATCTTCTGCCTTGGCCCGGTCGAGCGCCTGCTCCAGCGGAATGCCTGACGTTCCCGGCTTGAACTCGTCCTCAAACGGACGGGCATGTTCGAGCAGCTGCTTGGACTGCACCACATGCACCTTGTCCTCGACGTCCCACCACCAGAGATCGGCCTCGGGCAGTGCCTGATGCAGCGCCTGGGCCGAAGCGACCGAAACCAGACGCTCCCGGTTGGAGCCGCCGAAGAGGATGGTGATGCGCATGGTCATAGTCCGTAATCTCTCTCGTTCGTCATTCCGGGGCGCGACGAAGTCGCGAGCCCCGGAATGACACTCACACGGAAACCCCGATCCGCTTGATTTCCCAGTGTAGCTCAATTCCGGAATTTGCCTTCACCCGTTCGCGCACGGTCTCGCCCAGCGCCTCGATGTCGTGCGCGGTGGCATCGCCGGTGTTGATCAGGAAGTTGCAGTGCATCTCGGAGACCTGCGCGCCGCCGACACGCAAGCCGCGGCAGCCCGCGGCGTCGACCAGCTTCCAGGCCGAATGGCCGGGCGGATTCTTGAAGGTCGAGCCGCCGGTCTTCTCGCGGATCGGCTGCGCGGTCTCGCGATGGCTTTGCACCTCCGCCATGCGCGCGCGGATCGCATCAGGATCCCTGATCTCACCGCGAAAGCGCGCGGCAGTGAAGATGATGGAGGGATCGACGCCGCTGTTGCGGTAGACGAACTTCATGTCCGCGTTGGAGAACACGTGCTTGGTGCCGTCGCGCCCGACGCCCCTCGCCTCGATCAGCACGTCCTTGGTCTCGCCGCCATTGGCGCCTGCATTCATGCGCAGCGCGCCGCCGATGGTGCCGGGAATGCCGAAAAAGAATTCAAGCCCGCCGATATTGGCGGAGGCCGCGACTTCCGCCACGCGTTTGTCGAGGGCGGCAGCACCTGCCGTGACGACGTCGCCGCTCGCGCTCGCCTCGCCGAAGGCGCGCGGTGCCAGACGGATCACGACGCCCGCAATGCCGCCGTCGCGCACGATGAGGTTGGAGCCGACGCCGACGACATGGACTGGAACGTCGGACGCAAGATGCGCGAGGAAGTAAGCGAGGTCGTCCTCGTCCGCCGGCGTGAACAGCACCTGCGCGGGACCGCCGACGCGAAACCAGGTGAGCTCGGCGAGCGACTGGTTGGCGAGCAGCCGGCCGCGCAGGTCAGGCATCGCCGCTTTGAGAGCGGGGGTGATGTCGGGAAAGGTCACGTCGTCACCTCACGTGAGGGACGCAAGCGCTCTCCGTTCCCTCCCCCCTTGTGGGGGAGGGTCAGGGAGGGGGGGAGCCCCAAGCGAGATCGGAGTTTGTGGCTACCCCTCTCCCCCGCCCTCCCCCACAAGGGGGGAGGGAGCGCAGTTTGCCGTGCGGCTGGCTGCAAGCCTCCCATCGGCATGCTCACCCCAACGCCTTCAACTGATCCGGCAAGGCATATGCCCATTGCGTGATGTTGCCCGCGCCGAGGCACACGACGAGATCGCCGGACCTCGCCAATCCCTTGACGATGCCGGCAAGCTCCGGCGCCGCCCGCAGCGGCACCACCTCGCGATGGCCATGCGCGCGCAAGCCTTCCACGAAATGATCGCGGTCGATGCCGTCGATCGGCGCTTCGCCGGCGGCATAGACGTCGGCGACAACAACCGCGTCCGCGTCGTTGAAGCAGGTGCAGAATTCCTCGAACAGCGATTGCAGGCGGGTGTAACGATGCGGCTGCACCACGGCGACGATCTTGCCGTTGGTGGATTCGCGCGCCGCCTTCAGCACCGCCGCGATCTCGACGGGGTGATGGCCGTAATCGTCGATCACGGTGACGCCGTTCCACTCGCCTGTTTTGGTGAAGCGCCGCTTGACGCCGCCGAAGCCGGCGATGGCACTGCGGATCGCTTCGTCCGACACGCCGAGCTCGCGCGCGACCGCAATCGCCGCCGTCGCGTTGGAGGCGTTATGGCGGCCCGGCATCGGCAGCATGAGGTCGGCGATCTCATGCACGGCGCCGGTCTTGCGATCGCGGAACGCGACCTTGAATTTCGATCCGCCACCCATCGGCGTGAGATCGACCAGCCGCACGTCGGCCTGCGGGTTCTCGCCATAGGTGATGATGCGGCGATCCTCGATCTTGCCGACCAGGCTCTGCACCACGGGATGATCGATGCACATCACGGCAAAGCCGTAGAACGGCAGGTTCTCGACGAAGTGACGGAAGGCGTCCTGCACGGCCTCGAAGGTCTTGAAGTGATCGAGATGCTCGGGGTCGACATTGGTGACGATCGCGACGTCGGTCGGCAGCTTCAGGAACGTGCCGTCGCTCTCGTCGGCCTCCACCACCATCCAGTCGCCGGCCCCAAGCCGTGCGTTGGAGCCGTACGCGTTGATGATGCCGCCGTTGATCACGGTCGGATCGAGCCCGCCGGCATCGAGCAGTGTTGCGACCATCGTGGTCGTCGTGGTCTTGCCGTGGGTGCCGGCGATGGCGACGCAGCTCTTCAGCCGCATCAGCTCGGCCAGCATCTCGGCGCGGCGCACCACGGGAATGCGCCGCTCGCGCGCCGCCATCAATTCAGGATTGTCACGCTTGATCGCGGACGACACCACGACCACCTCGGCGCCGTCGACATTCTCGGCCTTGTGGCCGACCGAAACCTTGGCGCCCTTCTTGCGCAGACGATCGAGATTGTAATTGTCGGAGGCGTCCGAGCCCTGCACGGCATAGCCGAGATTGACCAGCACCTCGGCAATGCCGCTCATGCCGATCCCGCCGATCCCGACGAAGTGGATGGGTCCGATCTCGCGCGGCAGTCTCATGGTTGTGTCTCTATCTATCCTTCCCGGCCTGGCATCTCCGCCTGAGGCAGCCGGCCGGCGGCGAATCTCCTCCACTTCATGCAAGACTGGGCGCACCGGGACAAGCCCGGTCCGGCCGTCGCGTTCGGTAATTTCCGGCTTGAATGCCCCATTTTGGCCGGTTTCCGGGGCCGCCAGGCCCCGCTCCGATCCGCGAAGGGAACGGGCCGCGGCGGATGTCAGGCGGGCCGGTAGCGAGCGGCCGCTTCGTCCTGAAGATCGAGCACCCGAAGATAGTTGCGCAGGCGATTGGCCTCAAGCGCGCGGATGAGCTTGTTCTGGTGATAGGGCAGCAGGAGATCGGCAAGCGGCGCGCTCCAGGGCGCGGTGAGGTCGAAGATCACGCCAAGCCCGAACACTGCCGGGATCTCGGCAAAGCCGAACTCCCTGCCGTCCCTGAGCGCCTCGGCCAGAAAGTCGTCGATGGCCGTCATCACGCCGTTGCGCGGACCGCCAAAACCTTCCGCGAAGGCGAACTGACCCATGCCGCGGAATCCGCGCCCCTCGACCAGCGCATCGCGGCCCGGAATTGCACCGGCCTGAAAGCTATGGGCATGGCGATGCTCCGCGGGGATCCGTTCGGGCGCGTAGTAGAAGTCGCGCCGGCCGCAGGGCCAACCGATGTCGTGCACGAAGACCAGAAGCGGCTTGCCGGCGCGCCGGCAGATCGCGTCGATCTGGCCGAGCTCGTTGTAGACCGTGTACCAATTATGGTCGCCATCGACGACCCAGGCGTCGGCCCCGTTAATGTCGGCGAACGCCTCGAGGCTCGTCTTGGCGAGATGGCGAATGTCGGGGCTGACCTTCAGCCATTCCATGAACTCGCGCTTCGGCGCCGGATCGATCGTGGTCAGTTGCCCGTCGCGCGCACGACAATGCGCGGCGAGAAAAGGCGACATGCCGCCATATTCCGAGCCGATCTCGACGATGTCGCGCGCGTCCGCGAGCCTGAGCGCCTCGAGGATGAGGTCGGAGAACTCCGAGAGGGAATGAATCAGTAGGCCGTCCACGACCGGGTCCTTCGCTCCTGTTCGCCGCGGCCTCGACAGGCACGCGTCGCGATCGGGCCGGGAGGCCCTTACGATCCTAAACGGCGGAGGGATCAAATTCCGGCGGTCTTCACGACGAGGTCGGCGAGCCGCTCGGCGGCATCGAGCCGGCCGGCCCCCTTCGCGGCCGCGGCCATGGCGGCAAGGCGCGCGGGCTCGGCGGCAAGGCCGGAAATCTCGGCCGCGAGACGGTCGGAGGTGAACTCGGTCTGCGGGATGCGGATTGCGCCGTCGACCTTGGCCAGCACGCCGGCATTGGCGAACTGATCCTGGTCGATTGCGCCCGGCAGCGGCACCAGAATCGAGGGCCGGCCGATCGCGGCGAGCTCGGCCACCGTGCCGGCGCCGGAGCGCGATACCACGAGATGATTGGAAGCGAGTCGGGCCGGGAGATCCGTGAAGAACGGCGCGAGCTCCACCTTGATCTTGAGCTTGTCGTAGACCGCGCGCACGCGGGTCATGTCCTCGTCGCGGACCTGCTGTGTGAGCACAAGCCGGCTCCACAGCGCCGGCTCGAGCCGCTCGATCGCGCCGGGCACGATGTCGGCCATGATGCGCGCGCCCTGGCTGCCGCCGACCACGAGCAGGCGCAGCGGCCCGTTCACCTCGGGCGCCGCATAGGGCACGGCGGCAGCGGCGAGGATTGCCGGGCGCATCGGCGTGCCGACCGTCGTGGTCTTGCCTGCCAGCGCCGGGTCGCGGTCGAGCACGCCCGGCAGCGACGTCGCGATGGCGCGGACATGGCCCGACAGAAACCGGTTGGCACGGCCGAGCACGGCATTGGCGTCGTGGATGATGCCGGGCACGCCGGCGAGCTTCGCCGCAACCAGCGGGGGCAGCGTCGGATAGCCGCCGAAGCCGATGACGGCCGCGGGCTTCAACCGCTTGATCAGCCGATAAGCCGCGAGCGTGCCGGCAGCGAGCGTGAGGCCGGCATAGGCGAGCTGCAAGGGGTTACGGCCGCGCGCGGTCTCGCTCGAAACGACGTCGATCATGTCCTTGGTGAACAGCCCGCTGTAGCGTAGCGCCCGCTCGTCGGTGACGAGGCGGACGCGGAAGCCGCGCCGGATCAGCTCGACGCCGAGCGCCTCGGCCGGAAACAGATGGCCGCCGGTGCCGCCCGCGGCGAGAAGAATCAAGGGGGAGGTATCCATAAACGCCCTTTTACAGGGCCTGCGTCGTCATTGCGAGCGGGTGCACGTGCCCCGGGCGCGGCGCAGCACGCTGCCCTTCGCAGCGTGGTGCAGCGCTGAACCGGGACCCACGGTTACGGCACTCTGGGTCCCGGATCTGCGCTTCGCTTGTCCGGGACACGAGAGCAACTACGCGTAACTGCGCATCGCCTCGGCGTGGCCGCTGGCCTCGACCTCGGTGCGCGGGCGCAGCCGCGTCAGCGCCAGCATCATGCCGACGCCATAGGCGAGCGACACGATCGAGGAGCCGCCATAGGAGATGAACGGCAGCGTCATGCCCTTGGCGGGAATGAGCTGAAGGTTGACCGACATGTTGATCGCCGCCTGGATGCCGAACAGGATGGCGAGACCCGAGGCCGCGAAGCGCGAGAACATGTCCTCATTGGCATAGGCCCTCGACAGCGTGCGGATCACGACAAAGGCGAACAGCGCCAGCATGGCTAGGCACAGGATGATGCCGAACTCTTCGGCCGCGACCGCGAACACGAAGTCGGTATGGCTGTCCGGCAGGCTGCGTTTTGCAATGCCCTCGCCCGGTCCGAGGCCGAACCAGCCGCCGTTGTAGAACGCCTCCATCGCGGTATCGACCTGGAAGGTGTCGCCCGAGGCCGGGTTCATGAAGCGCTTGATGCGCCCCGCCACGTGCGGGACGAACAGATAGGCGCTGAACAGGCCGGCTGCACCGAGACCCGCGAGCCCGAACACCCAGATCATGCGCATGCCCGCGATGAAGAACAGCGAGCCCCACACCATCAGGATCAGCATGGTCTGGCCGAAATCCGGCTCCATCACCAGCAGCGCGACCAGCATCATGAGCAGCACCAGCGCCATCGTGGTCGCCGGCATCTCCGGACGCTTGGTCGATTCCGCGAACAGCCAGGCGGCGATGACGACGAACGAAGGCTTGGCGATTTCGGAGGCCTGGATGTTGACGCCGAGCAGCGTGATCCAGCGCCGCGAACCCTTCACCTCCGGGCCGATCGCGAGCGTCAGCACGATCAGGATGATGCTGGCCGCGAAGATGATCAGCGCCGAGCGGCGGATCGACCGCGGCGACAGGAACGAGACCCCGAGCAGCACCAGGCAGGACGGGAGAAGGAACAGCACGTGACGGCTGAAGAAGTGGAACGGATCGAGCCCGATGCGGGTCGCAACCGGCGGGCTCGCCGCCAGCGACAGGATCACGCCGGTCAGCATCAGGCCCAAAATGGCGCCCATCAGCGGCTTGTCGACGGTCCACCACCACTCGGAAAAGGGGGTGCGTTCTTCACGGGAGAGCATGGGCGGCCGCTTTCGGACAGAGGTGGGTCCATTGGTCGCCGAGGTTGGTTACCGCAGGGTTAAGGAACCGCGGATGTTTGGAGATGATGTCCGCTGCCTCGCCAAAACACAGTCATGCCCCGGCTTGACCGGGGCATCCAAGCCGGGCGACGACAGCGGAGCAAGGGGCAGCCAGCTCCTCTCACACCACCTGCTATTCGTAGTAGATCGCGACATCCCCCGCGCGTTGATCGCGCTTGTAGACCTGCTCTGGCCCGGGAATGAAGCCGATCCTGACCGCCCGCTCGCTGCTCCAGGCGACGACAACATCAAGATGCCCGCGCACACTGACGAAGGTTGGCGTGCTCTCGGGCGAGAACGTCCGGCCACGTGCCACGACGCTGGCTTGCGTACTATCGGGCACCGTTGCTCCGCACGACTTCCAGACCACGACGACCAGCTGGCTTCCGCTGGGCGAGGCGAATGCGCGCTGGCGAACGACGCGGCACGCGCCGAATCCGCTCATGATGCTGTCAACGAGCACAACGAAGAGGAAGCCTGCGACAACGAGCACAACGGCGCCGATCCCGATCCAGCGTCGCCGCGACATCTCACACCACCGGCTTCACGCCCGGCAGAGCCTGCACCAGTTCGCGGAACTTGGTGCCGCGGATCTCGAAGTTGCGGTACTGGTCGAAGGAGGCGCAGGCCGGCGACAGCAGCACGACGGCGTCGGTGAGGCCCGAAGCTTCCGCATCGCGCGCGGCGTGCTCGACGGCGACGTCGAGCGTCTGGCTGATCTCGTGCGCAACCGAGCCCAGCGTTCCCGAAAACTCCTGCGCGGCCTCGCCGATCAGATAGGCCTTGCGGATGCGTGGGAAGAAGGAGGTCAGGCTGGTGATGCCGCCCGCCTTCGGCTTGCCGCCGGCGATCCAGAAAATATCGCCGAAGGACGACAGCGCATGCGCGGTGGCATCCGCGTTGGTGCCCTTGGAGTCGTTGACGAACAGCACGTTGCCGCGACGGCCGACCTGCTCCATGCGGTGCGCCAGGCCCGGAAAGCTGCGCAGGCCGTTCTGCAGCACATCGAGACTGATACCCATCGCGAGCGCGGCAGCGGCCGCGCAGGCCGCGTTCTGCGCATTGTGCAGGCCGCGCAGCGAGCCGATGCCGCCGAGCGCCGCGATCTCGCTGCGCGCGCCGCCCGCGGTGCGCACGATATTGCCGTGCTCGACATGGATGCCTGATGCCAGCGGGTTCTTGACGGAGATGCGCACCACGTTCTTACCCGAGCGGTCGAGCCGGTCGGCGATGTCGCGGCAAAAGCCGTCGTCGACGCCGACGATCGCGGTGCCGCCGTCCTGCACGCCCGCAACGAGGCGCTCCTTCACCGCGGCATAATGCGCGATCGTGCCGTGACGATCGATATGGTCCTCGCTGACATTGAGCAGAATGCCGACGGAAGGATCGAGCGAAGGCGTGAGATCGATCTGGTAGGACGACATCTCGATGACGTGGACGCGGCCCATGCGCGGTGGCTCCAGCGACAGGATCGCGGTGCCGATATTGCCGCCCATCTGGGTGTCGTAGCCGGCGACCTTGGTCAGATGCGCGATCAGCGCCGTCGTGGTCGACTTGCCGTTGGTTCCGGTGATGGCGACGAACGGCGCGTTCGGCGCATGCCGCCGCCGCTCGCGGCAGAACAGCTCGATGTCGCCGATCACCTCACAGCCTGCCTCGCGCGCCTTCAGGACGCTCCAATGCGGCACCGGATGGGTGAGCGGCACGCCGGGCGCGAGCACGAGCGCGGTAAAGTTCGCCCAGGAGACGTTGCGCAAGTCCGCGGTGACGAAGCCCGCCTGCGCGGCCTTGGCGACGTTCTCGACGTTGTCGTCGGCCGCGATCACCTCGGCACCGCCGGCCTTCAGCGCGTGGCAGGAGGCGAGCCCCGAGCCGCCGAGGCCGAACACCGCGACGGTCTTGCCGGCAAAGGACGTGACGGGGATCATGACCACACCTCTGTCATTCCGGGGCGACGCGCCAGCGTCGAACCCGGAATCTCGAGATTCCGGATCGCCGCTTTGCGTCGTCCGGAATGACGATCCTGAATCAGCACCGCGATCACCGCAGCTTCAGCGTGGAGAGGCCGGCGAGCGCCAGCATCACCGAGATGATCCAGAAGCGGATCACGATCTGCGGCTCGGTCCAGCCGAGCTGCTCGAAATGGTGATGGATCGGCGCCATCCGGAAGATGCGCTTGCCGGTGAGCTTGAACGAGACCACCTGCACGATGACCGAGACCGCCTCGAGCACGAACAGGCCGCCGATCACCGCGAGCACGATCTCGTGCTTCACCGCGACCGCGATCGCACCCAGCATGCCGCCAAGCGCGAGCGAGCCGGTGTCACCCATGAAGATCGAGGCCGGCGGCGCGTTGAACCAGAGAAACCCGAGGCCGGCGCCCAATAGCGCACCGCAGAGCACCGCGAGCTCGCCGGTGCCGGCGACATATTTGATCTGGAGATATTCGGCGAACACGGCGTTGCCGGCGAGATAGGCGATCATCGCAAAACTCGCGGTCGCGATCATCACCGGCACGATGGCGAGGCCGTCGAGACCGTCGGTGAGATTCACCGCGTTGCCGGAGCCGACGATGACGAAGGCGCCGAAGATGACGAAGAACCAGCCGAAATGCAGCACGGTGTCCTTGAGGAAGGGAATCGTCAGCGCGGTCGAGGCGGGATCGCGGTTGAGCCGCACCAGCGCGTAGCAGGCCACCAGCGCGATCGCCCCTTCGATCAGCAGGCGGAGCTTGCTGCCGAAGCCGCTCGTGGTCTGCTTGGTCACCTTGAGGTAGTCGTCATAGAAGCCGACGAAGCCGAAGCCGAGCGTCACCGCCAGCACGATCCAGACATAGGGGTTGAGCGGATTGGCCCACAGCACGGTGCCGACCGTGAGACCGGACAGGATCATCAGCCCGCCCATGGTGGGCGTGCCCTTCTTGGCGAGATGCGATTGCGGGCCGTCGGTCCGGATCGGCTGGCCCTTGCCCTGGCGGATGCGCAAATGATCGATGATCCAGGGCCCGAACAGGAACACGAACAGCGCGCCGGTGACCACCGCGCCGCCGGTGCGGAAGGTGATGTAGCGGAAGACGTTCAGGAAGGTGCGAACGGCACCGAAGCCCGGAAAAGTGTTGGAGAGCTCGATCAGCCAGTAAAACATTCAAACGGTCCTATGGCGCTTTGCACGCACGATCTGGGCCTTGATCATGGTCGTAACGTGCCTCATGCGCATTCGCTGGTCTTCATCATGGGCCGCGCGACCTCGGGAAACCGGACGGCTTCGCGCCGCAAAGGGTGGGATTCGGGAACGGCGCCTTCCAAGCAGTTTACGCCTTTGCCTGCAAGGCGGCCACCAGGCCGGGCACAAACTTGTTGACCCAGAACATCTTCTTGCTGCCCTTGACAACCACGACATCGCCCGCCTTCAGCAGGCTCGCGACCTCGCCCGGCTTCAGCGTGGCGGGATCGTCGTGCCAGCCGAGACCCTTGCCGGCCGGGAGCACATCGTAGAGGTGGCGCATCAGGGGGCCGACGCAGTAGACGGCGTCGATCCCGTCGAGATGCTTGGCGAGGGCGGTGTGATAATTGGGCGCGTCATCGCCGAGCTCCAGCATGTCGCCGAGCACCGCGATGCGGCGGCCGCCGGTGATGTTGCGGGCCTGCAGGCTTTGCAGCGCCGCAGCAACGCTGGCTGGATTGCCGTTGAAACTGTCGTCGATCACGGTGATGCCGCCGATCGCCTGCTCGACGCCGCGGCCGGTCATGATGCCGACCCGGTCGAGCTTGATCGCGAGCGTCGCCGGATCGAGATGGGCCGCACGGATCGCGGCGAGCGCAGCCAGCGCATTCTGCACGCGATGCGGCGCGCCCGGCGTCAGGCTGAAGGCGATCTCCTTCTTGCCGATCATGGCCACGATCTGCCAGCTCTCGCCATGCGGCGCGTGCGCGACCTCGTGCACCTCGGCATGCTCGCCGAAGCGCACGACCTTGCCTCTCCATTCCGACGCCTTGAGCCCGGCGGGCAGCACCAGCACGCCGTCCTCGGGCAGGCCGTGCGCGATCGACACCTTCTCGTGCCTGATGGCTTCGAGCGAGCCGAGCTTTTCCAGATGCACGGGCTGGACGTTGACGACGAGCGCCACCGTCGGCCGCGTCAATTCGCTGAGCCGTGCGATCTCGCCCTTCTGGTTCATGCCCATTTCGACGACCCAGAGGCTGGCATCGGTGCGCGCATTGCACAGCGTGAGCGGCACGCCCCAGAAATTGTTGAAGCTCGAGGGGCTGGCATAGGCGTTCGGATAGGCCGCCAGGAATTCCTTGGTGCTGGTCTTGCCCGCGCTGCCGGTGAGCCCGATCACCGGCCCGTGGAAACGGGCGCGCGCGGCGCGTGCGAGGCCCCAGAGGCCGTCGATCAGGGTATCCTTGACGACGATCTGCGGAATGCGGATGCCCGCGATCTCGTGCGGCACGATCATCGCGACCGCGCCGGAAGCTTCAGCCTTGTCGGCGAACTCCCAGCCGTCGCGGGTGCTGGCGAAGGCCGAGATAAAGCCTCCGCTCGGCGTGCCGCTCAGCGCCACGAACAGGCTGCCCGGCTTCACCAGACGGCTGTCCTGGGTGACGAAATCGATCGGAGTATTGGGGAACGGTCCGGCGGCGCCCAGCGCACGCGCCACTTCGGCAACCGTCCATATGGGCCCGCTCATGCTGTCCTCAACGTCAATGCGGCCGCGACCGCCTCGTGATCACTGAAGGGCAGCGTCTGGCCGCCGACGATCTGCCCGGTCTCGTGGCCCTTGCCGGCGACGAGCAGCGCATCGCCTTCTTCAAGTTCTTCGATCGCGGTTCGGATCGCGGCGGCACGGTCGCCGATCTCGCGGGCGCCCTTGGCCGTGGCAAGGATTGCGGCGCGGATCGCTTCCGGCTTCTCGCTGCGCGGATTGTCGTCGGTGACGATGATTCCGTCGGCGTTCTCGGCCGCGATCTCGCCCATGATCGGCCGCTTGCCGGCATCACGATCGCCGCCGGCGCCGAACACGACGATCAGTTTTCGTTTCGCGTAAGGCCGCAGCGCCTGCAACGCCTTGGCCAGCGCGTCGGGCTTGTGCGCATAGTCGACGAAGATCGGCGCGCCGTTGCGCTCACCGACCCGTTCGAGGCGCCCTTTGGCACCTTCGAGATGCTCCAGGCTCGCAAACACATCGACCGCATCGCTGCCGGTGCCGATGGCAAGGCCCGCCGACACCAGCGCGTTCTCGATCTGGAATTCGCCGACCAGCGGCAGCCGGATCGCGTAACGCTTGCCGCGATGCTCGAGCGACAGCTTCTGCGAAAATCCTTCGACCGCGGCTTCGGCAAGACAGATGCCCTCACCTGCCCCGTCGGCGTTGCGGCCAACCGCCATCACGCGCAAGCTGCGCGACTTTGCCGCAGCGATCACCTCGGCCGAGCACTCATGATCGGCCGAAATCACCGCCGCGCCGCCCGGAGGCACGAGCTCCCGGAACAGGCGGAGTTTCGCCGCGAGATAATGCGCGACGGTCGGATGGTAATCCATGTGGTCGCGCGACAGATTGGTGAAGCCACCGGCGGAGACGCGCACGCCGTCGAGCCGATACTGATCGAGCCCATGCGACGACGCCTCGAAGGCGAGATGCGTGACGCCGTCGCGCGCGATCTCGTCGATCTGCCGGTGCAGCGCGATCGGATCCGGCGTCGTCAGCGAGCCATAGACGGTGCGCTTGGGCGAGACCAGGCCGATGGTGCCGATGCTGGCTGAGGCATGCCCCAGCCGTTCCCAGATCTGGCGCGTGAAGGCGGCAACCGAGGTCTTGCCGCTGGTTCCGGTCACGGCCGCGATGGTCGCCGGCTGGGCGGGAAAGAATTCGGCTGCGGCCAGCGCCAGCGCGCGGCGCGGATTGGCGACGGCGATGAACGGCACCTTGCCGCCGGCGGGGGCATGGTCGCCGACAACGGCAACGGCGCCTGCGGCAATCGCCGCGTCGATGAAGCGCGCGCCGTCGGTCTTGCTGCCCGCGAGCGCAAAGAAGAGATCGCCCGGCTTGACCGCGCGACTGTCGAGCGCAAGGCCGGTGACGTCGAGCGCCGCGGCGGCGGGCTCGATCGCGGCGTCATTGCCTAGCAGGGCGGACAGCTTCATGGTCTTCCAGTCGACAATGCCGTGCCGGAAAGCCGAATCCCTGGGAAAATCCCGACTCAGCCGCGGCGATGGCCACCCCGTTGATTACTGGGTTGTCCTGGATGCTGCAAGAATAAGGCGGTCCGCAGGCGGCAGGTCGAACCGGGGCTCGACGCCCAGAAGCGGCGCGATCCGCTCGATCACCTTGCCGCCGGTCGGCACCGCGTTCCAGCCCGAGGTGATGAAACCCTTCGTTTCGGGAATCGCCTGCGGCTCGTCCAGCATGATCAGGATCTGATATTTCGGATCGTCGCACGGCATGATCGCCGTGAACGAGTTGAGCACGCGCTTCTTGGCATAGCGGCCATTGATGACCTTCTCGGACGTGCCGGTCTTGCCGCCGACGTAATAGCCCTTGACGTCGGCGGTCTTGGCGGTGCCGATCTCGGCGTTCAGCCGCATCAGGAACCGCATCTTGTCGCTGGTTTCCGTCTTGATGACGCGCTTGGCCATCGCCGCGGCTTCGGACTCGCTGCGCTTCATGAAGGTCGGCGGAATCAGATAGCCGCCGTTCACCAGCGCATTGATGCCCATCACCGCCTGCAGCGGCGCCACCGACATGCCCTGGCCGAACGCGATGGTGACAGTGTTCAGTTCGCCCCACCGTCGCGGCACCAGCGGCGCCGCGCTCTCCGGCAGCTCGGTGCGCAGGCGCGTCAGCTGGCCCATCTTGGCGAGGAACGCCTTGTGCGCCTCCACGCCCTGGCTAAGCGCGATCCGCGCGGCGCCGATGTTGGACGAGAAGGTGAAGACTTCCTTGGTGTTGATGAAACGTCCGAGCGGGTGGCTGTCGTGGATGGTGAACTTGCCGTAGTGCAGGTTTCCGCGCGCATCCCACGACGAGTTCAGATTGATCTTGCCGGAATCGAGCGCCATCGCCAGCGTGAACGCCTTGAAGGTCGAGCCCATCTCGTAAACGCCCGTGGTCAGGCGGTTGATGCGATCGGGATCGTGCGCCTCCTTCGGATTGTTGGGGTCGAAATCCGGAAGCGACACCATCGCCACGAGTTCGCCGGTCTTGACGTTCGAGACGATGCCGGAGGCGGCCTTGGCGTGGAACTTGTCCTTGGCCTTCAGCAGCTCGTCGCGCAGCGCGTGCTCGACGCGCAGGTCGATCGACAGCTCGATCGGCTTCTGCAGCCGGTCGGTGGCAAAGCCGGCGCGGTGGAGATCGGCGAGGCCCTGATTGTCGAGCCACTTCTCCATGCCGGCGATGCCCTGGTTGTCGATGTTGACGAGACCGATGAGGTGGGCGACCTCGTTGCCGGTCGGATAGACGCGCTTGTTCTCGCGCAGGAAGCCGATGCCGGGAATGCCGAGCTTGTGGATGGCCTGCTGCTGCTGCGCCGTGACCTCGCGCTTGAGCCAGACGAAGCCCTTGCGCGTCCTCAGGCGCTCGCGCACCTCGGCCTCGTCGAGGTCGGGCACGGTCGCGGTGAGAAGCTCGATCGCCTCGTCCTTGTCGATGATGCGGCGCGGCTCGCCGAACAGGCTCGCCGCCTTGACGTCGGTCGCGAGGATGGCGCCGTTGCGGTCGACGATATCAGGGCGTGCGGTCGCCACCACCTCCTGCGCCGCGGCGCGGCGGGCGCCATGGGCGTCAGCGCCGATTGCAAACATCACGAGCCGGCCGCCGATCAGGGCGTAGACCGAGGCGAAGGCGAGCATGGCGAGGCCAACGCGCGCGCGCGCCTTGGCGGCACGGTCGACATTGCGCCCGTAGAGCAGGCTGCGGATCAGACGTTGCCGCCAGGGTTCTATGGGTTTGGCCGGAGTCGCAGCGCTCATTGATTGTCCTCGGGCTGAGGCACGGAGCCCGTCACGGTGTCAGGGTCGCTTGCGGCTTCGATGGTGTTGAGCATGGCCCCGATCGGGTCGGGCTCGCCCGGCCTGAACATCCGCGGCGGACGCTCCGGCAGGTTCTTCAGCGAATCATATTGCGTGCCGTTGACCGGCTTGAGCTGCAGATGCCGGTCGGACAGGCCTTGCAGGCGCAGCGGCGCATCGAGCTTGGCCCATTCGGAGCGCAGCGATGCGATCGCGTCGCGCTGCTCGCGGATCTCCGCATGCAGCCGCAGCACCTTCTCGGTGCGCGCCGTAGAGTCCATCTTGATCCGGTAGACATAGGCCGCCGCGAAGATCAGCGCGCCGATGACGAGGAGGTGGATGATGCGCATGCGCTAGCCGCCCCTCAACACGTCGGAGAGCTTGGGCCAGGACGATGCCTCGTCGTCCTCATGCGCGGGCGCAGAGGTCCGCTCGGCCGCGCGCAGTTTTGCGGAACGCGCGCGCGGATTATGCGCGACTTCGTCTTCACCGGCGACGACAGGCCGCCGCGTCAGCAACTGGAAGCTCGGCGGAACTTGCGCCACCTCCGGCAGATGCCGCGAGCCGCCGCCGGTCTTCGAACGCGCAGACAAGAAATTCTTGACGATGCGATCTTCCAGCGAATGGAACGAGACCACCACAAGGCGGCCACCCGGCTTGAGCACGCGCTCGGCCGCAGCCAGCGCGGTCTGAAGTTCCTCGAGCTCCTCGTTGACGAAGATGCGCAACGCCTGAAACGTCCGCGTCGCCGGATGAATGTCTCCGGGCTTCGAGCGCACGACCCTGCCGACGAGATCGGCAAGCGCACGCGTGGTCGTGAACGGCGTTTCCTGCCGGTCGGCCACGATGGCGCGCGCGATACGGCGCGAATGCCGTTCTTCGCCGAGCTGATAAATGATGTCGGCGAGATCGCTTTCCGAGGCGCGGGCCACCACGTCGGCCGCAGTCGGGCCCGACTGCCCCATCCGCATGTCGAGCGGGCCGTCGAGGCGGAACGAGAAGCCGCGGCCGGCCTGGTCGAGCTGCATCGAGGACACGCCGACATCCATCACGACGCCGTCCACCGCGTCCACGCCCTGCGCCGCACAGACCTCGGCGAGGTCAGAGAAGCGGTGCTCGACCAGCGTCAGCCGGCCCGCGGAGCGTGCGACGAGATCAGCACCGCCGGCGATGGCGGTGCGGTCACGGTCGATCGCGATCAGGCGGGTTCCCGGGACGTCGAGGATGGCGCGGCTATAACCGCCGGCGCCGAAAGTGGCATCGACATAGATCCCGCCCGCGCGCGGCGCGAGGTGATCGATGGCCTCGCGGCCGAGCACGGGGATATGAGCAGCGGGGCTCATGTGCCAAACCTTGTGACCCAAAGCCTGCCGAGCGACCAAGCCAGATCGGGGGCGTGCCAGCCCATAGCGCCTCGAATCATTCCGCGTCGCGGCGGTTCCACGACAAAGCCCCCGTCCAGCATGATGACCGAGTCCGGTCGTCCCGGGCCGCAAACCGAGTGTTCCCAGCGGAATTTGTCGGGCAGCCATGGATTTCGAGCCAAAATACGCTTTGGCCGCCTCCGGACGCGGGTCGGCTCTTCATCCCTCAGTAACGACCCTTAGCGTTAAGAAAGCGTTGCTCGGCTCGTTACAAGTCGAAAAGGTGAAGCGGCAGTGATGCTTCATCCACACACATGCGCAAAATAGATCCGTTAACCGCGCCGCGCGATTGCGCGCGGTGGAGGGTAAAGGAATAGTAAAGAGAAGGGCTTGGCCCATTCGCGTCCGACCTGAGTTGTTTATGCCGCCGTCCGGTTCCTCCACCCCGTCTGGATCTGATTCGAAGCGTCAACGCGTTCTCCCGGTTCCCAAGGCCGCGGCGAACATGCGGACGTTCGAGCCGGACTCTTCGATCGTCTCCGACATCATCCCCTCGCCGAACTATGGCGAGCGCAACAAGGGACGGCAGCCGGACATGATCGTGCTGCACTACACCGGCATGCCCGACGTCGAGGGCGCGCTGGCGCGTTTGTGCACGGCCGGCACCGAGGTCTCGGCGCATTACGTCGTGCTGGAGGACGGCCGCATCGTGCAATGCGTGTCCGAGGCCAAGCGTGCCTGGCATGCCGGCGTCTCCTCGTGGGCCGGCGAAGACGACATCAACTCCTGCTCGATCGGCATCGAGATCATCAATCGGGGCCATGACTGGGGCTACCCGGAATATCCGCTGCGCCAGATCGCCGCCGTGATCGCGCTGTGCCGCGGCATCATGCTTCGCCGCAAGGTGCCGTCCCATCGCGTGCTCGGCCATTCCGACGTCGCGCCCGCGCGCAAGAAGGACCCCGGCGAGAAATTTCCGTGGCATTCGCTGGCCAATTCCGGGGTCGGTCACTGGGTGACGCCCGCGCCGGTCGTGCGCGGCGAGAGCCTGATGCTCGGCACCATCAGCGACGAGGTGCTGAGCATGCAGCAGGCGCTCGCCAAGTACGGCTACGGGGTGCCGCTGACCGGCAAATACGATGCCGCCACCATGGAAGTCGTCACGGCCTTCCAGCGCCATTTCCGCCCGGCGCGGCTGGATGGGGTTGCGGACCACTCGACGCTGTCGACATTGCAGGCGCTGCTGGCGAGCCTGCCGACGGATGGGACGACCGTCGCGTCGAAGTGAGGATGTGGCCGCGCAGTTCGCTCTCGTGTCCCGGACGCGCGAAGCGCGAGCCGGACCCAGTGGGCGACACGACTCGCGGCAGGATGGGCCCCGACTCTGCAGCGCATCGCACCGGACGATGCTTCGCATCGCCGGGGACGCTGCGCTGCGTCCGGGGCACGAGAACCTCTACCCCATCTCCCTCACCCGCCGCGCATACAGCCGCCGCAACGGCTCGAGCTGCGTCGCCGCAGTCGCTGCCTGATAGGCCTCGCGCGCCTCGTCCTTGCGACCCAGCCTTCGCAACAGATCCGCGCGCACCGCAGGCAGAAGCGCGTAGCCGCGGAGCCCGCCACGTGCACTGATCGCGTCGACCAGATCGAGCGCACGCGCCGGGCCATCGACCATCGACAGCGCGGCAGCGTGGTTGAGTTCGATCACCGGCGAGGGACCGATACGTAGCAAAACCCCATAGAGCCCGGTGATTTGCCGCCAGTCGGTCTGCTCATAGCTCGGCGCCCGGGCATGCAGCGCGGCGATCGCGGCCTGCACGAGATAAGGTTGCGGCAAGCCGGGCACGCGCAGTGCGTCGTCGACCAGGCGCAGACCTTCCTCGATCTGCGCACGATCCCAGAGCGAGCGGTCCTGCTCTTCGAGCAGCACGATGTCGCCGGCCGCGGTCTCGCGTCCGGCACGGCGCGCATCGTGCAGCAGCATGAGAGCGAGCAGGCCCTTGATGCCGGCGCGATCCGGCATCAGCCGATCGAGCAGGCGCGCGAGCCGGATCGCCTCGATCGCGAAATCCGGGCGCATCAGATCTGCGCCCGACGTCGCGACATAGCCCTCCGTGAAGACCAGATAGATCACCGCGAGCACGCCTTCGAGCCGCGTCGCCAGCTCTTCGCGCTCCGGCACCTCGTAGGGAATGCCGGCGAGCCTGATCTTCTGCTTGGCGCGAACCAGCCGCTGCGCCATCGCCTCCTCGCCGACGAGGAAGGCGCGCGCGACCTGCGTGGTCGACAAGCCGCAGACGGTACGCAGCGTCAGCGCGACCTGAACCTCGGGCGCGAACGCGGGATGGCAGCAGGTGAAGATCAGCCGCAGCATGTCGTCGTCGAGCATCGCCGGCGGCTCGTCGGCGGCTGGCACATTCAGCTCGATCTCGTGCACCAGTGCCTCCTGCTTGCCGCGAAAGACGGCCTGACGGCGGATGCGATCGATCACCTTGTGCCTGGCGACATTGACGAGCCAGGCGCGCGGATTGGCCGGCACCTCGCCCGCTGCCCAGCGATCCAGCGCGACGGCGAACGCATCCTGCAGCGCGTCCTCCGCCAGATCGAAATCTCCGACGAGGCGGATCAGCGTGGCCAGCGCCCGCCCCGCCTCGTCGCGAAATATCCTGTCGATCTCAGAAGGGGTCATTCCCCGCCGCCGCTCACTTGTCGTGCTCCCAGATCGGCCGCACCTCGATCGAGCCGATGCGCGCGCTGGGTATCCGGGCCGCGATCGCGGTTGCCGCATCGATGTCCCTGGCCTCGATCAGGTAATAGCCCGCGAGCTGCTCGCGCGTTTCGGCGAACGGACCGTCGGTCATCAGCGTCTTGCCGTCGCGCACGCGCACCGTCGTCGCGGTCGTGGTCGGCCGCAAGCGGTCGCCCCCCTTATAGTTGCCGCTCTGGACGATGCTTTGCGTGAAAGCCTGGTACTCGGCCAGGATCTTCTGGCTGGTCGCCTCGTCGTTCTTCGCGTACTCGGCCTCGTTCTGGTAGATCATCAGCAGATATTGCATCGCTTCACTCCTGTTGTTCGGCTGTGTCGCCGACATCCAGTCGAACGGGGCACGCAGCAGACGACATCTTCAGGATAAAATATTTCGGGCCGGGGTGCGCGGCGATCTCGGCTTGACGAAACCGATGCAAATGCCCCATGCATGCCCCGTCAGTCGGCCGGACGGCCGCTCCGGCAGGTGCCGAAAGGCCGCCGGGGAGGAAAGTCCGGGCTCCCTTGACATACGGTGCCGGATAACGTCCGGCGGGGGCGACCCCAGGGAAAGTGCCACAGAGAACGAACCGCTCCGCTTTGCCTTCGGGCTTCGCGGAGTAAGGGTGAAAAGGTGCGGTAAGAGCGCACCGCGGATCCGGCAACGGAGCCGGCATGGTAAACCCCACCGGGAGCAAAACCGAATAGGGACGGCGTAGCGGGCTGTTCGCGAAAGCGATAACGCCGCGGGGCGATGTCAGGCCCGCCGTCCGGGTAGGTTGCTCGAGGCCGTGTGCGAACACGGTCCCAGAGGAATGGCCGTCACGTATCGTTCGCGCAAGCGGGCGGTGCCCTACAGAACCCGGCTTACAGGCCGGCTGATATTCTAAAGCGTTTTCGAGCGAAGTGGTTTTCCGGTTCGCGTCAAGAAAACGCGTTAGACTAAGAAAGTGACGAGGGGTTCGATGCTGACCGCATCGGACCCCTCACCATTTGCGGAGTGCGAGCGCAGCCAATCAGATGCTGTCATTCCTGGGCACGCGAAGCGAGAGCCCGAAATCCATCGGGCGGCGCAATCGGTTGAGGAATGGATTCCGGGTTCGTGCTGCGCACGCCCCGGAATGACGAGCTAGGCGACGATCTCGTTCAGCACCTTCGTCAGCGCCTCCGGCGCCGTCACGTTCGGCGCATGGCTGGCGTCGAGCTCGACATAGCGCCACCCCTCCTCGTTCTTCGTCCGCGCCGCGAATTGCCCGAACACGTCGCCCGGCGGAATGCGGGTGCAATAGACGTAGCTGCGCGGGATCGCCGGCTCGCCATGCGCGAGCCTCAGCTTCGTCTCGAAGCATTTGACCGGCATCGCGACCCGGCGCGCGTTGAGCCAGTCGAGATCGGCCGGCGGCGTATCCGGTGGCGGCGGGTTCGGCGGGATGCGGTAGCCGTCACCGGAGGCGGCTGCCTTGCGCATCGGTTCGCGGCCGGCTTCGTTGAGGTCGAACAGCGACTGGCCGTCGCGTGGCACGAAAGCGTCGAGATAGATCAGCTGCGTCACGCGTTCGCGGGCGCGGTCGGCGACACCGGTCGCGACCATGCCGCCATAGCTGTGGCCGAGCAGCACGATGTCGCTGAGATCTTCGAATCTGATGACGTTGAGGACGTCCTCGATATGCATGTCGAGATCGATCGCGGGACTGGCGAGATGCGCGCGTTCGCCGAGGCCCGTATAGGTCGGCGTCACCAGGCGGTGACCGGCCCCGGCCATCAACGGATGCATCTTCTTCCAGGCCCACCCGCCGGACCATGCGCCGTGACAAAGCAGAAAAGTCTTCTCGCGTGCGGCCATCGGCGTTTCCATCGTTCTTGCTTGTACGATGGAGTGTAGCGGCCGCGCCCGCGATGTAAACGCCGCCAGCTCAGGCGGCGCGCGAGTCCACCTTCACAAGGACAGGCGCAAGCCCGGCGGCTTCGCGCCGCAGCTTGCCCGCCTCGAAACCGTGCATGCCGACCTGCCATTGCAGGCCGACGATGGCGCCCTTGGTCGGTTGCAGCAGCGCAAGCGAGGCGAACAGCGTCACCGGCAGCCACACCGCGAGTTGCAGCCACTCCGGCGGCGCATAGGCGGTCTCGACCGCGAGGATCGCCGGCACCACGAGATGGCCCACCACGACGATCACGAGATAGGCGGGAAAATCATCGGCGCGCTGGTGAAACAACTCCTCGCCGCAATGGTCGCAAGCGTCGGCAACCTTCAGGAAGCGGCCGAACAGATGGCCCTCGCCGCAGTTCGGACATCTGCCGCGGAAACCGCGCCACATAGCCTTCGCCAGAGAGATCGAACCGGTCGCCATGACCACACCTCTTCCTTTTTGACGATCCATACAATAATGTCTTGCATCCATACATTCAAAGGATATGGGCCTAAATTGCATGGATTGGATCCCGACAATCTCGGAGCTGTCAGGCCCGCGCTATCAACGCATCGTCGATGCCATGGAGGCCGACATTGCCGCCGGCCGGCTGGTGCGCGGCCAGCAATTGCCGACGCAGCGCGCGCTGGCAAAGGCGCTCGACGTCGATCTCACCACGGTGACGCGCGCCTACACCGAGGCACGGCGACGCGGCATCATGGAGGCGCGGGTCGGACAGGGCTCGTTCGTGTCGGAGACCAGTGCGCGTCGCGCGGTCGACCTGCCGCATCCCGTTGCGATCGATCTGTCGATGAACGTGCCGCCGCATCCGCTGGAGGCGCAACTCGACGAGCGCATCATCGCCGGGATGGAAGCCGTTCGCGCGCAATCGGGGCTGACGGCCTATCTCAACTATCAGCCGCCCGGCGGCAGCGCGCATGAGCGCGAAGTGGCCGCACGCTGGATGCGTTCACGGGTGCCGCATGCACGTGCCGACAGGCTCGTGATCTTTCCCGGCGCGCAAACCATCCTGTTCAACCTGCTCGCGCACCTTGCGCGGCCCGGTGATATCGTGCTGACGGAAGCGCTGACATTCCCCGGCATCAAGGCCGCAGCAGTGCGGCTCGGCATCAAGCTCGTCGGCGTCGCCATGGATGACGGCGGCATCCTGCCCGAAGCGCTGGCGAAGGCCTGTCGCACGTACGAGCCGAAGGCCGTCTATCTCATTCCGACGCTGCACAATCCGACCACCACGACGCTCTCGCCCGAGCGGCGCGGCACCATCGCGAAGATCATCCGCGATAGCGACACGATCCTGATCGAGGACGACGCTTACGGCCTGCTCGACCGCTCGGCCGTGCCGATCGCAAACCTCATTCCGGAGCGGACTTATCTCGCGACCACGCTGTCGAAATGCATCGCGCCGGCGCTGCGCGTTGCCTACCTGATGACGCCCGACAGCGACGCGCAGCGGGAGATGCGTGCATATTTGCAGGCGACCGTGCAGATGCCGGCGCCGCTCATGGTCGCGCTGGTGACGCATTGGATCGAACACGGGATTGCCGATCGCATCATCACCGCTATCCGCAACGAGGCGGTCGGCCGACAACAGCTCGCGCAGCGCACCCTGAAAGGCTTCCAATTCCTGGCCAAGCCCGCAGCACATCATCTGTGGCTGCGGTTGCCCGAGGGCCGGCCCGATGTCGCCGCACATCTGCTCCGCAATGGACTGGCGGTCGTCGCCGCCGATGCCTTCATCGTCGACGGGACACCGCCGCACGCGGCACGTGTCTCGCTGGGAGCGGCGCGGAACAGGTCTGAATTGACGGAAGCGCTGCGCATCCTGGTTGGCGCGCTGCAGAAGCCCGCCGACACCAGGCAGATCGTCTAGTCTGTTCTCAACGGTGGTGACGGCGGTGGCGAGGGCGAACGGCCGGGGTCGCACCTGACGGATAAGCCGCATAGGCTTCGGTCGGCGCCGCTGTCTCGCCACGGGCCGCGCGTCCCGCGGGCGTGAGCTGGCCGCCATTCAGCACATCGCGGTCAGGATGAGCGGCCTGATAGGCCGCGGGCTCCGAAAACTGAGCCTGGGCAAATGTCGGCATCAACGCCGCTGCCGACAACAATGCAGCCGCAACGGCGACGTTGGTACGGGTCATCGTCATTCTCCGTCATCTCGTTCGGGGCTGGCCGATCAGTGAGCACGATCGCGGCGATCGGCCCCGGCATTGAAGTACGACCGTCATGTAGGCGCGTCTTCCACGAACGCCCGACACCGCAGATCACGCTTGCGTGCGCGACGGATTGACTTGCACGACGGCAGCCGTGCTATGCGGGCGATGGCGATCAACAATTCGGGATCGCTGCAAAGGACACTCTGTGGACACTCTGACCTACGTCCTGCTGCCCCTGGGCGCATTGGCCGGCGGCTTCGTCTCGGGGCTGGCCGGGTTCGGCACGGCATTGATGGCGCTCGGCATCTGGCTCTACGTGCTGCCGCCCTCGCTTGCGGTGCCGCTGGTGCTGATCTGCTCGGTGATCGCGCAGACCTCGACGCTGCCGTCGATGTGGAAGAGTTTTGACCTCTCGCTGGTCTGGCCGTTCCTGATCGGCGGGCTGATCGGAGTGCCGCTGGGAACCATGCTGATCGCCACGGCCGATCCAAAAGTGTTCAAGCTGAGCGTCGGCGTTCTGATTCTGGTTTTTTCGAGCGCGATGTATCTGAACAAGCGGCCGCTCGCGATCAAGTTCGGCGGCCGGATCGCCGACGGCGCGATCGGCTTTGCCGGCGGTATTCTGGGCGGCCTCGCCGGCTTGTCCGGGCCGCTGCCGATCCTGTGGGCCAACATCCGCGGCTGGAACAAGCACGAACGGCGCGGCATCTTCCAGCTCTTCAATTTCACGGTGCTGGCGACCGCGCTGCTGCTGCAGACCGCATCGGGTCTCGTCGAGCTCAAGGTGATCTGGCTCGCGATGGTGGCGTTTCCAGGCACGCTGATCGGCGCCTGGGCCGGCGCGCGGGTCTATCACGCCCTCAACGACAAGCATTTCGGCGATGTCGTGCTCGGCCTGTTGTTCCTGTCGGGCCTCACCCTGGTCTGGAACAGCATCGGCGCGATCTAGATCGCGGCGCACCCTCGAACACCGTTGGCAGGGACGCAACGCGCGGTTGCAGCGAGTCCGGTTGCGGGCTACGGTTTGGCATTGCCTGAAGTTCATTGACGCCTGCAAGAGGATATTTTGACCCAATGGGCATTTTACGCGCCTGGCTTACGGCCACGAGCATCCGATTTCGGGTTCGTGCGCTGAAGGCGCTGCTACGCAACGAGCGGACCGAGCTCACCGCCATTTGGCAGCATCTCAAACCAGGCGATATCGCCTGCGACGTCGGCGCCAACAAGGGCAGCTTCATCTACTGGCTGTCGTGGTGGGTCCATGACGGACGGATCATCGCGTTCGAACCGCAGCCCGAACTGGCGCACGCGCTCGCCGGCATCTGCGACGTCATCGGACTTGCGAACGTGACCGTCGAAGCCAAGGCCGTTTATTCGCATTCCGGCCCGCAGGATCTCTACGTGCCGGAGGGCCATCAGCCCGGCGCCTCGCTCTGCCACGGCGACGCAAAGGCCGAGCGCGTTTCCGTGCTTACCGTGCCAGCAATCGCGCTGGACGACTACTTCAGGCCGACCGAGCGGATCGCTTTGCTCAAGATCGACGTCGAAGGCGCCGAACTTGCCGTGTTCAAGGGGGCCGAACGAATCCTGCGCAATGACGGGCCGCTGCTGGTCTTCGAATGCGAGAACCGCCACCTTGCGCCCGGTCATGTCGGCGACGTCTTCACATTTCTCGAACGCCTCGGATACGAGGGACGCTTCGTGTGCCAGCACCGGGTGCTTCCCATTTCGCAATTCGACGCGGCCAAGCATCAGCGGCAGGACGGCGACTGGTTCTGGAAGCGCAAGGACTACTGCAACAGCTTCATTTTCCGAAAGCAGTCGGCCGGATCGGTGAGCTAGGCTCGCGCCCTCTTCGCGGCGAGCGCCATGCCTCCGGCAACACCGACCCCGATCACGTAGATCCAGCCCGGGACAAAATCGAACAGATGGGTGTTGAGCAACGAGGTCAGCATGTTCTGCACCACGATCAGAAGCCCGATCCGGCAGGCCAGCCCCTCGCCGCGAAACATCGAGAGGTGCGCAAACCACAGCGCGTAGAGGGCAAGGACACCGATGACGCCCCACTGCACGGCCACGCTCAGCGTCTGATTGTGCGGATTGCCGACGATCTCGCGGCGCAGCGGGTCGTCGCGCCCATCGGCGGCCGCACTTGCAAACAGGCTGCGGATCGCGCCGGTGCCGTGGCCGATCAGCGGTGCATCGGCGACGAAGCGAAGGGACTTCCGCCAATATTCCAGCCGTGAACCCATGCCGCTGACCTGACCATCCTGCACGCTCGCCTCATAATCGGCCTGAAATTTCGCAACCGTCGTGCGCAGATGCGGCGACACAGCCAAGAGCAGCAGGGCCGCCAGCGCCATCGCGCCTGCCGCGAGCAGCGCCGCGCGCCGGCGCAGATGCAGGAGCGCGAACACCAGCACCAGGATCGGCAGCGTCACCAGCGCCGTGCGCGAGACCACGACGAAGATCATGTTGGCGAGGAATCCGATCGCGAGTACTGTGAACACCGCCGCGCTGCGGGCGCGGCCTTGCCGCAGCAGCGACACGATCGGGTAGACCAGCGCAAGCGCACAGAGCGCGAACTCCTGGCTCTGGTCGATATAGTTGCGCACCGCGATCCCGCTTTCGACCTTGTAGGGCCCGCGCGACAGATAGAGCTTCAGCGAGAGCGAGGGGTCGATGGCAACGGCAAAGGAATAGAGCATCAGGGCCGTGCAGGACGCCAGGAAGGCGGAAAACACCCAATGGCCGTAGGGCCAGCGCTCGAACTGGTAGATCAGGAGCGGAATGACCAGCAGCTTCGCTGCCGGCCCGATCGCGTGGATTCGCTCCGGCCAGGGCGCATCCGACCAGAGCGTGCCCATGACGGCGAGCACGACCAGTGCGATCGGCAGCAGGCAGAACGAGCGAAGCAGCGAGCGCGGAAATTCGCGGAGATCGAGGAAGGCGAAGGCGATCAACCAGGGAATGAGCGCGAAGATCAACCCGGTCGTGGTCCACGGCAGGAGCAACGCGATCAGCGCGACGAAGCGGGCCGGCGTGCGGTAGCGCGCCGCCCAGATCGCGGCGAGCCACGATGCCGCCTGCTGCTCCTTCGCCACCTCCGTCATCGCGCCCCTTTGACCGCCGCACGGTACTGCGAAACTAGCCGGAGCCGCGGGCCGGTCACAAGCGGCTAGGCCGGCGCACGCGCGGGCGGCGCCACGGCATCAGCCTCGGCCTGCGCTGCGGTCTCCGCCGGTCGAACCGGCGTCAGGCGCTTCCTGAATTCGCGGCGCAGCAGCCACAGGCTCAAGCCCGCCTGGAGCGTGGTCGCCGCGACCGACAGGTACCAGACGTACTCCATGCGAAAGCCCGGCCGCGTCGAGAGCCAGATCGCCGGCAGCGAGTAGGTGAACACGCGCGTCGCCGAGCTCAGGAGCACCGGCTTGGTGTTGCCGAGGGCCTGGAACATGCTCGAGCAGGTGAAGATCAGACCCTGTGCGATCATGTTGAGCGAGATGATCCGCAGGAACAGGTATGCGATCTCCATGGTCTCGCGGTCGTTCGAGAAGCCCGCTAGCAGCAGTTGCGGCCTCACCTGCGCTAGGATCATGAAGCCGGTCATCACGGTGGTGACGATCAGCGCGGCCTTGACGAAGGTTTCCCGCACACGCGCAGCGTCGGCCGCGCCGACGTTCTGGCCGGCGATCGGTCCTGCGGCCAGCGCCACCGCGAGCGCGGGCATGTGGATCAGGCCGAGCACGCGCTGCCCGATGCCGAATCCGGCCTGCGTCGCCGCGCCGAAATCGCTCAGCACGTAGTAGACGACCGCCATGAAGATGAACATCATCGCGAACTCGCCGCCGGCCGGCAGGCCGACGTTGAGAATGCGTTTCAAATGGTGCGGCTGCGGACGCCATTGCGCCGGATTGAAGGCGACGTAGCGCTCGACCTTGCGGAAATACGCCAGCAGCATCAGAGCGCCGATGGCGACCGCAATCGAACTCGCCAGCCCCGCGCCGGCAACGCCGAGCGCGTACCCGGTGCCCCAGCCCGAGATCAGCACCGGCGCCAGCGCGATGTTGATGACGACCGCGAGCACCCGCACCAACATGGCGGGGCGCACGATGCCGGTCGCGCGGAGCGCGGACGCAATCACTTGCATGACGAACTCCAGAGCGAGCGCTGGCATGAACCACAGCAGATAAGCGGTTCCCGCCTCGATCGTGGCCTGGTCCGCGGCGATCGAACGCATGTAGAAGCGAGACAGCACCGCTCCGGCGACCAGGGTCAACAGGCCGAACAGCACCGACAGCGCGACCGCCTGGTTGAAGATCAAATTTGCGTCCGCCCGATCCTTACGTCCCACGGCATGCGCCATCAGCGCGACCGTGCCGACGCCGAGCACCTGCATCAGCCCGTTGACGAGAAAGCCGGCGTTGCCGGCCGCAGCGACACCCGCAACGGCGGCATCGCCCAGGCCCGAAACGAAATACAGATCGACCAGCTGGCAGATCATGATCGAGATCATGCCGGCCATGATCGGAGGCGCCATGGCCAGGATATGTCTCACGATGGAGCCGTTCGTCAGGTCTTTCATGACATTTCATCCTTGACGGCTTCCTCGACGTATTCCTTGACGTATTCCTTGGCGGCGGGACGCTCGCCCGCCGCCGCGCGCCTCACTCTGCTGCCGCGATATGCCCGAGCTCCACCACCTGGCGCTCGAACAGGCCGCGATAGATGCCGTCCGGCTTGCGCGCGAGCACGGCGTGGGTGCCTTGCTCGACGATCTCGCCGCGGTCGAACACCAGGATGCGATCGAGGCTCTTCACCGTCGACAGCCGGTGCGCGATCACGACCGAGGTGCGCCCCTTCATCAACCGCTCCATCGCCTGCTGGATCAGCGCCTCCGATTCCGAATCGAGGCTCGAGGTCGCCTCGTCCAGGATCAGCACCGGCGCGTCCGCCAGGAAGGCCCGCGCCAGCGCCACGCGCTGCCGTTCGCCACCCGACAGCTTCACGCCGCGCTCACCGACGAGCGTGCCGTAGCCCTTCGGCAGGCGCAGGATGAAGTCGTGCGCATTCGCAAGCCGCGCCGCATGCTCGATCGCCTCGAGGCTGGCGCCCGGCCGGCCGTAGGCGATGTTCTCGGCGAGCGAGCGGTGAAACAGGATCGGGTCCTGCTGCACGATCGCGACCTGGCTGCGCAGCGATTGCTGCGTGGCGTGCGCGATGTCCTGCCCGTCGATCAGCACGCGGCCGCCGGTGACGTCGTAGAGCCGCTGCACCAGCTTGACGAAGGTGGTCTTGCCGGAGCCCGACCGGCCGACCAGGCCGACCCGTTCGCCGGCGCGGATCTTCACCGACAAGCCGTCGTACAGCGGCGCGTGATGACCGCCATAATGGAACGTGACGTCGTCGAACACGATCTCGCCGCCTTCGATCGCAATCGGCCGTGCGTCCTCAGCATCCGCAATCCCGATGGGCTCGGCGTGGATCGCCACCAACTCGTCCATGTCGTTGACCGAACGCTGCAGGTTGTTGATGTGCATGCCGACGTCACGCAGATAGGCATGGATGATGTAGTAGCTGGTCAGCACGTAGGTGACGTCGCCGGGCGAGGCGTGGCCGTACATCCACAGCAGAACCGAACCGCCAATGACCGACGCGCGCAGGCATAACAGCAGCGACAGCTGCGCCATGGCCGTGTAGTTGTAGCGGAGCCAGGTCCGCCGCACCCGCACCCGCCAGCGGCCGATGACGCGCGCAAGTCGCACATCCTCGCGCAGCTCGGCGCCGAAGGATTTCACCACCGCGTTGCAGGTGAGCGCGTCCGCCAGCGTGCCGCCGACCTTGGTGTCCCACGCGTTCGAGACCCGCGCGGCCGGCGCGATGTAGCGCGTCGAAAACACCACGGTGATGGTGACGTAGAAGATCGCCCCCACCGCGATCACCACGCCGAGCGACGCCCAGTGCAGGCCGATCAGGACCATCGAGCCGATCAGCACCAGCAGCGACGGTGCCAACGCCATCAGGATGGTGTCGTTGAGCAGGTCGAGCGCCCACATGCCGCGCGTGATCTTGCGCACTGTGGAGCCCGCGAAGGAGTTGGCGTGCCAGTCGGTGGAGAAACGCTGCACGCGTGTGAAGGTCTCCTGCGCGACGTCCGACATGGTCTTGAGCGTGAACGGCACGATCGCCTGCAGGCCGGTCAACCGCAGCACCACGGCGGCCGCGCCCAGCGCCACGATGGCGCCGAAGGCCACCAAAGCCGCATGGCGTGCAGCAGGATCGGACGGGCCGCGCGTCAGCGCGTCGACCAGCTGTCCCGAGAATACGGGCATGAACAGGTCGGCGACGGTCGCACCCAGCAGGCCACCGGCCACGATGAGCCCCCGCCCCGGCTGTTTCAGCCAGTGCCGGAACACGAAGGGCAGTACCACGCGTATCGCCGCGGGCTTCTTGGACAGAGCGGTCATGACATCATCCGGCCGCTTTGTGCGGGCCGGCTCCATCGATGGACGCGGGCCGGCCGCGAGGGCCGGACGGGCGTCACTTGAAGTTGGCTTTGACTTGGGAAGAGGAGCGATCGGGACGTGGCGCCCAATCGAAGCTGGCGGAAGAGGCCTCTAGCAGGCCGCGTACATACCGAACCAGACGATCATCGAGCGCGGGCGTACGATCTGCGAATGCGACGAAATCATGCAAATCCCTCCCGGTTCGATTGAATGAGGTGCGCTTTATAGATGTGCCGCTCGCGCTTTGCAACGGGGCTCGCGCGAGATCACGGATGAGTGTTGCAATTTGGTTTGCGGAGTAGCGCACCGCTTGGGTGGGCGTTGCTCCCACCTCATCTCCGCTGTCATGCCCCGGCTCGACCGGGGCATCCAGTACGCCGCAGCGCATGTGGCGACAGCGAGCACTCCAACGCCGGCCTCTGGGATACTGGATCGCCCGGTCAAGCCGGACGACGACAGCGAGTGCGTGGGCTCAGTGCGCGTCGCCGCCGGCGGTCGGCGAGACCGGCTTGCTCAGCAGCGTCACCAGCAGGCTGAGGCCGAGATAGAACAGCGTCAGCACGAAGAAGGCATCGCCGAAGCTCATCACCACGGCCTGGCGGTGCACGAGCTGGGAGAGCTGTTTCATCGCCATCAGCGTGGAATCGCCGAGCCCCTGGAACTTCTGCATGAACATCGTGAGGGTTTCGGTCGCGGTGGCGTTGCCCCAGGTCACGCGCTCCTGGAGGCGGGTGATGTGGAGGTCAGTGCGGTCGTTGAGCACGGTGTTGATGACGGCGAGCCCGACCGCGCCGCCGAGATTGCGCATCAGGTTGAACAGGCCCGATGCGTTCTTCACCCGGTCGGGCGCCAGCGTGCCGAGCGCGATGTTGTTGGTCGGCACCATCGCGAACATCATGCCGACACCGCGCAGGATCTGCGGCACCAGCAGCTCGTAGAAATCGTAGTCGCGGGTGATCCAGGTCATCTGGTAGGAGCCGATCGCAAACACGACGAGGCCGAATGCGATCATGTAGCGCATGTCGATCTTCACCATGAGACGGCCGACCAGCGGCGCGATCAGGAACATGGTGATGCCGGAGACGAACATGGTCTCGCCGATCATCAGCGCGCTGTAGCCGCGCACCTCGGCGAGATAGCGCGGATAGATGTAGGTCAGGCCGTAGAGGCCGATGCCGATGCAGAACTGCAGCACGCAGCCGATCGCGAAATTGCGGTTGGAGAAGGTACGCAAATTGACGATCGGCTCGGCCGCCGTGAAGACGCGCCAGAAGAAGGCGATCGCCGAGATCGCGCAGATCCACGCGCAGATCGCGACCGAGGTATCCTGCAGCCATTCATATTGCGGCCCCTCCTCCAGCACATATTCGAGCGTGCCGAGGAAGCCGGCCATGAACGACAGGCCCCACCAGTCGAAGCGGTCGAGCAATTCGAAATGCGGCTCGTCGAAATCGACCAGCGCCAGCACGCCCAGCGTGATGCCGATGCCGGGCACGACGTTGATGAAGAACAGCCAGTTCCACGACATCAGGTCGGTGATGTAGCCGCCGACCGTCGGCCCGATCGTGGGCGCGAGGGTCGCGACAAGCCCGATGATGGGACCGACGATGTGGAACTTCGACCGCGGGAACACGGTATAGGCCGAGGCGAACACCGTCGGGATCATGCCGGCGCCGAGGAAGCCCTGCAGCGCGCGCCAGAGGATCATCTCCTCGATGGTCGTGGCAAAGCCGCAGAGCAGGCTCGAGATGGTGAAGCCGGCCGCCGAGATCGCGAACAAGAGCCGCGTGCCGAAGGCGCGCGACAGGAATCCCGACAGCGGGATCGCGATGACTTCGGCGATCAGATAGGCGGTCTGCACCCAGGAGACTTCGCTGGAGCTCGCCGACAGGCCAGCCTGGATTTCGCTCAAGGACGCCGAGACGATCTGGATGTCCAGGATCGACATGAACATCCCGAACACCATGATGATGAAGGCGAACAGCCGCTTCGGCGCGATGCGGTCCGAAGCAGGGGCCGCCATCATGGCAGGTGATGCAGTCGTGGCATTGGCCATGGTCCGACCTCGCAGCGCTGGGATCGCGATTTACTGCGGGTGGATCGCGGTGGGATCGTCGAGATCGACCTCGCTGTCGGCGTCGGCTGCGCCCTTGTTGGTGTCGACGGTGGCGTAGACCGACATGCCGGCGCGGAGCAAATTCTGCTTCGCCACCGACTTCGGCACGCGGATGCGGACCGGCACGCGCTGCACGA
Source organism: Bradyrhizobium sp. UNPF46 (assembly GCF_006658625.1). Lineage (NCBI taxonomy): Bacteria > Pseudomonadati > Pseudomonadota > Alphaproteobacteria > Hyphomicrobiales > Nitrobacteraceae > Bradyrhizobium > Bradyrhizobium sp. UNPF46. The sequence continues at coordinate 189,474 of NZ_LFJB01000003.1, forward strand.
TCTTGGTGAAGTTGCCGGTGGCGTTGTCGGGCGGCAGCAGCGTGAACACCGAGCCCGCGCCCGCCGCGATGCTGTCGACCACGCCGGAGAACTTGCGCATGCCGTAGGCATCCACCTTGATCATCACCGGCTGGCCGGGACGAATGCGCTTGAGCTGCGTTTCCTTGAAATTGGCGTCGATATAGACCTCGTCGAGCGGCACGACATTGCCGAGGCGCTGGCCGACCGCGACGAAGTCGCCGGTGTTGACGAGACGGTTCGAGAACGTGCCGTCGACCGGCGCACGCACCGCGGTGAAGCTGAGATCGCGCTCGGCCTTGGCGAGCGTGGTCTTGAGCTCGGCGAGCTGGGCTTGCGCTTCGGCCTGCTGGGCCTTGGCGACATCGACATTGCTGACGGCAACGTCGTAGGCGGCCTGCGCGGCCTTGACCGCGGCGGCGCCCTGGTCACGACCGGCCTCCGAACTCTCGAAGGTGGCGCGCGAGGCAAATCCCTTGTTACTGAGGGCCTGCTGGCGCTCGTAATCGAGATCGGCCCGCTTGAGGCCCGCCTGGGCCGAGACAAGCTGCGCCTTGGCCTGCGCCACCAGGCTGTCGAGCGCCGCGATCTGGCGGCCGATGCGATCGATGGTGGCCTGCTGGGTCGCGATCTTCGTCGCGGCGGCATCGACCGCGATCTTGTAGTCACCGTCGTCGATGCGCAGGACGATGTCGCCGGCTCTCACCGGCGTGTTGTCGCCGGCGAGGACCGCGGCGATGTGTCCGGACACGCGCGCGCCCAGCATGGTGTTGTTGGCACGGACATAGGCGTCGTCGGTGGAGATGTAGAAGCGGCCGACCAGCGTGTAGTAGCCGGCGTAGCTCGCGGCCGCGAGCGCCAGCACCAGACCAACGCCCATCAGGACGAACTTGCGCTTGCCGGCTTTGGCAGCGCCGGCGGCGGGTACGTCCCGTGCGGATGCGGCCGGCTTGTCGGTCACGGGCTTTTCCGGCGCCTCAGCGGTGCGGCGCTTGGCCTCCTCGGCCACATGGGCGCGCAATTGCTCGGCAAGGGGTGCAGAGCCCTCGATCGCAGCGTCACCACCCGCGTGCTCCTCCACCGCTTCCTGGCGAAGGACGCGCGCAGCCTGGTCTCTCGATACGGCCATAAAGGCCTCCCCAAAAAACGCGATCAAGGAGACGGCAGGCCTCTGGCCCGCTCTCCGCTCGCTGATCCAAATACCATTGACCGAACGGTTCGGTCAATATACATAATATTCCCGGCCGAACCCTACTGACGAGAATCCTTTATTCGGGTTTCATGGCCGCAGACCCGACTCAAAAACCTTCCGAGACCCTGAACCAATGGTTGTAGCCGGCCACGACCAACTGCACGTCATCCAGGAGGAGGAGGGCTCCAAGCGTCGTCAGATCCTGGACGGCGCCCGCAAGGTGTTCATGGATCTCGGTTTCGACGGCGCCAGCATGGGCGAGATCGCGCGCGCGGCGCAGGTCTCCAAGGGCACGCTCTACGTCTACTTCGCCGACAAATGCGCGCTGTTCGAAGCCATCCTCGAGCAGGAGGCACTCCAGCACGGCCAGGTCGTGTTCAATTTCGATCCCGCGCGCGATGCCGAGACCACGCTGAAGGAGTTCGGCCTCGCCTATCTTCACCTGGTCTGCCGGCCCGGTGGCGGATCGGCGATCCGCACCGTGATGGCGATCGCCGAACGCATGCCGGATGTCGGCCGCCGCTACTATGCGCGCGTGCTCGACAAGAGCATCAACCGCCTCTCCGCCTATCTCCAGGCCCGCGTTGGTTCCGGCAATCTCGATATCGACGATTGCGACCTTGCCGCCTCCCAGTTCATGGAACTGTGCAAGGCTTCCCTCTTCCTGCCCTTCGTGTTCCAGGCCGCGCCCGCGCCATCGGTGGAGCGCATGACCGAGGTGGTCGGCAGCGCGACGCGGATGTTCCTGGCGGCGTATCGGACGAAGTAACGGCGCGTTGCGCAGACGGGACAGGCAGCACTATATTTGCGGCCATGTCCCGTGATCTTCGCCCGCCCGTCGATATCCTCCATTATGAGATCGTCCAGGAGCAGGCCTCGGCGCTTGGACGGATGGGGCGCACGCTGGAGCAGGCGCTGGCGCGTTTGCGTGAGTTCGACGCCGCTCACGCACTGCCGGAAGTTCCGGTCTCGATGCAGCCGGCGCGGCGCAAGCTGGTGCTGGAAGCCGGTCAGGCGCTCTGGATGTTCGTGGTGCAGCGTGAGGCGACCGGCTTGCGCGACAGCCGCCATATCATGCGGACCTACAACGTCCCGGGCGAGGTGCAGCGCTGCATGGGGCTGGTGCCCGGCCCCTCGAAGACAGCGTCGCGATGATTTTCTCGCAGATCGTAGCCCGCATGAGCGAAGCGACATGCGGGACGACGATCACGGCTCGTGGCTAGCCGCGAAAGGCGTGACGAGAGCGTTTTCGAGCGAAGTGGACACCGGTTCGCGTGAAGAAAACGCGCCAAAACAAGAATCTAGAGCTTCGGTTCTGATTCAATCAGAACCGAAAATGCTCTAGTCGTCGGCGTAGTCGTCCTCCGCCTGCTTGCGCGTCGCCTTGTGCGTCCCGAGCGACCCGGTGACGTAAGGATCGCGCCTGCCGGCATAGGGGCTGCGCGACTGCGCTCGCGAGGCGACCTCTTCGCCGGAGACCGCGGCGGGCTGGCAGATCAGGCGGCGGCTGGCGCGGCGCATCAGATCGACGTGGATGTGATCGTAGTGATAGACGTTCGATCCCGGCGCCAGCACCGTGGTGAAATGCGCGCAGGCGCCCGACTGCACGTCGCGCAGGAATCCCTGCTCCTCCGGCATGCCGCGCCAGCCGTCCTTCACGGTGACGCGGCGGCCGTCGGCGAGCACGAAGGCGGCAATGTCGAGCGCGTTGCCGAACGCGTGCTCGGAGATGTGAGAATGCGGATTGCCGTTCATGCCGCGGCAGGAATAGGCGGAGATCTGCTTGATCTCAGCGACGCGGACGCCGAACCAGCGCATCGCCGAAGGCTGCACGGTGTCGGCGAGCCAGCGGTCGAGTTCGGAGACGATCGGACAGGCGAGCGTCGCGGTCGGCTTGATCGCGACCGGGCCGACGGTCGTGACGGGATTGCCCTGGGCAGGGCCGAGGCGCGGCAGCGGCTGCTGCGCGGGCGCCTGCGAGTAAGGCGCCGGCCGGGCCGGATAGCTCGGCGCATTCATGTAGCGCGAGGCACCCGCGGCGTCGGTGCCATCGGGCGGCAGGTCGATCTCGTCTTCCTGCGACTCCACGCCGGGCGCGTTCAGCGACATCGGCCCGGACGATGCACCATAGCCGGCGGGCTGGCGCACCGCGCTTTCAGGATAGTTCGAACGCTGCGGGTTGGCCGATGCCGGATAATTCTGGGCTTGCGGATAATTCGACCGCGGCTGCGTCACCGGCCAGCGCGGCTGGCCGCCGATGCTGCCCGGCGGGCGCAACTCCTCGTCGGCAAAGCCGTAGCTGCTCGAGGCTTCGCCGAGGGCGGCGACCTTGAGCGGAAACTCGGCGCCGCACATGCCGGGCCCGGAGATAGGATCGATCCGGACGAGATCCGGCCCCTCTTTCACCGCGCCCGATTTCAGGCATGCGGCTTCTGCCTCGGCCCGCCATGGCTCGCGCTCGGCCTGGAAGAAGCCGCGACCGCAACCCGCTAGCGAAACAAGGACGATGGAGCCGACGAGATACAAACGAACTCCGCGCGTCATGCACGCACGTTCGGTGAATTTACTTAAAGACTCTTCAACACGTTGGTTTCACTGTTCTTTAACCATGCCGGCCGGCGCGAACCAAAATGCTGCCGACGCTGAGCGGCAGCAAGGCTGACTTTTTCGCGGCGAGACTTTCTGTTAACCATGAGGGCTCGCGCGGAATCTGACGCGCGTGGAGGGAGCGACCTCATGACGTTCGCCGGGAGACTGAGCGTAGTCACCGCGTACCTCGCCATGGCCTTCGTCGGCGCCATCGTGCTCGGCATGGTCTAGGAGCAACAGTCGACCACGACAGCTCTCTTACCCTCCCCTGGAGGGGGAGGGTCGCTGCGCATGTAGCGAAGCGGAATGCGCAGCGGGGTGGGGTGACGGTCTCTCCCCATCCAACAGTACCTGAGTGGAGAGATCACCCCACCCCGCTCGCGCTTCGCGCGATCGACCCTCCCCCTCCAGGGGAGGGTTACAAGCACCAACTACGACCGCTCGCTCCACTGCCGCGACGTCGTGAGCAACTGCACGCGCGGCGCCTCGACCCGCGTCCAGTCGTTGCCGGAGCACCAGAAATGGCCGATCGCGCAGGCTTCGACGTGAAGCCTGCCGGAGCCCTTCAGCGTCATCGTCCCGTAATAGGTGCGTCCGCTGGAGCGGCTGTAGATGCTGCCGGTCCAGACGTCGTGCGCTTTCGGCTTCATGTTGACGAGCACGCTCTCGCCGCGATTTGAAGCCTCGGTCAGCGCGTAACCGCACAGCGCGGGGCCACAGCGCTCGATGCGCACCGTGCCCTTGGCGCCGACGCTCTCCCATTCGCCGAGCGGCGTATAGCCCTGCGCCTCGTCGTTGCGCTGCGCGGCCGTCACGGCCTGCTTGATCTCCGGGCTCGGAGCGGGCGGCGGCTCCATGCGCGGCGGATCGAGGCGCGGCAAGTCAACCCGCGGCGGATTGGGATTCAGCGCCTCAGGTCTTGATGTCTCTGGTTTTGGGGCCTGCGGCGGCACAACGTGCTGCGACGTCGTCGCGGCAAGGATGGGCGCTGGAGGCGCAGGTGGTGTCGCGACCACGGCCGTCGGCGGCGGACGAATCGAAGCGGCCGGAGCGACTGGCGCCTGGACAATTGGCGCCGGCGGCGGGGCCGGTCTCGTTGCGGTCTCTGCCACCGGCCGAAGGCTGCGATTGGACGAGATCGACACACAGGATGTGGACCGGCACGTCTTGGCCGCCTCGACATGGAAGCGGTGGCCGCCGATCGAGAAGGAATACGAGCCGGCCTCGGCTGCGGGCGCGACCAGCGTCAAAGCGATCAATGTGCCAAGCGAAGTCAGAAGCCGGGTCATCGGCGCCTCCTGTCGTGTCGGGACAGGTTATGCGGGATGAACGGCGGCTGGATGTGCGCTGGCTCACCCTGGCCTCTGGAGCCGTTGTGATTCCCATCACAGAACGCCCCGCCAGCGCCGCGTAGGGTCGAACCACGCTTCACCCACCGGCGACTTCAGTCCATCGGGACCACGCCATTTTCGGAGGTTGTCATGAACAAGCTCACCATCGCCGCCACCGCACTCTTCCTGGCGTCGACCGCCGCCGCGCATGCCGGCGGAAATACGATCTCGTTCCAGATCGAGGGCCAGCACATCCGCATCGAGACGCCGCGCAACTGCGCCTCGCTCAATTGCGTGACCATCGTCGCGCCGGGCCTGTCGGACAAGCCAATCAAGCTGAACAACATCAACCTCAAGGGCCTCGGCGGCTCCAAGGACGATGACGTCGACACCACACCGGCTCCGGCCACCACTGCGCAACCCGCGCCTGCTCCGGTGCAGCAACAATCCGTGCAGCAGGCCCCGGTCCAGGCTACCGCCCCGGCCGCGCCTGCGGCGCCCGCTCCGGCAGCGACGGCGGCCGCCGCTCCGTCTGCCAGCTACGACAATGCGACGCCGCCCGTGCCCGTTGCGGCTCCTGCTCCCGCTCCTGCACCGGTCGCGGTTGCTCCCGCACCTGCTCCGGCCCCGGTGGCTGCGGCGCCCGTGGCCGCCCCGAACTCTCCGATCGGCGTGTGGGCGACCGAGGAGAACAAGGGCAATGTCCGCGTCGAGCAGTGCGGCGCCAATCTGTGCGGCTATGCTGAGAAGACCAACGAGCGCATCCTGATCAACATGAAGCCCGAGGGCTCGAAGTGGAGCGGCCGCATCCACGATCCCAACTCCGGCCGCAACTACGACTCGACCATCGCGATGAAGGGTCCGAATGCGATGCGCGTGCAGGGCTGCGCCTTCGGCGGCATGTTCTGCGGCGGCCAGACCTGGAAGCGCGTGAGCTGACACCGAAGGTGTCATCCCGGGCGATGCGAATGCATCGAACCCGGGATCTCGCGCCACATACACAATCGTTCGTCATGCCCGGGCTTGTCCCGGGCATCCACGTTCTTCGTACCGCAATCAAGACGTGGATGGCCGGGACAGGTGTTTAGCCCGGACAGATCACTGACGGGTGTTCGGAGACATAGCTGACACGTCAACAATGGCTGGATTGGTCCGATTCGGGAGGCCGTCCATGCCGTGGAATGAGGTGTCAGTAATGGATCAACGCCACGAGTTCGTGCGGCTGGCTTTGCAGGAAGGCGTCAACCGGCGTGAGCTGTGCCAACGGTTCAACATCAGCCCCGACGTCGGCTACAAATGGTTGCGACGCTGGCAGGCTGGCGATCGGGAGCTGGCCGACCGCTCCCGGCGCCCGCATGCGATGCCCAAGCGCAGTGAAGCTGCGATCGAGGCACAGGTGTTGGCGGTGCGCGACAAGCATCCGGCCTGGGGAGCGCGCAAGATCTCCCATTGCTTGAAGCGGAGCGGCCAGACGGTGCCCGTGCCATCGACGGTGCATCAGATCCTGTGCCGGAACGGGCGGGTCAAACCGAGCGAGAATGCACCGCCCAATCCGGGCCATCGGTTCGAGAAGGAAGCTCCCAATCTGCTGTGGCAGATGGACTTCAAGGGGCATCTGCCGCTCGCCAACGGGACGCGGTGCCACCCGCTCACGATCGTCGACGATCACTCGCGCTATGTCCTATGCCTGAAGGCCTGCGCCGACGAGCAGCGTCTCACCGTGCAGAACCACCTGACGACAACGTTCCGCTGCTATGGCTTGCCGGAGGCCTTCTACACCGACAACGGCTCCCCTTGGGGCGATACGTCTGGCGTTCGCTGGACCGGGCTGAAGGTGTGGCTGCTCAAGCTTGGCGTCCGGGTGGTGCATGCCAGGCCGTGCCATCCGCAGGCGCGCGGCAAGAACGAACGCTTCCACCGCACCCTGAAGGCTGAGGTCTTTGCAATGCGCCGCTTCCGCACTCTGCCGGAAGTCCAGCGGGCCCTCGATGCCTGGCGCCCGGTCTATAATCTGGAGCGTCCCCACGAAGGCCTCGATATGCAGGTCCCCGCCGATCGCTTCCGGCCGAGTGCTCGGGCCATGCCCGCCCGTGTTCCGAACGTCGAATACAACAGCGGCGAGATCGTGCGCAGGGTCTCATCGACCAGACCCTACATCTCCTTCAAGGGGCGCTTCTGGAAAGTTCCCCAGGCCTTCGCACGTGAACGCCTCGCCATTCGGCCACTGGACCGCGACGGCCACTACGGAATCTTCTTCGCCAGTTGGCAGGTCGCTTCGATCGACTTGACCAACGACCCATCTGTCAGTGATGTGTCCGAACAGGTGTCAGCCATGTCTCCGGACTAAACACCAGGCCCGGCCATGACGGTGTGGGGACAGCTCGTCCTCCCCCCGCACCACACGCGTTCATCCGCCATTCAGGTCGCCCCGGCTGAAATCCGCTGATCTCGCCTCGCGTTCTCACCGGGACCTCTTCGTGACATCAATGCTGGCTTGGCGCCGCTTCGTGTTCGCGCTCGTGCTGCCGGCATTGCCGCTGGCAGGCAGCAGCGCGGCTTGTGCATCGGAGACGATCGAGATCGCGCAGGCGCAGCCCCAAGCCCAAGCCGAACCCGCGCCTTCCCCGACACCCGCCGCCTCGCCGGCACCCGCGACCGATGCACAATCCGCCGCCGTCGAGCCGATCGGCAACGTCGCGACCGTCACGGGGATCGCGACCGTGATCCGCGACAAGAACTCCTATCCGCTGCGCGTACGCGACGACATTTATCTCAACGATGTCGTGCAAACCTCGTCGAACTCGACGCTCGGCATCACCTTCAACGACGCCACCACGTTCAACCTTTCCGCCAGCTCGAAGATCACCATCGACAATTACGTCTATGAGGACGGCGGCAAGCAGAACTCGGGGATTTTCGACATCGGCAAGGGCACGGTCGCTTTCGTCGCGGCGGCGGTGGCCAAGACCGGCGACATGAAGATCACGACGCCGACGGCGACGCTCGGCATCCGCGGCACCACCGGTGTCGTCGACGTGCCCGAAGGCGCAACCGCCGGCGGCGCCAACAACGTCAACATCAAGCTCTATCCCGATGCCGACGGCCGCGTCGGTCACATCGACGTCGACGACCGCACCAGCGGCACGCGGCTCGGCGCACTGACGCAAGGTGCGAGCGGCTTTGCGATCCGGCCCGGTGCCGCCGTTGCCGGCACGATGCGCTTCGCCGCGGTGCCGATCACGATTCCCGCACAGCAGATCGCGCGCGACCGCGGCTTCGTCAGCCAGGTTCATCTGGCCCAGACCACCGGCCGCCAGATCGTCACCGAGCAGCGCGACTTCCGCCGCGCCAATCCGACCGCGCTCAGCCGCATTCCGCGCCCCAGCCAGCCGCCGCAGCAGCAGCAATTGCGGCCGGCGACCGTGCCCGCCCAGCAGCCGCAGCGCCCGAACGGCCACCCCGGCCAGAACAACCGTCCGGGTCAGCAGCAGCCGGGCACGCCGGGCCGGCAAGGCGCCCAGCCGCCGCAGCGACAGGGCCAGGGACAGCAAGGTGGCGCGGTGCAGCCGGGCGCACCGCGTGCGGGGCAAGGACTGCAACAAGGGCAACAGCGAGGCCCGCAACAGGGGCGACCGCAGTCCGGCCAGCAGCAAGGCGCGGGACGTCCGGGTGCGCCGCGGGCCGGACAAGGCTCACAGCCAAACGGCGCGCAGCAAACCCAGCCGCAGCGCAATGGACGAATTCCCCCCGGCGGAATCGTGCCGCCGCAACCGGGCGGGACGCAGCCACCAGCCCCGCAGCCGCAACAGCCGCGCACCGGCCTGCAGCCGGGCCAGCCACCCGCGGTTCAACCGCCGAGCATCCAACGCCAAGGCGGATTCCAGCAACGCCTCCCCGCCGCACCACGCCCCGCAGCACCGCGCAAGCCGATACCGCCACCGAAGGAGAAGGAGCGACGGTGACTTTTTTCCTTCTACCCTTGTGGGAGAAGGTGGCGCGAAGCGCCGGATGAGGGGTTCTCTCCGCACGTTCAATTGAGAGTTGGAAACGCGCGGAGAGAATCCCTCACCCGTCTCGCCGCTTTGCGGCGAGCCACCCTCTCCCACAAGGGGCGAGGGTGCACCGTCAACGCGGAGAGAGGTACCGACAACTCACGCCTCGCCGCGCAGCCAGGCCTTCACCTTCTGCAACAGGCCGTGCCGCAACTCGTCGACGGAGGCGGCTTCGGCCGGCGTCAGCGTCTGCAAGGCTGCGTCGATCTCGTCGCTCGCCAATGGCGACGCCGACTCGGAAATGGGCGTTGGCGACGCCACGTCTGCAGGCACCAGCCCCGACGCCGCAAGCGCGATCGGGCCGATCTGTGTCAGGAACGCGCGCTCATATTCGCGCGAGAGACGCCCGATCGCATCGTCCAGCGCGAGCCAGTCGACCGCCTTGATGTCGTTCATCAGCTTGCGGACCGGCCCGCCTTCGGCCTCCATCCGCCAGAAATGCACGACCTTGGAGCGACCGCCGGATTGGTAGACGAGCGTGCCGAGAAATTCGTGCACGGCGACGTCGTGGCCGGTCTCCTCCAGCACCTCGCGGTGCGCGGCTTCCTTCGGCGTCTCACCGTCATCGAGCTTGCCCTTGGGCAAGACCCATTCGTTGCGCTTGCGCTGGCGCACGACCGCGATCAGCGGGACAGAGCCTCGCCGCAGCACAATACCACCCGCCGCCATGACCGGCGCCCGCGCCATCACCAAATCCGTCGTCGTCAAATCGTCCCCGCGAACGATATAGGCGACGGGGACGGCGGATTGAAGGCTACTTTCTCCTCAGCAGCGCCTGACCGGCGCGAATCCGCGTGCCCTCGGCGATGCCGTCGCAGAAGCTGAAATCGCCGGGCGCGAGAATGATGATGGTCGAGCCGTGCTCGAACCAGCCGAGCTCCTCGCCCTTGCCCACCTTGACGTCGCAGGGGAAGTTGACCGGCCCGCGCGTCTGCGCGTTCAGCACCATGTCGAGGAAGTGCAGGCGGATGCTCGCGACCAGGATCGCAGCGACCGGCACCAGCGTCACGGCCTCGCCGGTCGAAAGATGCGTGCGGATCACCGCGCGCTCGTTCTTGCAGAACAGGCGCTCGACTCGCTTCAGCGCGATCGGATTGACGTTCCAGACGTCACCATGGATCAGCGTGACGCGTTCGATATGGGCGTCATGGGGCGCATGGAAGCGGTGATACATGCTCGAGGTCAGCCGCAGCGTGACGAAGCTGCCGTTGCGGTGCTGGTCAACCAGCGCGGAATCGCCGACGAGGTCGAGCAGCGAATAAGGCGCCCCTTTGACCTGGAACAGCTCCGTGTCGGCGATCTTCCCGTGGGCGCCGACGATGCCGTCCGACGGACTGGCGACAATGGAGGGATCCGGATCAAACGGCCGCAGGCCGGGCTTCAGCTCCCGCGTGAAACAATCGTGCAGGCTTTTGAAATGGGTCTTGCGTGCCTCCGACAGATCGAGATCGGAGAACAGCTTCCACAGCGCGATCGAGAAGTCCCTCACCAGCGGATTCTCGATCTTGGAGAACCAGCCCATGAAGCGGGTCAGCGCCGCGCGGGGAATGCGGTTGGTCAACAGGAAGTTGAGATCTTCCTGCTGGGTGAAGGAGGCGATGAGGGCTTTGACTGTCATGAATCTGTCAGCTCACAGTATTAGCGCTTGTTGACATGGAAACGACACTCCCGATTCTCTCGATGTCCGTGGCCGCCGCAGCGTCCGCTGCCGCCGTCCTCCCGAAGATCAAGGCGCGGGTCGAACTGTCCCGCGCCAAGCACCGCTCGCTCGCCGGACACTCCAAGATGTCGCGCCGGGTGGCAAAGCTGCTCCCGTTCTACGAGTTCGGAGAGAGCGATTACTTCTCCTGCGACGGCGCACCGGCGAACATCGCCGCGCGGCGTAAGGACGCCTTCTTCCGCCTCGGCAAGCTTTACGCCGAGCGCTACCCGAAGGGCCGCGCGATGACGAGGGAAGCGGCGGAGACGATTTCCGACCTGAACTTCACCGAGAGCTACCGCGTGCCGTTCCAGTTCTCGCGTCTCGTCCGCGAGCATCTGGGCACCTCGACCTTCATGGAATCGTCCAGCGGCGTCACCGTCACTGACGTCGACGGCAACACCTCCTACGACCTCACCGGGTCCTACGGCGTCAACATCTTCGGCAACGACTTCTACAAGGAGTGCATCGAGGGCGCGGAGAAGCGGGCGCATGCGCTCGGCCCGGTGCTCGGCCCTTATCACCCCGTCATCCTCGAGAACGTGCAGCGGCTCCGCCAGATCTCCGGCCTCGACGAGGTCTCGTTCCACATGTCTGGCACCGAGGCCGTGATGCAGGCCGTGCGCCTCGCGCGCTACCACACCCGGCGCACCCATCTGGTTCGTTTCGCCGGCGCCTATCACGGCTGGTGGGGCGACGTGCAGCCCGGCGTCGGCAATCCCATTGCCGCGCACGAGACCTACACCCTCGCCGAGATGTCGGAGAAGACGCTGCACGTGCTGAAGACGCGCAAGGACATTGCCTGCGTGCTGGTCAATCCGCTGCAGGGCCTGCACCCGAACGTCAACGCGCCCGGCGATTCCTCGCTGGTCGATTCCTCCCGCGGCGGCAATTTCGATCGCGCAGCTTACACGGAATGGCTGAAGAAGCTTCGGGAAGTCTGCACCGAGCGCGGTATCGTCTTGATCTTCGACGAGGTCTTCGTCGGATTCCGTCTCGCCGCCGGTGGCGCCCAGGAATACTTTGGCGTCAAGGCCGACATGGTGACCTACGGCAAGAGCCTCGCAGGCGGCCTGCCGGTCGGCGTTGTCTGCGGCAAAAGCGAGCTGATGCGCCGCTTCCGCGACGACCGCCCCGCCGACATCTGCTTCGCCCGCGGCACCTTCAACTCGCACCCCTACGTCATGACGGCGATGGACGAGTTCTTGAGCCGCCTCGCCAGCCCGAATTTTCGCGCGGTGTATGAGGGCCTCGATGAAACCTGGAACGGCCGTGTCCAGAAGCTCAACCAGATGATGGCAGGCGCCGACCTGCCGGTGCGGTTCGCCAATTTCTCGTCGATCTGGACGGTGAAATACACCACACCATCCCGCTACAACTGGATGCTGCAATATTATCTGCGCGCCGAGGGCCTGGCCTTGAGCTGGGTCGGCACCGGCCGGCTGATCTTCAGCCTCAACTACACCGACGCCGATTTCACCGAGGTTGCCGAGCGCTTCGTCCGCGCCGCCGAGAAGATGAAGGCCGACGGCTTCTGGTGGCACGACGGCGCGCTCACCAACAAGCAGATCAAGCGGCAGATCCTGAAGGAAATGCTGGCCAAGCGTTTTGGACGTTGAGGTCGGTCCCCCGCTAACCACCACCGTCATTCCGGGGCGGGTCGAAGAGCCGAACCCGGAAGCTCGAGATTCCGGGTCTGGTCCTTCGGACCATCCCGGAATGACAGCGCTTACGGCGGCCCCCTGCCCCCGCGCGAGCAACGGCGAAAAAGCCCCCAAGACGTGGATGCCCGGGACAAGCCCGGGCATGACGTAACCGTTCGACATCGGAGTGTTCGATATGCGCGGCGCGCTCAGGCGTGCTGCTCTTCGAGCACGGGCTCGCCGATGAGGCCCAGCGTGTGCTCGGGGTTGAGGTGCAGGCCCGGATCCATCAGCTCGCCGCGCATCAACGCCAGCGGCGCACCACGATAGAGCATCAAATCGTGGAACGGATCGGTCAGGATCTTGGTCATCCAGACGAGGCCGGTCTCGACGTCGCGGATGAAGAACAGGTGCACGGTGCGGAACAACAGGCCGCCGCCGCCGACCACGAGCCAGATCTTGGCGACCTGCCGCATGAAGTCGGTCGCACTTGCCCAGGGCGTGAAAAGGCCGAACAGCGTGGGGTCGGCGACCAGCACCAGCGGCGAGGCCGCCCAGATCGCCATCAGCACGACCTTGCGCTGCAGGTTGTAGCCGACCTTGATCTCTTCCTTGTGCTCGTGCGTCGCCTGGTTGATGTGGTCGTAGGTATGCGGCTCGAAGAAGAAATGGCCGGCCTGGCGCGAGGTCATCGAGACCAGCCAGCCCACCAGCGCGGAGACGACGGGATCGACGAACAGCCAGACATAGGCGAAGAGGAAGCTCAGCGCGCTGACGAAATGCAGGCTCTGATTGATGCGGCTGTGGTGATAGTAACGATGGTCGTCCCAGCGCTGGATCCGCAGCTGCTCGAGATAATTCTTGATCATGCTCTTCCCCAAAATGCTTTCGGGTACGGGGTTACAGGGATTCGATGTACGCCGTGTGACAACATCATCTTGTCATGTGACGGCACGCAGCGGCGCGGTGACGCACGCGACGCGTGAGCTTTAGCTCACGCCGCCTTTCTCACGCCGCCTTGGCGACGTCGACCTTGCGGAAGCGCACCAGCGAGAAATGACCCAGCGGCGGAATCAGGCGGCGCTCGGCGAGCTCGATGCCGTGGGCGCCGGCCAGCCACTTGGCATAGCGCGACCAGGCGAACTCGGCGGTGCGGAAGCCGAGCGGACGCACCACCGGCTGCAGCTTCTGCTCGATGAAGCGGCGCATGCCGGCATCCGCGCTGACGCGGGTCAGGATGATCAGCTCGCCGCCGGGACGCAGCACGCGGGCGAATTCGTCGAGCGCCTTCTCCGGGTTCGGCACGGCGGTGACGACATATTGCGCCATCACGACGTCGAAGGAATTGTCGGGGAATTCGAGCTTCTCGGCGTCCATCACCGCGAGACCCTCGACGTTCTTCAATCCGCCCTCGGCGACGCGCCGGCGCGCCTTGTCCAGCATCGCTTCCGAAATGTCGGTGCCGAAGATGCGCAGGTTCGGCGCATAGAGCGGCAGCGAGATGCCGGTGCCGACGCCGACCTCGAGCACGCGGCCGCCGATCTTGTTGGTGGCCGCGATCGCCGCCTGCCGGCCCTTGGCGAACACGCCGCCGAACACGAGATCGTAGACCGGCGCCCAGCGATCATAGGCCTGCTCGACCGTTCCGCGGGTGAGGTCGAGCTGCTGGGTGCCGTCAAGGTTCATGATCTTGGCCATCGATGGGTTCTCGCTGTGGTTCAAATGAATGATCAGCCGCGCACCGGCCGCCGCGCCATGCGGGGCGAGGCGCGCAGGACGCGGCTGGGCTGGAGGGAGGTGAGATTGCCGACGAACTGGCGCGCGCTGTTTTCCCAGGAGCGCTCCAGCGCAAAATTGCGGCAGGTCTCGCGCGACATGGTCAGCGCGCGCAGGCACGCGGTGCGCAGATCGTGATCGATTGCGCCGATCGGATGATCGGCGATGACGTCCTTGGGCCCCGTCACCGGAAACGCCGCGACCGGCGTGCCGCAGGCCAGCGCCTCGAGCTGCACCACGCCGAACGTATCGGTCAGGCTCGGAAACACGAACACGTCGGCGGCGGCGAGATGCGCGGTGAGATCGGCGCCCTTCTTCTCGCCGAGGAACATCACGTCCGGATATTTCTTTTCGAGCGCCGCCTTCTGCGGACCGTCACCGACGACGACCTTGGTGCCGGGCAGATCGAGCGAGAGGAACGCTTCGAGGTTCTTCTCCACCGCCACGCGCCCCATGGTCATGAAGATCGGGCGCGGCAGATCGAGCTTGGCGGGGCTATCCGGATGGAACAGCTCGGTGTCGACGCCGCGCGTCCAGAAGCCGAGCCGCTTGAAGCCGCGCTCGGACAGCTCCTGCCGCAGCGAGGGCGTCGCCACCATGGTCATGGCGGCGGCATCGTGGAAGTGGCGCAGCACGGCATAGCCGACCGCCGCCGGGATGCCGGTCCGTACCGAGATATATTCGGGAAAGCGCGTGGTGTAGGAGGTGGTAAAGGCGAGCCGGTTGCGACGGCAATAGGCCCGCGCCGCCCAGCCGATCGGCCCTTCGGTCGCAATATGCAGGGCATCCGGCGCGCACCTCTCGATCCGCCGCGCGATCTCCTTCGCCGAAGGCAGCGCAAAGCGCAGGCCCGGATAGGTCGGCAGCGGCCAGGACGGAAAGCCGTCCGGGGTGAGGAAGTCGATCTCGACGTCGAGACCCCTGGCCGCATTCGCCAGCGAGGTCAGTGTCCGGACCACGCCGTTGACCTGCGGATGCCAGGCGTCGGTCGCGATTAATACCCGCATGGGAAAATCCCGAGAGTTTGATGATTCTCGGCTTTCGACCATCAACCATGGATATTTCAGGCGTGTGACGTCACAGAAGTGTCGGCCGCCGGTTTTGTGCGGCGCCCGGTGGACCGGGCCACGAAACTGTCATGAAACAATCCTTGCCGCGGTGAAACCGTTTTCGGTTTTCCGCGCAAATGTCCCGAAACGTTTTTCCGTTAGTGATCCAGGCAACAGAGCACCGCAACGGTGCCGCGGTGGCCGAAACCACCGAGCAAACAGGGGCGATCACATGTTCAATCTGGACACGTTCAAGACGTTTTCGCGCGCCGTTGCTTTTGGCGCAGTCGCGGTCTCCGCCATCGCATTGGCGGGTAGCGCCAAGGCCGCGCCGGTGCAGCTGTTCCCCTTCTTCCAGCCGCTGCCGCCGATCGCGGCGCCGCAGCCGTTCCAGCCCTACCAGCCCTATCAGGCGCCGACCTATCAGACCGAGCCGTCCGAGGATCAGGACGCCGTCGAGATGCCGGCCCGCTTCCGCCGCCAGACCGTTTCCTACGCAACGCGCGAAGCGCCGGGCACCATCATCATCGATACGCCCAACACTTATCTCTATTACGTGCTCGGCAACGGCCAGGCGCTCCGCTACGGCATCGGCGTCGGCCGCGACGGTTTCACCTGGTCCGGCGTGCAGTCGGTGACCCGCAAGGCCGAGTGGCCGGCCTGGACACCGCCGCCGGAGATGATCGCCCGCCAGCCCTATCTGCCGCGCCACATGGCCGGCGGCCCCGGCAATCCGCTCGGCGCCCGCGCCATGTATCTCGGCGGCACCATCTACCGCATCCACGGCACCAACGCCCCCGACACCATCGGCAAGCGCGTCTCGTCCGGCTGCATCCGCATGACCAATGACGACGTCACCGACCTCTATTCCCGCGTCAACGTCGGCACCAAGGTCGTGGTGCTGCCGATGACGGAGCGCCGCGCGGAGCTCGGAACCACGGCGCGCTAAGCGACAGGACATTGTGACGCAAACGGCCCCGGAACCCCGCCGGGGCCGCTTTCGTTTGCCCTCGACGTGTCGGCGCGCGCTTGCTGCGGCGCGGATCCCTGACGGAGGCGCACATGCAATCACGCCTGCAATCCTCGCGATATCAGCGGCTGCACGGCCTCGCCAGCGCCGTCCTACTGACGCTGCTCCTGTCCGCGCCCTCCTCGTTCGCGCAGCAGCCGGCGGGCGATGAGGCAGCGCAGCAGGCTTTCAACAATTCCTGCCGCACCTGCCATTCCGCGAAGGAAGGCGACAACCGCCTCGGTCCCAACCTCAACAAAATTCTGGGACGCAAGGCCGGCTCGCTGCCGGACTACAATTATTCCTCTGCAATGAAGGATGCCGGTTTCATCTGGGACGAGGACAAGCTCTCGCGCTTCATGGTCAAGCCGGACGAGGTGGTGTCGGGCAACAAGATGCAGCCATATGGCGGCATCTCGCCCGATGAAGCGGCGAAGGTGGTTGCGTATCTTCAGGCGGCGGGCAGGCGATAACCGCGCGTTCAGGCTTGCGTCGGAAATCGTGGCGCATCCTTCGAGACGCCCGCCGATGGCGGGCTCCTCAGGATGAGGGCGGAGTGCGCGGCCGCCAGTGTTCACGCAACTCTTGCGCAAGACCGCATATGCCAGTTAGCCTCATCCTGAGGAGCGCGCTCTTGCGCGCGTCTCGAAGGACGAGGCGTTCACGATGACTGATGGCGCTTGGCTCTACATTCTCAGATGCGTCGACGGCAGTTACTACATCGGCACGACGCGCACCGAGCTCGACATCAGAATCGCCCAGCACAACACCGGCACGTTCGAGAGCCATACAAAGTCGCGCCGCCCCGTGACGTTGATCTTCTCGCAATGGTTCGATCGCAGCACCGACGCGATCGAATGCGAACGCAAACTCAAGAAATGGAGCCGCGCCAAGAAGGAAGCCTTCATGCGCGGAGATTTCACCGAATTGCATGAGTTGGCAAAGCGCGGATCGCATCATCCTTCGAGACGCCCGCCTGCGGCGGGCCCTCAGGATGAGGTCTGAGTGTGCGGCAATATTGTCGACGCGGAACTGCTCGCAGTTAGCCTCATCCTGAGGAGCGCGCCCTTGCGCGCGTCTCGAAGGACGAGGCGTTCACTCCGGCGGAGGTGCGCGCCGCCGCTCCGCAATCAGCCTCAGCCACGCGGCAGCATGAAACGCGCTCATCAGGAGATACATCGGCACCATCCCGCCGAGCGCAGAGGCGTACCCGGCGGAGCAGAGCATGTCCGCCGAACCGCTGCCGGCGACGGCCGTCACCCCAGCCATGATCGCGAAGGTCGGCGTGGCCGCCAGCGCCAGCCACCGGGCGAGATGGCGCGCCGCCGCCGCGCCGTCCCGGTTGGCAGCGGCGGTTGCGCTCACGCCACTAGTCACGTCCTTCCGCCGCTTCCTCGCGAAACGCCTTCTCGCCTGCGTCGGAGATCTCGACCCACTTCTTGTCGGGCTCGGCGCCCTCCGTGTAGCTGTCGTGCCAGTTCCACCATTTGTAGGTCGGCGTCTGCGGATAGCCCTTCGGCGAATCCTCCCAGACCTCCTGGCGGCCGAGCGGGGTGATGTCGAGATAGTTCCAGGTGCCGCCCATCTGCTCGTCGCCGCGGCTCTTGACGAAATAGGTGCGGAAGATGCGCGTCCCGTCGCGGTAGAACACGTTGGTGCCGTGCCATTCGTCGACGCCGAAATCGGCATCGAAGCTGTCGGTGACGGTGACCCACGGCATGGTCCAGCCCATCCGCTGCTTCAGCCTGATGATGTCGGCCTGCGGCGCGCGCGAGGCGAACACCAGCGTGGTGTCGCGGGCATTCAGATGCGCGACATGGGCGACCTGGTCGGCCACCATGGAGCAGCCGCGGCAGGCGTGATCGGGCCAGCCGAACACACCGGGCTCGAAGAAGGCGCGGTAGACGATCAGCTGCCGCCGCCCCTGGAACAGATCGGCCAGACTGAGCTTGCCGCCGGGCCCCTCGAACGCATAGGTTTTGGTCACCTCCATCCACGGCATGCGCCGGCGCTCGGCGGCCAGGGCGTCGCGGGCACGGGTATGCGCCTTTTCCTTCAGGAGCAGTTGCTGACGGGCGGCCTCCCAGTCCTGCGGCGACACCACCGGCGGTACTTGCATGGCAGCCTGTCCGTTATTCCGTTCGTTCTGGGCTAATGTCATCATGACTCTCCAAATCTTCTGCCTGAGCGACCGGCCTAGCGTTTCGCGGACCGCTCGCCTCTCACCGCACATCGTCGGCCGTCAACGATTTCTGACACCGCGCGGTTGCGCGGTGGGAGTAACAAGTGTGGCGGGATTTGAATGGAGTCGCTGATCACGGCCGCCGCACGCGCGTTAGAGGCGGGCGATCCGCTCGGCGCGCTGAACCGGGTTGCGCTGCGCAACGACGCGCCGTCGCTGGCGCTGCGCGGCATCGCGATGGCGCAGCTCGGCGATCTCGCCAAGGCCAAGGCGCTGCTGCGCAGCGCCGTGCGCGCGTTCGGCCCGCGCGAGGCGGTGGCGCGTGCCAGATGCGTGGTGGCCGAAGCCGAGATCGCGCTGGTCTCGCGCGATCTGGGCTGGCCGGACAGGACGCTCGCCGCGGCGCGCGCGACCCTCGAGAAGCACGGCGATCTCGCCAACGCGGCGCATGCAAGCCACATCGCGGCGCGGCGCCTGCTCCTCCTCGGGCATATCGACGAGGCCGAGCGTACGCTCGCAGAGCTCGGCGCCCTCGCGCTGCCGCCCGCCGCTCTCGTCGTCCGCGAGCTCGTGCTGGCCGGCATCGCCATACGGCGGCTCCGAACCAAGGACGCGCGCGCGGCGCTGGCGCGGGCGGCCCGCGCGGCGCAGCAGGCCGGTATCCCCGCGCTCACGGCCGAAGTCGATGCCGCAAGCCGCGTGCTGGACACGCCGGCCGCACGTCTGATCGTGCGCGGCGACGAGCGGCCCCTGCTGCTGGAGGGAATCGAGGATCTCGCAACATCCCGGGCGCTCGTCATCGACACCTTCCATCATTCGGTTCGCAGGCGAAACACCGTGGTGTCGCTCGGCACCCGGCCGGTGCTGTTCGCGCTCGTCCGCATCCTGGCGCAGGCGTGGCCCGCGGACGTCTCGCGGCAGGCGCTGATCGCAGGCGCATTTCACGCCAGGCATTTCGATGAATCGCATCGCGCGCGGCTGCGGGTCGAGATCGGGCGGCTCCGCAGCAAGCTCGAACCGCTTGCCGACGTGAGCGCAACCAAGGACGGATTTGCGCTGGCACCGCGCAAGACGCGCGACGTCCTCGTGCTGGCACGGCCCGTCGAGGAAAAGCACGCCGCTGTTCTCGCCTTCCTCTCCGACGGCGAGCCCTGGTCGAGCTCGGCGCTCGCGCTGGCGCTGGCAACGAGCGCGCGCACGGTGCAGCGGGCCCTCGACGAGCTGGCGCGGTCGGACAAGGTGCAATCGTTCGGACATGGGCGGGCGCGGCGCTGGATGACGCCGCCCGTCCCGGGTTTCCCGACAGGCTTGTTACTCCCCACCCCGCTCCCGAAGACGTAAATTGGGACCACATCACAGGGAGCGAGCCGATGAAGCGTTCAGCCGCCGAGATCGTCAGGGAATACGGGCCCTTTGCGGGCGTCGAAGCCGTGCATGGCGTCACCTATGACGGCAGCCATGTCTGGTTCGCATCCGGCGACAGATTGAACGCGGTCGATCCTGATAGCGGCAAGGTCGCGCGCTCCATCGATGTCGCCGCGCATGCGGGCACGGCGTTCGATGGCCGGCACCTGTTCCAGATCGCCGAGGATCGCATCCAGAAGATCGATGCGGCCTCGGGCAAGGTGCTGGGCACGATTCCGGCGCCGGGCGGCGGCGGCGATTCGGGCCTCGCCTGGGCCGAGGGTTCGCTGTGGGTCGGACAATATCGCGAGCGCAAGATCCATCAGGTCGATCCCGAAACCGGCAAGATCCTCCGCACCATCGAGAGCAAGCGCTTCGTGACCGGGGTGACCTGGGTCGCCGGCGAACTCTGGCACGGCACCTGGGAAGGCGAGGACAGCGACATCAGGCGGATCGACCCGGAAACCGGCAAAGTGCTCGAGCAGCTCGACCTGCCTGCCGGGACCATGGTGTCAGGGCTGGAGTCCGACGGCGGCGACCGCTTCTTCTGCGGCGGCGGTGCTAGTGGCAATGTGAGAGCGGTCCGCCGCCCTCGGCGCGGCTAGCCACAATCACGGCCTGATTGCATGCGCCGCGTAAGTTTCGGCGTGACCGCGAGTCCAACAGCCTAGCGAGGAACAAAGGTGATCTGCCAGTCGAAATAGTTATTGTCGTCCGAAGTGAACTCGATCGTCACCTTTGAAACGTTCCTGATTCCAGCAATGCAGAGATCGGGAGGACTCGTGGAAGATAGATCATCCGTCGGGTCAAAGGCCTGCTCGACGGTTTCCAGCCTGTTTGTCCCGTCGATCATCAGTTTCGTAATTTTTGCGCGATAGCTGTGGGATTTTCCGTCGAGTGTCGGACGCCCATAGTGATTGAAGACGAAGCAATACCCCTGTTGCGAAGGTAACTCTATATCGCCACTTGCCGTCACGGCACGAAACCGCTTCTTTGCGAGGTTGTCCGCATGTCTTATTGCAGTCGCATTGAAGAACAGGCTTCCGTACGCGGTATCGCGATGCATGTCGCGGTAACTATCGTATGAAGCTCCTAGCTGAGCAGCGTAAAGTGGTTCGCATCCGAAACCGAGGAGCAAAATCGCCGACAATCTAACCAGGCGCATCGGGATTCCTTTGCGGAATTGCAAGAAATAAAGTGAGAAGGCTGTAGAAAATGAGCAGGCTGGGCGCAACAATTTCTATGTTCTCACCGAGCCCCCACGGCGCATCTTTGAAACGCGTCGTATCGATATTCATTGCCCAGACGAGAAAGCCGCAGAGTAAAATGAACTGAACAAACGCGTTCTTCACATTGTAGAACTTCCAGTAGATCGCAACGTTGAAAACGGAGAGACCAACCAAGACCCAAAGCATGAATTTCGTGTACTCGCCAGCCTGCACGCCATTTGTCTTCAACAACGATTGGAATGCGAGATACGCGCCCGTCACTTCTGCCGGAAAATACATTCGAAGATTTTCAAGTCGCTTGTCCATCTTGCCCCCCGATCGCTTGACATATTGAAGCGCTTCTCCGATGTTTTCAACTAGGACGCGCATCTGATCCGGTCTCGATAAGACCGACTTCGTCACCGCCTCCGAGCCGACTTCC
Organism: Bradyrhizobium sp. UNPF46; assembly: GCF_006658625.1. NCBI lineage: Bacteria > Pseudomonadati > Pseudomonadota > Alphaproteobacteria > Hyphomicrobiales > Nitrobacteraceae > Bradyrhizobium > Bradyrhizobium sp. UNPF46. Next base: position 211,068 of record NZ_LFJB01000003.1, read on the forward strand.
CGCCGCCGGCGGCTTCGGGAGCCGCGCTACGGACCACATTCGCCGCAATTCCACCCCACCGGTGCGCTCTAGCGCCCTGCTCGCCTGCCCTGTAGACTTCTGCCCCGGGGCGGCCTGGGGGATTGATGCGACTAACGTTGAATCTGAAGACGATCCTGATCGGCGTCGCGGTGCTTGCGGCGTCGTTCTTCATCAGCTTGAAGGCGATGGACTTGCTGTCGCCGCGCGCGACGAATTCGGCACCGCCGGTCGCGCAATTGCCGCCATTGCCGCCGGCCTCGAAGAGCTCGATCGTGATCGCGCCGGTCGCCATCGCGCTGTCGGCGATCCGCGAGCAGGCCGAGAAGGCCGCGCCGCGCAATTTCGCCGGCAAGGCCGACAACCCGATCTCGCAGATCCTGGAGAACGCCGACATCGGCTGGACCGCCGTGCGCGGGCCGATGGCCGCCAGCGGCGACAAGGACGTGCTGACGATCTCGACGCCGCTGAGCGGCAAGCTCAATGTGACGGGCTCGCTGTCATCGAAAGCCACCGGCGCGCTCGGCGATGCGCTCAGCGGCGTGCTCGGCGGTGACGCGGCGAAACGGATCGGCGCGGTCAACATCAAGAATCTCAACGCCAGCGCCGAGATCAGGGGCAACGTGGTCGTCACCTCGCGCCCGAAGCTCGCGGCCAACTGGCACCTCGAGCCCAATCTCGGCGCCCAGGTCAATCTCGGCGACACCAACCTCAATGTCTCCGGCGCCAAGGTCAACGTGCCGGCGCAGGTGAAGCCTTTGATCGACAAGAATGTCGGCGAGCAGATCAACCTCGTCTCCGAGCGCATCCGCAACGATCCCTCCTTGCGCGAGAATGCGAAGCTGCAATGGGCCAAGGCGTGCCGCTCGATCCCGCTGCAGGGCTCGGGCGCCTCGGCCGCGCTGCCGCCGCTCTGGCTGGAGATGAAGCCGATCCGCGCCATCGCCGCGCAGCCGCGCGTCGATGCCCAGGCCGTGACGCTGCTAATGGGCCTGGAAGCCGAGACGCGCGTCACCTCGACGCCGACCAAGCCGGACTGTCCGTTCCCCGACAAGATCTCGATCGTGCCGCCGACCGGCACCGGCGTGAGCATCGGCGTTCCCATCGACGTGCCCTTCACCGAGATCAACAAGCTGATCGCGGCGCAGATGGTCGGCCGCACCTATCCGGAGGACGGCTCGGGACCGGTCGACGTCACGGTGAAGAGCGCCAACGTGATCCCGTCGGGCGAGCGCCTGCTGATCTCGCTGCTGGTGCGCGCCAAGGAGAAGAAGAGCTGGCTCGGTCTCGGCGCCGAGGCGACCGTGCATATCTGGGGCCGGCCGGTGCTCGACCAGGCGCAACAGACGCTGCGGCTCACCGACATCCAGCTCGCGGTAGAATCCGAGGCGGCGTTCGGCCTGCTCGGCGCGGCGGCCCGTGCGGTGGTGCCGCAGATGCAGCAGGCGCTGCTGCAGAAGGCGACACTCGACCTGAAGCCGATCGCCGCCAATGCGCGCGAGAAGATTGCTGGCGTCATCGCCGACTTCCAGAAAAGCGAGGACGGCGTCAAGGTCGACGCCAGGATCGACAGCCTGACCCTCGCCGACATCGCCTTCGATTCCAAGACGCTGCGCGTGGTCGCGGAGGCCGGCGGCTCGCTCAACGTGTTCGTGACCAAGCTGTCGGGGATGTAGCGCGCACGCCTCGTCCTTCGAGACGGCGCTTACGCGCCTCCTCAGGATGAGGCTAATCAGCGTCAGTGCCCATTGAAACTGCGGCCGCGCATTCCGTCCTCATCCTGAGGAGCCCGCCTAAAGCGGGCGTCTCGAAGGATGGCCACAAGCGGGGCCCCCACACCTCTTCGTCGCTTGCGCCGCTGGCATTCTCGCCGCAGGATGCTAGTCTCACACGGCACTTTAGGGACGACGCGAGGTCAACATGGAAGCCGGCATGGTCACGCCTACGCCGGCACTGGTGCGCTTTTCCGGCATTCAGAAGACCTATGATGGCGAGCATCTCGTGGTGAAGAACCTCGATCTCGACATCAGGAAGGGCGAGTTCATCACCCTGCTCGGCCCGTCGGGCTCGGGCAAGACGACCACGCTGATGATGCTGGCGGGCTTCGAGGTTCCGACCCATGGCGAGATCTATCTCGGCGAGCGGCCGATCAAGAACATGCCGCCGCACAAGCGCGACATCGGCATGGTGTTCCAGAACTATGCCTTGTTTCCGCACCTGACGATCGCCGAGAACATCGCCTTCCCGCTCTCCGTTCGTGGCACGAGCAAGGCGGACGTGCAGGAGCGTGTGGCTGCGGCGCTGCGCATGATCAAGATGGAGACCATGGCGCACCGTCGGCCCGGGCAGCTCTCCGGCGGCCAGCAGCAACGCGTGGCGCTGGCCCGCGCGCTGGTGTTCAATCCGCAACTCGTGCTGATGGACGAGCCGCTCGGCGCGCTCGACAAGCGCCTGCGTGAGCAGATGCAGATCGAGATCAAGCAGCTGCACGAGCAGATGGGCATCACGATCGTCTACGTCACCCACGATCAGAGTGAAGCGCTCACCATGTCGGACCGCATCGCCGTGTTCAACGACGGCATCGTGCAGCAGATCGACAGGCCGGACGCGCTGTACGAGCATCCGGTGAACAGCTTCGTCGCCCATTTCATAGGCGAGAACAACGTGCTGGCCGGCACGGTCGAGGCGGTCGACAAGGATCATTGCCGCGTCGCGCTGGCCGGTGGCGGTGTCGTCACCGCACGCGCGGTCAACATCTCGGGCGCGGGCGCATCGACCTCGCTGTCGGTGCGACCGGAGCGGATCGCCATTGTCCCGGACGGCAGCTCCGGAGACGGACCGAACCGCCTCCCCGCGAAGGTGCAAAACACCATTTATCTCGGCGACCATGCGCTGGCCGTGCTCGAGGTCGCAGGGAACGCCGAGTTCATGGTCAAGCTTCAGCCGGGGGCACATCATGACCTCACACATGGCGAAAGCGTCTTCATCACCTTCCGTCCAGAAGACTGCCTCGCTCTCGATCCGGTCTGATCCAACCCAAGCGCATCCGAACAACCAACTTCAACGCAACTCACACGAAGAAGGAACGAAGACCATGCTGAACCGCAAGATTGCTCTGGGTTTCGCTGCGGCGTTCAGTGCCAGCGCTGCGCTGGTGACGGTCGCGGAGGCGCGCGACCTCACAATCGTGTCGTGGGGCGGCGCGTACCAGGATGCGCAGAAGAAAGTCTATTTCGAGCCGTTCAAGAAGGCATCCGGAATTGCCATGAACGACGAGTCCTGGGACGGCGGCGTCGGCGTGCTGCGGGCCAAGGTGCAGGGCGGCGCCGCCACCTGGGACGTCGTTCAGGTCGAGAGCGACGAACTCGCAGTCGGTTGCGAGGAAGGACTGTTCGAGAAGCTGGACTACACCAGGATCGGCGGCGAGGCCGCCTACATCCCGCCGTCGGTCAATCCGTGCGGCGTCGGCGCCATCCTCTACGACTTCGTGCTCGGCTACGACAAGGACAAGCTGAAGGAGGCCCCGAAGGGCTGGGCCGACTTCTTCGACACCAAGAAGATCCCGGGCAAGCGCGCCCTGCGCCAGGGCCCGAAGACCACGCTGGAGATCGCGCTGATGGCCGACGGCGTCCCGCCAAAGGACGTCTACCATGTGCTGGCGACCGACGAGGGCGTCGAGCGCGCGTTCCAGAAGCTCGACACCATCAAGGGCGACATCGTCTGGTGGAAGGCCGGCGCCCAGCCGCCGCAACTGCTCGCCTCCGGCGAGGTGGTGATGACCTCGGTCTATAACGGCCGTATCGACACCGCCAACAAGAACGAGAAGAAGAATTTCGGCATGGTGTGGGACGGCGCGCTCTTCACCCTCGACAGCTGGGTCATCCTGAAGGGCAGCCCGAACAAGGACGCGGCCTACAAGTTCCTGGACTTCGCCGGCAAGGCGGAGAACCAGTCGAAGCTGTCGGAGAACATCGCCTATGGCACCTCGAACAAGGACGCAGCCGGCAAGCTTGCGCCCGCCGTTCTGAAGGACCTGCCGACCGCGCCCGACAACATCAAGAACGCGGTCGAGATCAACGTTGCGTTCTGGCTCGAGAACGTCGACCGCCTCACCGAGCGCTTCAACAAATGGGCCGCGAAATAGGGAGCGACAGCACCGGCGTGCGGCGCGCATTGAAGGCCATTGCGTTGCGGCCATCCTTCGAGACGCCCGCTTTAGGCGGGCTCCTCAGGATGAGGACGGAGTGTGCGGCCGCGACTTCACAGCCCCGGATGTCAATGAGCCTCATCCTGAGGAGACCGCAAAGCGGTCGTCTCGAAGGACGAGGCGCGCGCTCAGACCGCCCCGAAATGGCGAGGGACGTCCGGTCAAAGAGGTTCGCGCGATGACCGCGGCGTCCCTGACCGAGACCGAGGTGCCGCTCAAGCGCCGATTGAGGCGTGCGGAGCGCGCGCGTCAGGTCAAGGCACTGGCGCTGGTTCTGCCGCTTCTCGTCTTCCTGCTCTTCACTTTCGCCGGCCCCATCGCCGGCATGTTGTGGCGTGCGGTCGATGACCACGAGGTGCGTCAGGTCTTGCCGCAAACCATCGCTGCTCTTGCCAGTTGGGACGGCAAGGACCTGCCGGACGAAAAGACCTATGCGGCGCTGGCGAGCGACGTGCTGGCGGCACGCGCCTCTGGCACCATCGCCATCGCGGCCAAGCGGCTGAACTACGCGCTGAACGGTTTCCGCACGATCCTGGCCAGCACGTCGCGCAATCTGAAGGCGGCTCCGGAGCCTGGCACCGCCAAGGAGACGCTGGGCAAGATCAACCCGGCCTGGCGCGAGCGCGCCACCTGGACGACGATCAAGGATGCCGGCGGTCCGGTCACCGGCTTCTATCTGCTGGCGGCGCTCGACCTGACGCGGAACGCGGATGGCGCGATCGTCGCGGCGCCGCCGGACCAGGCCATCTACCGCGAAGTGTTCATCCGCACCTTCCTCATCAGCCTCAGCGTCACCGCGCTCTGCCTGATCCTCGGTTTCCCGGTCGCTTACCTCTTGGCGACGCTGCCGCCTGCCAGATCGAACCTGCTGATGATCTTCGTCCTGCTGCCGTTCTGGACGTCGCTGCTGGTCCGCACCTGCGCCTGGATCGTGCTGTTGCAGAGCAAGGGCGTCGTGAACGACAGCCTGCACTGGCTCGGCATCATCGACGAGCCGTTGCGCCTGATCTACAACCGCTTCGGCGTCTGCGTGGCGATGACGCACGTGCTGCTGCCCTTCATGATCCTGCCGCTGTACAGCAGCATGAAGGCGATCTCGCCCGCTTACATGCGGGCCGCCGCTTCGCTCGGCGCGCCGCCGGTCACCGCCTTCTTGAGGATCTACCTGCCTCAAACCCTGCCCGGCATCGGCGCCGGCAGCCTGCTCGTGTTCATCCTCGCGCTCGGCTATTACATCACGCCTGCCCTCGTCGGCGGCGCCGCCGACCAGATGATCAGCTATTTCATCGCGCTCTACACCACAGAGACCGCCAATTGGGGTCTTGCTTCGGCGCTCGGAGCCGTGCTGCTGCTGGCGACCATTTTACTGGCGCTCGTCTATGGCAAGCTGGTTCAGGGCCAGCAGGTGACGGGAGGCATGAAGAATTGAGTGACAACTCCTCCTTGCGCACGCCCAGCCAGCGCATCGCGTGGACCGCGACCATCGTGGTCTCCGCGCTGGTGTTCGTCTTCCTGATCGCGCCGATCCTCGCGATCATGCCGCTGTCTTTCAGCTCGGGTGCCTATCTCACCTATCCGCTGCCCGGGCTGTCCTTGCGCTGGTACGAGGACTTCATCGCCTCGCCGCGCTGGGTGAACGCGCTGAAGAACAGCGTGATCATCGGCGTCGCCTCGACGGCGCTGTCCATGGTGCTCGGCACGCTCGCTGCGCTCGGGCTGGCGCAGTGGAAGAGCCGGTTCAAACCGCTCGCTCTGGCCTTCGTGCTGTCCCCGGTGGTCGTGCCCGGCGTCATCACCGCCGTCGGCCTCTATTTCTTCTTTGCGCCGATTGGCCTCACCGGCAGCTATCTCGGCCTGATCCTGGCGCACACCGCGCTGGCGACGCCCTTCGTGGTGATCACGGTCGGCGCGACGCTGCAAAGCTTCGACACCAATCTGGCGCGCGCCGCCGCCTCGCTCGGCGCCTCGCCAATTGAGGCGTTCCGCCGCGTGATCCTGCCGCTGATCCTGCCCGGCCTCGCATCCGGCGCGCTGTTCGCCTTTGCGACCAGCTTCGACGAGGTGGTGATCGTGCTGTTCATGGCGGGCCCCGAACAGCGCACCCTGCCGCGCGAGATGTTCAGCGGCATCCGCGAGAACATCAGCCCGACCATCACGGCTGCGGCGGTGATTTTGACGACGGTGTCGGTGATCCTCCTCGCGACGCTGGAAGCCTTGCGCCGACGCAACGAACGGCTCAAGGCCGGCGGCTGAGCGGAGGTGTCGCTTCTCCCTCTCCCCGCGTGCGGGGAGAGGGTTGGGGTGAGGGGGGCTCCGCAAGGACGGCGGCAGCTAGACTCGCGGAGAGTCCCCCTCACCCGCACCGTATCTTCGATGCGCTGCGGCCTCTCCCCGCAAGCGGGGAGAGGCGAAGGGAACACCGCCGCGCCCTGCATATTCGCTGCCCCCTCACGCATCTTTGGCTTACCTGCCGCGACCGATTGCCGCTACAACGGCTCCCTCAACAACGCCCAAACAACAACACACAGGGAGCAACAACCATGCAAAAACTCGTCGCCGCGGTCGCGGTCGGCATCGCGCTTGCCGCCACGTCGGGCGCCGCGCAGGCGCAGATTTCAGACGATATCGTCAAGATCGGTGTGCTCACGGACATGTCGAGCCTCTATGCGGACGCGACCGGCAAGGGCTCGCTCGCCGCGGTCGAGATGGCGGTCGCCGATTACGGCGCCAAGGTCGCGGGCAAGCCGGTCGCCGTGGTCGCCGCCGACCACCAGAACAAGCCCGACGTCGGCGTCAACATCGCCCGCAACTGGTACGACAACGACAAGGTCGATGCGATCTTCGACGTTCCGACCTCGTCGGTGGCGCTGCCGATCTCGGCGCTCACGCGCGAGAAGAACAAGATCAACATCAATTCGGGCGGCGGCTCCTCCGACATCACCGGCGTTGCCTGCTCGCCCAACACCGTGCACTGGACCTACGACACCTATGCGCTGTCGAACGTCGCCGGCAAGGCGATGGTCAAGCGCGGCGAGGACACCTGGTTCTTCGTCACCGCCGACTACGCCTTCGGCATGGCGCTGCAGCGCGACGCCGCCAACGTGGTCAAGGAGAGCGGCGGCAAGGTGCTCGGCGAGGTCCGTCATCCCCTCAACTCGTCGGACTTCTCCTCCTTCCTGCTGCAGGCCCAGGCCTCCAAGGCCAAGGTGGTCGCGCTGGCGAATGCCGGCGGCGACACCACCAACGCCTTGAAGCAGGCGGCCGAGTTCGGCCTGACCCAGGGCGGCCAGAAGATGATCGCGCTGCTGCAGGAGATCACCGACACGCATTCGCTCGGCATCAAGGCGACGCAGGGCCTGATCGTCACCGATGCCTTCTACTGGGACATGAATGACGAGACGCGCGCCTTCTCCAAACGTTTCAACGAGAAGGTCGGCCACATGCCGACCATGATCCAGGCCGGCCTCTATTCCGCGACCATGCACTATCTGAAGGCGATCGACGCCACCAAGACCGACGAGGCCCCGAAGGTGATGGAGCAGATGCGCAAGACGCCGGTCAACGACTTCTTCGCCAGGAACGGCAAGATCCGCATCGACGGCCGCATGGTCCACGACATGTATCTGTTCGAGGTCAAGAAGCCCGAGGAGTCCAAGGGCGAGTGGGACCTCTACAAGCTGATCGCCACCGTGCCCGGCGACGAGGCCTTCCGTCCCCTCGACAAGGGCGGCTGTCCGCTGGCGACGCACTGATCCTGCCGCTCTCTCCGCTTGCGGGGAGAGGCCAGACAAGACACGACAGTGCGCCCGGCGAAAACCGGGCGCACGTCGTTTGGGCCGTCAGTCGAGCCTCATTTACTCCGAGTACTTGAACTCGGGCATGTTCTTCAGCTCGTCCTTGCTGGCATTGAATACGGCGTGGTCCGGATACCACTTCGAGGTCGACGAGGTGGTCGAAGCAGCCGGGGCCGTCGTCGTGGTCTTCTCGGTGCCGGTGGCAGCGCCGGTCGTGGTCGTTGCCGGGCGGGTCGTCGTGGTCGAGGCAACCGCCTCATTGACGAACTTCAGCTTCTCATAGGGCACGGCGACCAGATGCTCGCCCATGCCGAGGAAGCCGCCGACGCCGATCACGGCGATCTTGATGTCGCCGTTCTTGTCCATCAGCAGGTCGTTGATGGTGCCGATGTTCTCGTTGGCTTCGTTGTAGACCTTCAGGCCGTCCATCTTCGAGGTACGCCACTGACCCGACGCGGTGGTGGTCGTCGTCGTGGCGGTGGCCGCGGTCGGCGCCTTGTCGGCGGTGGCGGTCGGCGATTGCGCGAACGCAACGGTGGCAAGCAGTGCGGTACCGGCCAGGCCGGCGGCGATCGATTTCATCAGCATGTTGTCCTCTCCTTCACGAAAAACTCGTGTTGAGAGAACAGCGCTGATCACACGCAGTTCCTTGCGCGCGGCAATTTCGTCGCGCGATGCGCGAGCGATGGAATCTCGCAAGCACTGTTCCTGCGTCACTCAGGAACATTTTGCGACGCACGCTTCCCCGCCGACGATCATGCGCCCTGGGTGAAGCACGATCGCGGCGAGGCCCGCGCCGACCCGCGTCGCTCAGGGTCAGCTCTTGTAGTCGATCAGCAGCGCGGAGAAATCGGAGTTGCCGGATGAGCTGCCGCTCGCGCCGTAGGACGATGTCGACGATTGCGACTGCTGGAGCGCCTGCAGGAACTGCTGCAGGATCTCGGCGGTGGTCTGGTCGCTGGAGGTGCTGCTGGTCGTATCCGTCGAAGACGACGAATCCGAAGAGCTGTCGCCCGGCGGCGGACCGGGCGGCGGTCCGCCTGCGCCACCCGCCCCGCCCGGCCCGTTTGCGAAGGCGGACTGAAACACGCCCTTGAGCGCTTCGGCCTGGTCCGAGGTCAGCGTCCCGTTCGACACCTCGTTCGAGATGAGGTCGTCGATCTTGGACTGCATGTCCTCCTTGGAGGGACGCGTGCCGCTCGACTGGTCGCTGGACCGGCCCTGCTGGAGCGCCGTGTCGATGTCGCTCAGCGCCGTCGAGAGCGCGGACTGGTCCGAGGACGAGATCGTGCCGGCGGACACTTCCGACTGCAATTCCTGCTGCAGGCGCTGCAGCGGCGACTGGTAATTACCGGCGGAGGCCGCCGAAATCGAGGTCATGATGGCTCCGTGGCTTTTGCGGGGTTTCTTGTGCGCGGCTGCCACGTTATGGTTAACGGCCTTAACGAGACCTTGCCGCTCCGCGACGGCGCGATTGCCGCCTGTTGCGGGAAGCCGGACAGAAACAATCCGAAACAAAAATCTTCGCCATTTGGCCCGAATCTTGGACAAACAAAGCGCATGGCCATTCCCAATCCCAACATCCTGGTCGTCGAGGACGACCGCGAAACCCGGACGTTGATTGCGAAGTACCTGCGCAACAATGCCTGCAACGTCACCGCCGTGAGCGACGGACGCGAGATGTCGCGCGCCATGGCCGATCATCGCATCGACCTCATCATTCTCGACGTCATGCTGCCCGGCGAGGACGGCCTCAGCCTCTGCCGCAAGGTGCGCGCCGAGGCGCAGACGCCGATCATCATGCTGACCGCGCGCGGCGAGGACGTCGACCGCATCGTCGGCCTCGAGATGGGCGCGGACGATTATCTGTCAAAACCCTTCAATCCGCGCGAGCTGCTCGCCCGCATCAACGCGGTGCTGCGCCGGCAGGCCGCGGCGCAAGCGGCAAGCTCGATCGAAGGCGCCTCCGCGCTCACCTTCGAGGGCTGGCACATCGACCTGCGGCTGCGCGAGCTGCGCAATCCCGAGGGCGCGCGCGTCGCGGTGACCAGCGCCGAATTCGATCTGCTCCGCACGTTCTGCGAACGGCCCGGCCGCGTGCTGTCGCGCGACAGCCTGCTCGACCTCACGCAGGGGCGCAACACCGGATCGTTCGAACGCTCCATCGACGTGCTGGTCAGCCGCATCCGCCGCAAGATCGAGCCCAATCCGGCCGATCCAACCCTCATCAAGACGGTTCGCTCCGGCGGCTATCTGTTCACGCCGCGGACGCAGGTTGCAGGCCTGCAAGCCGCAGGCACCCAGACGGCAGGCACGGAAGCAGTAGCGGCGCCCCTGAGCAATTGAAGGGGACGCCGACGATGAAGCCGTTCGGGTTCTTTCACCTCAAGGGGATCGGCGGGCAGATCGCCGCGCTGGTGCTGGCTTCGACCGTCGCGCTCCATCTCGTCGTCACCACGGCCTTCCTGATCAGCCGGCCGGACCGCCTCGACACGCCGCCGGACGGCGCGCATCAATTGACCGATGCCGCGCTGCTGCTCGGTTCGGCTGACGCCGGCGAGCGTCCGCGCCTCGTTGCCGACCTCGCGCGCGCCTTCCCCAAGCTCGGCATCGAAATGCTCGCGCCCGGCACCGCGAGCGTCGCGGAGAGCGACAATCAGCACCTGCGCGCGATGCGCCGCCATCTCGGGCGCGGCTACAAGGCGGTCCAGCTCGCCCCGGCCGGCAGCGAATCCCGCGTCGGCGTCGAGTTGCCCGACGGCACCATGATATCAGGACATGTCGATGGCGGGCCGCGGCCGTGGCTCTGGGGCGCACCCTGGCTGATGGCGCTGATGACCGCCTTCATCTGCGTCACCGTGCTCGGCCTGTGGGCGGCGCGCGCGCTGGCTGCTCCGCTGTCGTCCTTCGCCAAGGCCGCCGAAAATTTCAGCCTGGACGGCGGCTCCGAGCCGCTGCCCGAGCGCGGCCCGGAAGAGATCCGCTCGGTGGCGCGCGCGCTGAACCGCATGCATGAGCGGATCGCGCGGCTGATGTCGGACCGCACGCGGATGCTGGCCGCGATCAGCCACGATCTGCGCACGCCGATCACGCGGCTGCGCCTGCGCGCCGAGTTCATCGAGGACGAGGGCAACCGCAAGCGCATGCTGATGGACCTCGACCAGATGCGCACGATGCTGGAGAGCGTGCTGTCGCTGCTGCGCAACGACCGCAAGGTCGAGGCCGTGACGCTCGTCGACATCGCCAGCACGCTCCAGCTCGTCGCCGATCAGTTCGGCGACATGGGCCATGTCGTGCACTATGACGGACCGGCGTCCGCGACCGCCGCCGCGCGGCCCGACGATCTGCATCGCGGCGTCACCAACCTGGTCGAGAACGCGGTGCGCTTCGGCGCCGAGGTGACGATCCGCCTCGACGTCTCCGGCACGACGCTCGTCATCGACGTCGAGGACGACGGCCCCGGCATTTCGGATGCGCGCAAGCAGGAGATGCTGGAGCCGTTCGTACGCGGCGACGATGCGCGCACCATGGACGAGTCCACCGGCTTCGGGCTCGGCCTGTCGATCGCGCGCGCGATCGCGCTCGCCCATGGCGGCGAGCTGTCGCTGCATGACCGCAGCCCTCATGGCCTGATCGTGCGGATGCAATTGCCGCTCTGGCAGCAGCCGCGGCTGGCGGCTTAAACCACCCCTTACGCCGCGAGCGGCGGGTGCTCGACGGCGGCCTGATCGAAGATCGCCACCGCCTCGAAGCGATAATTGCAGGCGTGGCAGGTCCAGAGATAGGAGACGCGCCCTTCGCCCGGCTCGATCCAGTCGGGCTGCGCGATCGGCGTGCCGCATTGGGCACAGGGGTTTTGCCTGGGGATGTCGCCGCTATGGGCTTTGACCATGGTTGTTTTTGTCATGGCACCTCTCCCGATTCGCAGGCGCTTCTTACTCGCTTTCGCACCTCCGCGCGAATAGACAGGCGTGCTGTCGCGAGTTGTCGCCTGAGGGAACTCTTGCGCCGGGATTGAGTCGTAACGACGGCTCTGCGCTGCAAAATCGTTAACGGCAGCGTTTGGTCACATCATCGCCGCGTTCGGCAGGCCTAACGGCAACCGGCGCAGGCGGTTCAAGCAGCCATTCAGGGACGTCTGGATATCTCATGAAAATTTTACGCATTGCCGCGCTGCTCGCGGCCGGACTGACATTGCCGCAGGCCGCCTTCGCGGGCGAGGCCGAGTATGCGGAAATGGTGGCGGCCCATGCCCGCGCCAACGGCGTGCCGGAAGCGCTGGTGCATCGCGTGATCATGCGCGAGAGCCGCTATCAGCCGCACCTCGTCGGCCGCGGCGGCACCATCGGGCTGATGCAGATCAAGCTCGCGACCGCGCGCGGCGTCGGCTACACCGGCGATGCCGCGGGCCTGCGCGATCCCAACACCAACCTCACTTATGCCGTGAAATACCTCGCCGGCGCCTATCGCGCCGCCAACGGCGACCACGCCAAAGCCGTGCGTTATTTCGCCGGCGGCTATTACTACGCCGCCAAGCGCCAGCGGCAGGAGATGGTACAGCAGGCCAGCTTTGAGCCGAACGCGCAGGCCTGGCTCGAGCCGAACGGCAATCCGCAGCCGATGTTCGGCAATGCGCCACACAGGAAGATGGCTCAACGCGTGCGCAACGCGCGCGCGCAGGTTCCCGCTCAGTAATCGCCGTCATGGCCGGGCTTGACCCGGCCATCCACGTCTTTGCATCCGCGTCACGAGCGTGGATGCCCGGGACAAGCCCGGGCATGACGACCGTTACCGCGTTGACCACCCCGTCCCGCTGTCCTACATTAGACCCGTTCCGAGGGGTGCTCCGAGGAGGAGCTGAGATACCGCTAAATGGGCAATGCCGATCAACCGGCTTGCCAGGACCGCGGTGACCCTTTGAACCTGATCCGGGTCATGCCGGCGAAGGGACAGGGATGTTGCAAACGACCAAGCGACCGGATTCACCGGTATCCATCATCGGCGCAGGCATTGCGGGCGCCTGGCAGGCCCTGCTGTTCGCGCAGGCCGGCCATGCCGTGACCTTGCACGAGCGCGGTGACGAGGCGATGACGGACGCCACCAGCCATTGGGCCGGCGGCATGCTCGCGCCCTATTGCGAGGCCGAGGTCGCCGAACCCATCATCAGCCGCCTGGGGCTGCGCTCGCTCGAAGTCTGGCGGCGCGAGCTGCCGGATACGCCGTTCAACGGCTCGCTCGTCGTCGCCCATCCGCGCGAGCGCAACGACTTCGAGCGCTTTGCGCGCATGACCGAGGACCACCGCCGGCTCGACGCCGCCGGCCTTGCCGAGCTCGAGCCGTCGCTGGAGGGCCGCTTCCGCGACGCGCTGTTCTTCCCGGCCGAGGGCCATGTCGAGCCGCGCCGCGTGCTGCCCAAGCTGCACGAGCGCATCCGCGCCGCCGGCGGCACCATCAAGTTCTGCAGCGACGTCGCGGCGGGGGATCTCGCAAAGGATCCTGATGCCATCGTGATCGACTGCCGCGGCCTGTCCGCCCGCGACGAGCAGCCGGAGCTGCGCGGCGTCAAGGGCGAGATGATCCTGATCGAGACGGCCGAGGTGCAGCTGGCCCGCCCGGTGCGGCTGATGCATCCGCGCTGGCCGCTCTACGTGATCCCGCGCGAGAACAATCTGTTCATGCTGGGCGCGACCTCGATCGAGACCGAGGACACCGGCGTCAGCGTCCGCTCCGCGCTGGAGCTGTTGGGTGCGGCCTATACGGTGCATCCGGCGTTCGGCGAAGCCCGCATCGTCGAGTTCGGCTCGGGGCTGCGGCCCGCTTTTCCCGACAACCTGCCCCGCATCGGCATCCGCGGCCGCCGGATCACCGTCAACGGCCTCTACCGCCACGGCTTCCTGATCGCCCCCGCGCTCGCCGAGCTGACGCTCGCCTATGTCGAGCGCGGCCAGATCGACAACGAGGTGATGCAATGCGCCTGATCGTCAACGGCGAGCAGCGCGAGGTGAACGCGGCCAGCGTCGATGCGCTGCTCGCCGAGCTCGACTACGAGGGCACCCATTTCGCCATCGCGCTGAACTACGACGTCGTGCCGAAAAGCCGCTGGGCCGAGACGAGCCTGAAGGCCGGCGACGAAATCGAGATCATCACGCCGCGGCAGGGAGGGTGAAGGAGATGAACGACGCGGTCGCCTTCCTTCGCCTCTCCCCGCCTGCGGGGAGAGGCCGGAATTTGCAAAGCAAATTCCGGGTGAGGGGGGCTCTCCACGAGTCCAACTCTCACCTCCTCCGCGGAGAGCCCCCCTCACCCCAACCCTCTCCCCGCAAGCGGGGAGAGGGAGCCAATGCGGAGACACCTTCATCATGGTGACCTTCTACGGCAAGACCTTCGCCTCGCGCCTCCTGATCGGCAGCGCGCTCTATCCCTCGCCGGCGATCATGCAGTCCGCGATCCGCGCCTCCGGCTCGAACATCGTCACGGTGTCGCTGCGCCGCGAATCCGCCGGCGGCAAGACTGGCGATGCATTCTGGAAGCTGATCCGCGAGCTCGACGTCACCGTGCTGCCGAACACCGCCGGCTGCCGCACCGTGCGCGAGGCGGTGACCACCGCCAAGCTCGCCCGCGAATTGTTCGGCACGAGCTGGATCAAGCTCGAGGTCATCGCCGACAACGACACGCTGCAGCCCGACGTCGTTGGCCTGGTCGAAGCCGCCACCATCCTGATCAAGGACGGCTTCGAAGTGTTCCCCTATTGCACCGAGGATCTCTCGGTCGCGAGCCGCCTGGTCGATGCCGGCTGCAAGGTGGTGATGCCGTGGGCAGCTCCGATCGGCAGCGCCAAGGGCATCACCAATCGCGATGCGCTGAAGCTGCTGCGCGACCGCCTGCCCGACATCACGCTGGTGGTCGACGCCGGCCTCGGGGCACCCAGCCACGCGGCGCAGGCACTGGAGCTCGGCTATGACGCCGTGCTGCTCAACACCGCGATCGCAAAAGCCGCCGACCCGGTCGCGATGGCCAAGGCCTTCCGCCTTGGCATCGAGGCCGGACGCACCGCCTTCGAGGCCGGGCTGATGAACGCCCGCGACTTCGCCTCCCCCTCCACCCCTGTCGTTGGGACCCCGTTCTGGCATGCCGTATCCTGATCGTTTCTATCCCGTCGTCGACGGCCTTGCGTGGGTCGAGCGCCTGACAAAACTCGGCGTCGGCACCATCCAGCTGCGCGCGAAGGAGCTGAACGACGCCGACGCGCTGCAGATCGTCAGCGACGCGCTGGCGATCACCAAGGACACCCAGGCCAAGCTGGTCGTGAACGACTATTGGCGCGCCGCGATCGTCGCCGGTGCGAAATATCTGCATCTCGGCCAGGAGGATCTCGCCGAGGCCGATCTCGGCGCCATCCGCGAGGCCGGCCTCTCGTTCGGCATCTCCACCCATGACGACGCCGAGCTCGAAACTGCGCTCGCCGCAAAGCCCGACTACGTCGCGCTCGGCCCGATCTTCTTCACCACGCTCAAATCGATGCGCTTCGAGCCGCAAGGCATTCCGAAGATCACCGAATGGAAGAAGCGCATCGGCCCCATCCCGCTGGTCGCCATCGGCGGCATCAAGTTCGAGCACGCCGCGGAGATCTTTGCGGCCGGCGCGGATTCGATCGCCGTGGTGTCCGACGTCACCCAGAACGCCGACCCCGATGCCCGCGTGCGGCAATGGCTCGGCTTGGCGAAGGAGGCGGCATGATGCCCGCGCTCTCTCCACTCGTCATTGCGAGGAGCCCTTGCGACGAAGCAATCCAGACTGCATCCGCGGATGCATTTCTGGATTGCTTCGCTGCGCCCGCAATGACGGAGCAAACAGTTATCCGTCACCCTGAGGTGGCCGCTTCTTCAGCGGCCCTCGAAGGGCGACGGCCCGGCTCCATCCTTCGAGGCGCGCAAGCGCTCGCACCTCAGGATGACGAACAGCACGCGACGACGCGATAATCATATTCAACGGAGGATCCCATGAACATCCGCTCCAATCCCGAAAAAACCGTCCCCGCCGTCACCACCGGCCCGCTGCCCTCCTCGCGAAAGATCTTCGCGACCCCTGACGCCGCGCCCGATCTGCGCGTGCCCTTGCGCGAGATCATCCTGTCCGAAGGCGCGGGCGAGCCGAACCTGCCGGTGTACGACACCTCGGGCCCCTACACCGATCCGTCCGTCACCATCGACGTCAACGCCGGCCTTGCCCGCAACCGCAAAGCCTGGGTGCTGGAGCGCGGCGGCGTCGAGGAATATGACGGGCGCCAGGTCAAGCCGGAAGACAACGGCAGCGTCTCCACCGACAAGGCCGCGCGCGCCTTCTCGGCCTATCACAGGCCGCTGCGCGGCCTCGATGGCCACAAGATCACCCAGCTCGAATTCGCCCGCGCCGGCATCATCACCAAGGAGATGATCTACGTCGCCGCCCGCGAAAACCTCGGCCGCAAAGAGCAGCTCGAGCGCGCGGAAGCTGCGCTCGCCGACGGCGAAAGCTTCGGCGCCTCGGTGCCCGCCTTCATCACCCCGGAATTCGTCCGCGACGAGATCGCGCGCGGCCGCGCCATCATCCCCTGCAACATCAACCACTCAGAGCTCGAGCCGATGATCATCGGCCGCAACTTCCTGACCAAGATCAACGCCAATATCGGCAACTCCGCCGTGACGTCGTCGGTCGAGGAAGAGGTCGAGAAGATGGTGTGGGCGATCCGCTGGGGCGCCGACACCGTGATGGATCTCTCTACGGGGCGCAACATCCACACCACCCGTGAGTGGATCCTGCGCAACTCGCCGGTGCCGATCGGCACCGTTCCCATTTACCAGGCGCTGGAGAAGTGCAACGGCGATCCCGTCAAGCTGACCTGGGAGCTCTACAAGGACACGCTGATCGAGCAGTGCGAACAGGGCGTCGACTATTTCACTATCCACGCCGGCGTGCGCCTGCAATACATCCACCTCACCGCCAGCCGCGTCACCGGCATCGTCAGCCGCGGCGGCTCGATCATGGCGAAATGGTGCCTCGCGCATCACAAGGAAAGCTTCCTCTACACGCATTTCGACGAGATCTGCGACCTCATGCGCAAGTATGACGTCTCGTTCTCGCTCGGCGACGGTCTGCGCCCGGGCTCGATCGCCGACGCCAACGATCGCGCCCAGTTCGCGGAGCTGGAGACGCTCGGCGAACTGACCAAGATCGCGTGGGACAAGGGCTGCCAGGTCATGATCGAAGGCCCCGGCCACGTGCCGATGCACAAGATCAAGATCAACATGGACAAGCAGCTCAAGGAGTGCGGCGAGGCGCCGTTCTACACGCTTGGACCGCTGACCACCGACATCGCGCCGGGCTACGACCACATCACCTCAGGCATCGGCGCCGCCATGATCGGCTGGTTCGGCTGCGCCATGCTCTGCTACGTCACGCCGAAGGAGCACCTCGGCCTGCCCGACCGCAACGACGTCAAGACCGGCGTCATCACCTACAAGATCGCCGCCCACGCGTCTGACTTGGCCAAGGGCCACCCCGCCGCGCAACTGCGCGACGACGCCCTCTCCCGCGCAAGGTTCGACTTCCGCTGGAGCGACCAGTTCAACCTCGGCCTCGACCCGGATACGGCGAAAAACTTCCACGACGAGACCCTGCCGAAGGAAGCCCACAAGGTCGCCCATTTCTGCTCGATGTGCGGCCCGAAATTCTGCTCGATGAAGATCACCCAGGACGTGCGCGACTACGCGGCGACGCTGAACGATCCGGCGGCGGTGGGGATGTCGATGCAGGGCACGGCCGAAGACGGCATGGCCAAGATGAGCGCGAAGTTTAAGGAGATGGGCGAGAGCTTGTATCTGGATGCGGAGAAGGTGAAGGAGAGCAATCGGGTGTTGTGAGCGGAGTGCTCTCGACCTGACCCAGCTGCGGCTGAACTTACTCTGCGAGATTACAAAAGGGAGGCCGGCAACTTTTAGTTGCCGGCCTCACCAATTTGAGCGAGGCTAACTCCCGATAGTTAAGTGCATTTGGAGCAAGCCATGACAGGCAATAAGAGCCCGAAGACAATTGCGACCATCAACTTCAAAGGTGGCGTTGGGAAAACCACGGTGACGTGGTGTCTTGCCGATACACTTGCCACCTATTCGAACGCGAGCGTTCTCATGTTCGATCTCGACGCCCAAATGTCCCTTACGCAGGCCGTTGGGCTCAACGAGGATAGTGGTTCACTGCACGCAGCATTTGGCACCTGGTACGACAAATGCGTCGCCGACCGACGAACCATCTTTGATGCGATCGATCAGTACACTAAACCTGGGGCGCACTTCAATTTCCCAATAGCGTACGATTTCATCTATCAGATAGCGAAAGGCCTTCACTTTGTTCCTTCGGTAGAAGACCTTTATTGGCTCGAGCTGGAGGTTTTCGATCGAGACCAGATGAAGGATTTTATGCGCAGGCTGCTCGGCAAAATTCACCACTCGAACAAGGTGGCGGATTACGATTACGTTCTATTTGATTGCCCACCTTCGTTCACGCTACTCTCCTATAGCGTGCTATCCTGCTGCGACTTAGTTCTCATACCCGTTAACCCCGACTTCTTTGCGTCACGTGGGGTGAGCTTGCTATTGAATTCACTCAAAATGCGGATAGAACCGCACCCCACCCCTCAAATTGCAGTCTTCATGAACAAGACCAAGACTTGGGCTAATTCGCCAACAAAAGAGACCGCCTTTTACATGAGGCAGATTCAACAGATTTGCGAACGCGCAACTAAGGATCACGGCATCCGCGCAAAATTCTTTGATGAAGCATGGGTCCGTGAAAGAGTTGGCATTAAGCGAGCAATTACGGGCGGAGGCGTGCCGGCCGATTTGGTTGGTGATTTTCAGAAGCTGTGGAGCTCATGCCTAGGAGTTATGAAGTGACCAGCGAAGCGCCTTTTCGAACCCCCGACGAAGAAGTCCAAAAGCTTCTCGAAGAATGTGGAGAACTTAGGAGAGCCCTTAAGACAATCAGCTCCCAACTCGCACGCATTGAGAATCGGGTGAAGGCTGCGTTTCCGTCAGTAGCCGCACGAGTCAAGGAACAACATGCCACGCGTTCAGCTCAGAAGAAGAGCACGCTGTCGGCTGATCAGGCATTGGCAGAGTTCGACAACATAGTAAGGCTTGCCTCTTCTGGAGCCACGTCGGAAGCGGAGGTCTATCTTGCGCGCCGCTCGTCTGCGGACCTGCTCGCAATAGCCAAGGAAGTGGGTGTTACATTTCCTAGTAACAAGCCCTCTGTCCGCGCGATGCTTGATGCAATTCTAGGCAAGGTACGGGAAAGCTTATTGCTCTCTCGTCACAGTCGTCGCGATTGACGCACGACGTCAAGAAACGGGATCGCTCCGCCAGACCGAAGCACCGAAGGACAATGATTGGAGGCAGACCACCGGGTCTGATCGATTGATGAAATTTGACGTCATCGGCCGCATCAATAATATGCGCTTACCGGACGGGAAAACGGCGATCCTCTATTCTGTCTATGAGGCGGTAAGCAATTCAATCCATGCAATAAACGATCGCTTTACCGAGGCTCACGCGGCGTCTCGAGGCAAGGTTGATGTCGACATTGCCACGGACGAGCATGGCGACATCGAGTCGATCTCAATCACAGACAATGGCGTGGGCTTTACGCCCGACAACATCCGCTCCTTTGAAACAAGTGATAGTCGCTTCAAATATGAGCGAGGCGGCAAGGGTGTTGGACGCTTCATTTGGATCAAGATGTTTGAGGACATTAGGGTCGACAGCATTGCCATCAACAAAACGTCTATTGAACGAGTGCGCTTCAGATTTGACCCCGAGAAGGAAAACTCTATTTCGAATAGACGGTCTACACCGGTCTCTGGTCGAGAGACCGGATCAACAGTCACACTATCTCGGTTGCGCGCAGAGCAACGCGGGCGAATTCGACCTACGTCCTACCTGAAGGACCTCGCACTTCATTTCTTTCCTCAGTACGTTTCTGGGACACTTCCTCGCGTCAATATTACTTACCATGGCGAGACTTCCAGTCTGAACGATTTTATCTCCAACCAAGTTGGTGAAGCGGAAGAACACGTTATAGAGGTCGATTTTGGAGAGGGAAGCACTGAACTGCGAGTGAACCATCTCTTCGTTGATGCCTCAATATCTACGGGATTGCGAAACTCCTACCTTCTGACGGCCCATGGTCGCCTGGTTGGCGATCCAATTTCGATTGAACGCAAGTATGCACTGAAAGAACTTCCTGATGGAAAAGCGTACGTAGCCATTGTCAGCGGTGAATTTCTTGATGAGCGAGTCGATCAAGAGAGACTTGGCTTCAAACTAACTTCAGAACAGCGTGAAGCTCTAGAGCACGCGGTACTTGGCTCCTGCGAACGGTTCCTCAAAGCGCACATACAGGTGCAGCGAGCCAAACAGAAAAAGACGGTGCTCAGTCTAGTGGAGGAACATCCACAGCTGGCGAGCCAGTTTGAGAATGTCGACGAATACGTCGCAGGTCTATCGCCAGGCATGGACGACGAACAGATCGGACAGAACCTCTTCGTACTGCTCTATCGCGAAGAACGAGAACTTCGAAAGCGCATTTCAGAGCTAGATCAGCTCTCGTCTCTAGAACCTGAAGCACGGAGGGAAGCTGAAACGGTATTAGAGCAAATTTCCGATCAGGCAAAGCACCGCCTGGCCGAATTGGTCGTAAAGCGACATCAAGTCCTGCAGATAGCTAACCTACTTCTTAAATATAAGGATGACGAAAAGAAGAGCTATCACTATGAGCGCGTTATTCACGATCTGATCTGTCCAATGGGCGAAATCTATCGATCAGGCGAGCGCTCTGAGCACAACCTCTGGGTCTTGGACGACAACTTGGCCGCATACGAATTCTTCGCGTCGGATAAATCGATTAGCGCACTGACTGAAAAAGGGTCGTCGAGAAAAGAGCCAGATATCATATTCTTTAATCCAATCGGGTTTCGCAGGGAAGGCACAAACGATCCAGTAGTGATCGTTGAATTCAAGCGACCGGGTGATGACAAGCCGAGTCAGGATCCGGTCGGGCAAGTTCTGGGATACATTGAGGAGCTTCGGGGCTCTCAGGTGCGGGACATTGACGGCGAAGTCGTTTCCGACATAACGGATCAGACGCCCTTTGAATGCTTTATTGTCTGTGAATTGACTGATGCAACAAGACGCAGCTTTGAAAAGACCATCGCACAAAATCCAACCCCTGACGGCGAAGGGTACTATGGGTGGTCTTCACGCCACAACGCGCACATCAGAGTTATCTCGTTTAAGAAGATGATTCGAGATGCTGAACATCGAAATCAAGCTTTCTTCGATGAGCTCAACCTAGGAACGCCATCTTTGGCTGCCAAGAAGCGATCGGCCAGGATTCGAGAGAAACGAAGGGCTATCCAACAAGCTTAGTATGGACGAAGATGCACCGAGACGCGATAGGTCTAACGAAGGACCTCGCTGTGGCCAGAGCGAGTTGCAAACCTTTGATTTGCTGTCGACTCCCCACCGCCTCCCCGACCAGCTCCGTCCCCATCTCCGCCTCGTCTTCGTCGGCACCGCCGCCTCCACGCGCTCTACCGAACTCGGCCACTACTACGCCCATCCCGGCAACCGCTTCTGGCGCGCGATCCATGAGGCCGGGATCACGCCGCGGCGGTATCAGCCAAGCGAGTTCGCGGAGCTGATCGAGCTCGGGATCGGCTTCACCGATCTTTCCAAGACCGGCGCCGGGATGGATCACCAGATCGCGGCGGAGACGATCGACGTGGCGGGCTTCAGGACAAAGATGGAGACCTATCGGCCGCGGACGATTGCGTTCACGAGCAAGAAGGCGGCGAGCTTGTTTTACGGCCGGCCGTCGACTGCGATTGCGCTCGGGCGGCAGAAGCGCGACGGAAGCTTGCCGGAGATATTCGTGCTTCCCTCGCCGTCCGGCGCGGCGTCCGGGCATTGGACGATAGAGCCGTGGCGCGAACTGGGGGCGTGGATTGGTCGCGCACCCTGAGCGGCGACTGCCGGATTGCGTCTGCTCTCGTGTCCCGGGCAAGCGTAGCGCAGACCCGGGATCCAGAAGCTCCGGCACGGGTTTGTCATGGGCCCCGGCTCTGCAGCGCATCGCGCCGCAAGTGGCGTCGCGCTGCACTGCGTCCGGGGCACGCCACCACCGATATTTCGCACACAGTCTGTCGGAGACAGTATCCGTCGTTCGTCCTGGAAACGATCACCCCGGAGCCCCGATGCCCACCATCACCGCCTTCGAAAACTCCCCCGACCGCGGAAAGGGCCAGGCGCGCGACGTGCGTGTGCGCTGGGCGCTTGAGGAGGTCGGTCAGCCCCACGACGTCCGCCTCCTTTCCTTCGCCGCGATGAAGCAGCCGGCGCATCTTGCGCTGCATCCGTTCGGGCAGATCCCCACCTATGAGGACGGCGATCTCGCGCTGTTCGAGTCAGGCGCAATCGTGCTGCACATCGCCGAGCGCCACGAGGGTTTGCTGCCTGGGGACGCCAATGCGCGCGCCCGCGCGATCGCGTGGATGTTCGCCGCGCTGAGCACGATTGAGCCGCCGATCGTCGAGCTCACCATGGCGATGCTGTTCGAGCGCGACAAGAGCTGGTCCGCGGAGCGGCTACCGATGTTGCAGGATCGCGTCCGCACCAGGCTCGGCGAATTGTCCGCTCGCATCAGTGGTGCCGACTGGCTCGACGGCGCGTTCAGCGCCGGCGATCTCATGATGGTGACGGTGCTGCGGCGGTTGAACACATCGGGCCTGCTCGATGAATATCCTGCCATCGCCGCTTACGTCGCGCGCGGCGAGGCACGGCCCGCGTTCCGCCGCGCGTTCGACGCGCAGCTTGCGGTGCTCACCGCAACGGCGCGCTCGTAGCCGTCCCTACCGCATCGTGATCGCAAGGCCGCTGAGATCGGCATTCGCCATCAGGCCGACCTGCGTGCCCGACAGCTCCAGCACCGCGCCCTTCTGGTTGGTCAGCACGATGGCGCGGGCGCCGGCGCCGACGGCAAGGCCGGCACCGGCGGCGCCGTAGACCCCGGCGACGTCGGAGGGACGGTTGATGTTGCTGACGCGGCCGCGCAGCACGGTCTTGGATCCCCCGAACACGAGGCCGTAGTCGAGCCCGCCGGTCGAGAGCGCGTAAGTGCGGCCGCGGAAGTTCAGCACGCCCGAGCCGCCGGAGCCGCCGATGATCCAGCCCGCCTTGTAGATCGTCAGCGTCACGGTGCCGCTGTCGGCCTGCGCCGCGGTCGAGAGTCCGGCCAGCGCGGCGATGGCGACCAGCGCGGCGCGAAAGGTGGAAGCGAGCTTCATGGGAGTCTCCGGGGGCTGTTTTTTGTGGGGAAGAAACGAATCAGACGCGGCGAATGTACCTGATCGATCGGGGCGGCAACATGATGGGATCACGCGGGCGCAACGCGGTGAGCCGCTTTCCTGCGAGGCACGGCAGTCTCGAACGAAGCGGGCGTTTAGGCTCGCCGTGCCTCCACAGCGTCATGGCCGGGCTCGACCCGGCCATCCACGTCTTCCTCGCGGCGCAAGAACGTGGATGCCCGGGACAAGCCCGGGCATGACGGCGGAGTTTGGGGCGCCGGCAAGAGACCGATCTCCACGAGACCATTCCACCACTGTTTTGCCCGACGAAGCAAATACGCGATTTCGGTGATTTCGGCGATTTCGAATTTGAAAACGCGAACGATTCCAGCCTCATGGCTACTGTGCATGGGGTTGTTTTCGCGTTTTTTGTTTGGAGCTCGCCTCGCCTGCCGCTACGCTTCCGGCGTCAGCGACCGTCTTCGAGGTGATCCCATGCCGATCCAGCATTTCGCGCCCCCGCCGAACCTCAAGGCGCCGCCGCTGTCCTTTGCCACGCGCGTCGGCGATCTCCTGTTCGTCTCGGGCATTCCCGGCTTCGATGCCAAGGGTGCGCTGCCCGATGGTTTCGAGGCGCAGTTCGCCAACGTCGTCGTCAACATCAGGCGGGTGCTGGACGAGGCCGGCGCCACCTTCCGCGACCTCGCCAAGGTCAACGTGCTCCTGACCCGCGCCTCCGACGTCGCCGCCATGAATGCGCTCTATGCCGGCGCCTTCGGCCCGCCGCCCTACCCTGCGCGCACCACCTGCGTGGTGCAGGCCCTGCCCGATCCGAAGATGCTGATCGAGATCGAGGCGGTGGCCTCGCTGGCGAGGTGAGCCGCCCGGCGTGTGGCTTGTCGGGCACGCGGCCAAACCAAATGCCTTGGGAACAGCTGACATGTCCGTGAACGGCAGCCGACCTGCTTGCAAAGGACCTGCTTTTACCGCACGAATTTTCAGGTTCACGTTCTCATCAGGAGATATTTCATGCGTCGCGTTCTCGCGCTCTGTGCCGTTGCCGGCATCGCTTCTTCCGTCTTCGCCGTGCCGGCCTCGGCCAAGGTCGGCTATTACGTGATCCGCTGGGACAACACCGGCATCTGCCAGGTCTGGAACGAGGACCTGAAGTACAAGCCGCTCCAGATCGGGGTATCGACCTACAAGGTCGTCAGCAAGCCGCTCCCGACCTTCCAGGCCGCCTCCGACCTGCAGATCAAGCTCCGCTCCGAGCGCCGCTGCACGCTCTAGGCCTGAGGCGACAAAACCGGATTCCAAGGGCGGATCGCGCGAGCGGTCCGCCCTCTTCTTTTGCGCCGCGTCCGCGCGCTTTGAACCTGATCAGCACGCGGAACTACTCACATCTTGTCCGGCGCGCATCCCATAGCGTCCGGCACCAGCCCTCCCCGTCATTGCCGGGAGGCGCATCACATCATTCATTTCGAGGAGCCGATCATGCGTCGTATTTCCCTGCTGTGCGCTGCCGCCGGTCTTGCCGTCACTGCGTTCATGGCTGCGAGCCCTGCCGAGGCCAGCTATCACCTGATCCGCTGGCAGGACACCGGCTTCTGCCAGATCTGGGACGAGAGCATCCCGACCACGCCGTGGCCGGCCGGCTATCATCGCGCCAGCGCCAGCATGCCGACCTTCCTCGACGCCCTCGCGGCGAAGGATGCCGCGCTCAAGAACGGTCACTGCACCTGGTAGGATTTCGATCGGCGGACGAAGAGCGGGCAAGGACGATGGTCTCGTCCTTGCCCGTTCGTTTTTCGAGAACTGAAATCCTCACGCGTCCTTGTGCGCGCCGGGATGGATCAGGACGTCGCGCGCGGCGGCGAGGTCGATGAAGGCCTGCGCGCTGCCGCCGTGGTCGGGATGCATGCCCTTGGCCGCGCGGCGATAGGCCTGGTTGATGTCCGCGCAGGTGAGCTGCACCGAAAGCGGCAGGCCGAGCAGCTTGCGGGCGCGATCCTCGGTGGAGAGCTGTTTCGGCATGGCGTTGCGGCGGCCGAAGCGCGGCGCGGTCAGGTCGTGGACGACCTCGAGCACCACGGCGAGACGACGCTGGGCCGCCAGCGTGACGCCGTGATCATGATTGTCGACCGCCTGGCGCAGCACCGGCAGCGCCTGCTCGGCGGCCTGGCGCAGCATCGTATCCGTGCTCATCCGCGCGATCTCGGCCACGAGCCGGCCCGCCTCGGCGAAGTCGGCCGACTGCGCCGAGCGGAGGCGTTCGAGGGCGAGTTTCCAGGAGTCGAGCCGGATGTCGAGCCGTTCCATCATGCGCGCAACGTTTAGCAACGAGGATCAGTATGCCAAGGCTGCCGTTTCCGCCCCCTTAATTTCGAGTTAGCGTTTCGTGAAACTTCGAAACGAAAACGGGAGGAAAATGTCATGGCATTGCTTGCAAACCACATCGCCGTCGTCACCGGGGCGGGTTCCGGCATCGGCCGCGCGATCGCCGCCGGCTATGCCCGCGAGGGCGCGCAAGTGGTGCTGCTCGACGTCAACGCCGGCACCGTCGCGGAGGCCGCCGAGGAGATCCGAAAAGCGGGCGGCAAGGCGGAGAGCTTCGCGCTCGACGTGACCCAGCGCGAGGATTGCTTCGCGCTCGCAAAGCAGGTCGAACACAAGGTCGGGCAGGTCTCGATCCTCGTCAACAATGCCGGCATCACCCGCCGCAACGCCTTCACGGCGGACACCGAGACGGTGGCGAAGGACTGGAACGACATCATCTCGCTCAACCTCAACGGCGTCTTCAACGTGACGCAGGCCTTCCTCGCGCCCTTGCGCGCGAGCAAAGGCCGCATCGTCAATATCGGCTCGATCCAGTCCTTCGTGCATCTGCGCACGCCGAGCTCGGCGGCCTACACCACCTCGAAGCACGGCGTGCTCGGCTTCACCAAGGCGCTCGCGGTCGAGCTCGGCAAGGAGGGCGTGCGCGTCAACGCGATCGGGCCGGGCTTCATCGAGACCAACATCAACGCCAATGTGCGCGCGACCAATCCGGCGCTGGTGCAGGCTTTCGTCGACCACACCCCGCTGGCGCGCACCGGCAAGCCCGAAGACATCGTCGGACCCGCGATCTTCCTGGCCTCGGATCTGTCGGCCTACGTCACCGGAACGATCGTGATGGTCGACGGCGGGTACAGGACGGTGTGAGCTGAGCGAGATAGGGCCGCATCGCGATGCATCTCGCGCCAATCGCGGCGGCTTCGCGGCTTTCCCGAGGTCATCTGGTGCGGCGCCCCGCAATTAACCTTTCGTTAACCAAACCCGCCCACCGTAGATCTACGGCTTGGGGGTCGTTTGTTCTCGATCCGCTTCCAACGATGGAGGCGGGCGTTGATCGGGGAGTGTGTTGATGACCACTGTTCATGTCGCCGCGTCCGAACCGGGCGCACAGTTTCTTGCCCCCAACCAGATCGTTCCGCTTCTGATCGGCGCCACCGTCGACGAGGTCGAGCGCGAGCTCGTGCTGCAGACGCTCGCGCGCTGCGACGGCAATCGCACGCGCGCCTCGCGCGTGCTCGGCCTGTCCGTGCGCACGCTGCGCAACAAGATCAAGCTCTATGCCGCCTCGGGCATCGAGGTGCCTGCCTATCAGGATTAGCGCGAGAGCACGCACCGCCGGATCAGTCCGCCGGCGATGACCGCGAGCGCGATCATCGCGACCGAGCCGGCAATCAGTTCGATCGCACGGAAGAAGAAGGCCGTCATGACAGCCCATGACGGTTGCGGCTCCTCGGCGAATGCGACCGGCACGATGTGCGGCACCAGCAGGTGGCCGAGGCCGATCGCTGCCACAAGGACGGCGGCGAACAGGCAAAAGACTTTCCACGCTGCGCGCATCGGTCGCTCCTCGCAAGAGGTGGGGCGGTGCGCGAGCGATGGCACGGCGCCTCGCGCTGCGGATTGATGTTGATCAAGCCTGGCGCGCTGCGCGGGTGGAATTGCTGCTGTCGTCAAACGCCGCTAAGTAGCTTGCTTCCGGTCAAGGGAGCAGTGGCGTGGCAGACGATCAGGGACGACGGCAGGGACCTCAGGGACCGCGCGGGCGGCAGGGCGAGCCGGGACGGCCGGGACCGCAGGGTCATCCGGGCCGGCGCGGCCCCGACGGCGCGCGCGGCAAGCCGGGGCCGCAGGGCAAGCCGGGGCCGATCGGAAAGGCGGGACCTCAGGGCAAGGCCGGTCCGCAAGGCAAGCAGGGCGAGGCCGGCCCGCGCGGCCCAACTGGCGCGCAGGGACCTGCCGGCCCGCAGGGGCCGGTGGGACCGCAAGGTCCGCGCGGCGAAGCCGGGCCGCCCGGTCAGCTGCCGTCGATCGAACAGGTACTGCCGTGGCTCGATCAACTCTTCGACGCCTGGGACGAGCGCCGCCGCCAACGCGAGCGTGAAGCCGCCGAGCGCGAAGCTTTGGCAGCCGCGGTGCAGGAGCCCGATGCGGCCGTCCTCGACGACGAAAGCGACGACGGCGAAGGCGACGAACACAAGAAAAAGAAGAAAAAGAAGAAGCACGACCGCAACGATTAGCGCCGTGCTGGTACTCCGGCCGCAGCGCGGCAATGTCGCGCTGCTGAGCCGGGGTCAATCACACCGGAAGACCCACTCCCGATTTCCAGGTCCCGGCGCTGCGGAGCGGCACTTCGCGCCGCACCGCGTCCGGGACACGAGCCAGTCAAGACGCGCCGGAAGCATCATCCTTGCCCGGCAGCATGCCCATTCGCTCGAACTGCCAGCGCATGGCGCGATACCAGAGATAGCCGACCGCGGCGCCGCACAGGGCGAGGATGATCACGTTCGCGCTCGAGAACGAGCCGCTCCACCACATCATCCACGCGGTCCATAGCAGCGTGAAGACGATGGCACCTGCTTTCAGAGGAAGAAGGGGGCGGCTCATGGTCCTGCTCCGGGCTGTCAAAACCCCGGCGGACATCATTGCAAAATGAGGCGCCCCATACCGTGAGCCGGATCACGGAACGAGTTGCCGGAGCCCACTACCCGAAGCGGAGCCGCGAGCGCTCCTTCGCCCTTTCCGCCTCGATCTCGCGGTCGCGCGCGGGCGCATGGGTATGCAGCGAGGTCAGGAGTTTTCGCGCGGCATCCGACACTTCCGCGACGGCACGATCGAAGGCCGCCTCATTGGCCTGCGACGGCTTGTTGAAGCCGGACAATTTTCGCACGAACTGCAGCGCGCTGGCGTGGATCTCATCCTCCGTCGCCGGCGGCTCGAAGTTGAACAGCGTCTTGATGTTGCGGCACATGCTGGGTCTCTCTCCGGCGGTTTCCTCAAGGACGATCGGCGAAACCAAAATCCTACATCCTTCTTCGCACTTCTGCTAAGTTCCCTCCCAGCGCGGCCGCCGACCACGAGCCGCAGGGGGGAACGAACATGAAAGCTTGTTGCGCAGCACTGGCGGCCGTCCTGCTGTCCATCGCAATGCCGGCCGTCTCCACACCCGTATCGGCCGCCGACTATCCGGCCCCCAAGCAGGGCGACTGGATCGCCAGGGATTTCAAGTTCCACACCGGCGAGACCATGCCGGAGTTGAAGCTGCACTACACCACGATCGGCGAGCCGACCGGTCAACCGGTTCTGGTGCTGCACGGCACCGGAGGCTCGGGCGCCAGCATGCTGGGGCCGTCCTTCGGCGGCGAATTGTTCGGCGCAGGGCAGCCGCTCGATGCGTCCAAATATTACATCATCCTCCCCGACGGGATCGGCCACGGCAAATCGTCGAAACCGTCCGACGGCTTGAAGACGAGCTTCCCGAAATACGATTACGAGGACATGGTCGAGGCGCAATATCGCCTGGTGACGGAGGGCCTCGGCATCAAGCATCTGCGGCTCGTCATCGGCAATTCGATGGGCGGCATGCACACCTGGCTATGGGGCGAGAAATATCCGACCGCGATGGACGCGCTGATCCCGATGGCCTCGCAGCCG
Source organism: Bradyrhizobium sp. UNPF46 (assembly GCF_006658625.1). Lineage (NCBI taxonomy): Bacteria > Pseudomonadati > Pseudomonadota > Alphaproteobacteria > Hyphomicrobiales > Nitrobacteraceae > Bradyrhizobium > Bradyrhizobium sp. UNPF46. Next base: position 240,448 of record NZ_LFJB01000003.1, read on the forward strand.
ACCGAGATGGCCTCGCGCAACTGGATGATGCGGCGGATCATGCTCGACACCATCCGCAACGATCCCGACTACAACGGCGGCAACTACACCAGTCAGCCGCGCATGATGAAATATGCAGTCACTGCCTACGGCATTGCCAGCATCGGCGGAACGCTGGCCTATCAGGCGCAGGCGCCGACCGCGGCCAAGGCCGACAAGATCGTCGACGACCGGCTGGCGACACCGATCACGGCCGACGCCAACGACTTCGTCTACCAGTGGGAGTCCTCGCACGACTACAATGCCGGCGAGAAGCTGGAGGCCATCGAAGCCTCGCTGCTGCTGATCAATTCCGCCGACGACGAGCGCAACCCGCCCGAGACCGGCATCACCGACGCTGCGATGAAGCGGGTCAAGAATGGCAGGCTATATTTGATCCCTGCGAGCACCGAGACGCGCGGCCACGGCACCACGGGCAATGCAAAGTTCTACAGCGAGCAGGTCAGGCAATTGCTGCAAGCCGCGCCGCAGCGAGCGATGTAGGATCAGCAGCAAGACGACATGTCGAAAGCCCGCTTTCGCAAGGCGGCACTCGCGCTTCCCGGCGTTATCGAGGGCGCGCATCACGGCCATGCCGATTTCCGCGTCGGCAAGCGCGTGTTCGCGACGATGGGCTATCCCGATGAAACATGGGGTATGGTGAAGCTGACGCCGGACCAGCAGGCCATGCTCGTCGATGCTGAGCCGGCGATGTTTCGCCCCGTGCCCGGCGCCTGGGGCAAGAACGGCAGCACGAATGTGAAGCTGGCGAAGGTCGATCGGGTGACATTGCGAAGCGCGCTCGATATGGCCTGGCGCAACGTCGCGCCAAAATCGCTGCTCGCCTCGATCGAGACGCCATAGCGAAGATCATGCCGCAACGCATCATGCGCCGCATCTCGCGCGCGCATATTATTTGAGCATGCAATGCGCCGACAGCTCGGGCTTAATCGCATCAACGATACGAATCGGAATGCGGCGGAGGATCGCATGCGAAGGCTCGCACTGTGCGTTTGGCTGGTCGCGATGACGGCGCTGACGAGCGCGGCGTTCGCGTTCGACAACGGGCAATATGATCACGTCCCGCCCGACATCCGCGCCTGGTTCAAGAGCGTGATCGCGCCGAACGGCGTGCCCTGCTGCGACGTCTCCGACGGCCATCGCACCGACTACGACGTGCGCGCGGGCAGCTATTGGGTGCCGATCGAGGGGCAATGGATGGAGGTGCCCGAGCGCGCCATCATCCGCGATCGCGGCAATCCGGTCGGCCAGGCCGTTGTGTGGTACGTCCACCATCGCGGGGCCATCATCATCAGCTGCTTCGTGCCGGCGGATGCCGTGTAACGCGTCTTTATCGATTCCATTGGCTGGCGGCAGCCCGATCGGATAGGTTGAGGCCGAGCCGATGAGGAGGCACGCCGTTGACCGATCTTTGCGCCGAAGACCTCGCCACCATCTATGCCAAGCCGAGCCCGCGCGTGATCGCGAAAGCGCGTCCGGCGATCGACGCGCATGCGAAGAAGTTCATCGAAATGTCGCCGTTCTGCGTGCTCGCGACATCGGGTGCGGACGGCAGCGTCGACGCCTCGCCGCGCGGCGGCGGCATCGGCTTCGTCCACGTCACAGGTCCCAATCAGCTGTTGATGCCCGACCGCTCCGGCAACAACCGGATCGACAGTTTTCGCAACGTCGTCGAAGGCTCCGGCTTCGTGCAGCTGCTGTTCTTCGTCCCCGGCATTGACGAGACGCTGCGCGTCGGCGGACGCGGCACGCTGTCGGCCGATCCTGATCTGCTCGCCGCGATGGTGGAATTCGGCAAGCCGCCGCGCGCGGTGCTGAACCTCGCAGTCAGCGAAGTCTATTTCCACTGCGGCAAGGCTCTGATGCGCTCGAAGCTATGGTCGTCGGAAAAGGTGCAGCGCTCGGTGATGCCGAGCATCGTCACGGTCATTCACGACCAGACCGGCCTCGGCGAGCCGGCAAGCCAGGAGACCGTGGAAGAGATCTACAAGACACAGTTGTAGATGGGGGTGGGGCTGTAGCCGGCGCGTCAATCACGCTGTCGTCCCGGACGAGCGAAGCGAAGATCCGGGATCCATAGCCACAGGGAGAAGTTTGGCGAAGGCTCGGAGTTACCAGCCGCGCGCCATACTCCTCCCCGGGGCTATGGATCCCCGCGCCCGTGCGCAATTGCGCACTAGGCGGGGATGACAGGGAGTATGCGGTGACAGCCGGGCCTTAGTGCCCCTCGCCCTCGAGCCCGCCGACGTGCTTCTGGGTGTAGAGCTCGAGGCCGATGCGGCCGATCAAGTCGAGCTGGGTTTCGAGGAAGTCGATGTGATGCTCCTCGTCGCTCATCAGCTTCTCGAACAGGTCACGCGTGACGTAGTCCTTGGCGCCGTGGCAGTAGGTCGCCGCTTCCTGGTAGAGCGCCCGCGCGCTCATCTCGGCAGCGAGGTCGCACTCGATGATCTCCTTGACGTTCTGGCCGATGCGCAAGGGATCGAGCACCTGCATGTTCGGGAAGCCGTCGAGGAACAGGATGCGCGCGGTGAGCTTGTCGGCATGCTCCATCTCCTCGATGGACTCCTTGCGCCAGACCTTGGCCATGTCGAGGAGACCCCAATTGTCGAGGAAGCGGTAGTGCAGCCAGTACTGGTTGATCGCAGTCAGTTCGTGACGCAGCGCCTTGTTGAGATAGTCGATAACTTTTGCGTCGCCCTGCATGATTCACTCCAGTTCTTGCAGTCCAAATCGGCCCTAACCGAGTTTAGAACGCTTCTAAGTCAGTTTACGAATGAGGGCAACTGGCTACCGAGACGCAGCCGGGGGAAAAGCTCAGCCAGGCAGGCGGAAGATGTCAGCAGGCCGCGAGGGCGAACTGGGCAGGCTCGGCCGCCTCGTCATTGGCGGCCACGGTGTGGCTGTGCGGGCAGCCCGAGCAGCAGGACTGGGCGCAGGGGCCGAGGGCTTCGTCGATGATGGTCTTGATCGTCCGGGCGCAGCGGCCGCATTCGGCGCTGCAACCGAGGCATCCGTAGACCTGCTTGGCATGGCGCACGGCGTCGTCGGACTCGGCGACGGCGGCGCGGATGTCGTCATCGCTCAGCACGTTACAGGAACAAACGATCATGGAAGCGGCAGGCCCTTCGGTGATGCGTCATCATCGATATTTAACGGGCCGCCCGGATGCAAAAGGAAAAAGCGGTATTTGAAGCTATTCCAAACTGGCCCAAAAACAGCCTAGAACGGCCCTAAATTTCAGCGTTGCGCTGGATCAAGATTTGAGGGGATCTAATCGCCGCCGCCCCCTCCACCGCCGTCGCCGCCGCCTCCGCAATCGCCGCCGCTGCTGCCGCTATCGGTGCTGGAACAACTGCCACCGTCGCTCGAGCTGCCGGAACTGTCGCTGGAAAACCAGCTCCCCAGCGAGAAGCCGTCACTCGTCCCGCTGCCGGTGTCGCTGCTGCTGCTTCCGCCGTCCCCGCGCGCCCCGGCGCGCGAGCGCCGACCGCGGTTCTGGAGGTGGGTAATCCAGCCGTAACCGATCGCGGACACGACCCCGGCGGCAATCAATGCATTGATCATCGCGTTGCCCATCATCGCCTCCCTGGCTGAGCTACGGTTCCTATCGATTGGTCGCACCCGGCAAAGGTGCCGTTCATTGATCATTCAAGCGAAGTATGGAACTCTGTTCCCAAAGAGTTCCCGCGTGTTTGTACGAAAGGTCAAGCCAATGAAGAAACTGCTCCTGACGGTCACCGCCGTCGCTGCCCTGGCCGTTGCGGCCGGAACGCCGGCTCATGCGCAGCGCGGCGTCGCGGCAGGCGTAGCGGCCGGAATCATCGGCGGCGCCATCGTGGGCGGCGCGCTGGCCTCTCCGTATTATTACGGACCTGGCCCGGGCTATTACGAGCCCGGCTATTACCCGCCGCGCTACTACGCGCCGGCTCCCGGCTATGTCGCTGACGACTATTACGGCGGCGGCTGCGTCTGGCAGAAGCAGCGCTTCTGGGACGGCTATGGCTGGCGCGTCCGCCGCGTCAGAGTCTGTGGCTGAGACGCCTCGAACCGGTTCAACGCGACCGTTTGAGTTGGACCGGTTCACTACGGACCCGCCGTTCATCCTAGGGCCCGAAAAAGACCGCTTTTTCTCGTCACAGCTCCGTGTGCGTTTACCGTGGGTTGACCAATTGCGCGCTTCCTAGCTGCACGGCCAATTCCATCAGCGTGTGCGTGAACCTTTGAAACCCGGGCGCCTCTAACAAGAGGAACCCATCTCCCAGGAGAGCCCTGAGCATGAAGAAGACTCTAGTTGCCGCCCTCACGGTGGCGACGGTCGCCGGTTCGCTGGTGACCGCTACTCCGTCCGCGAAGGCCCATGACGGCGTCGGCGCCGGCATCGCGGCCGGCCTGATCGGCGGCGCCATCGTCGGCGGCGCGATCGCGTCGAGCCGTCCGGCCTATGGCGGCCCGGTTTACGTTGCCGAGCCCCCGCCGCCCGCGCCCTGCTACTGGCAGCGCCAGCGTTACTGGGACGGCTATGGCTGGGTCGTTCGCCCGGTTCGCGTCTGCTACTGATCTGATCGCATGGCGCACGCAAGCGCCGCGATCGAAGCCCGGCCGAGACCCTCGGCCGGGCTTTTTCTTTTGCCTCTGCGCTAGCGCGCCGCCTGGATCGAGCGCAGCACCTCTTCGCTCGGCCAGCAATCGACCTTGAGGCCGGCCGACTTCTGGTAAGCGCCGAGCGCCGCCCGCGTCTGCATACCGGCCTTGCCGTCGATCTTGTCCTTGTAGAGCCCGACGCGCGTGAGCCCGCGTTGCATGGTCTCGACATCCTTGGTGCGCAGCTGCTTCGAGGCCGCCCAGGGCGTTGCGAACGGCAGCGCGCTCGTCATGCGGTCGGCGAGGTGGCCGACGAACAGCACGTAGAGGTCGGAGAAGTTATACTCCTTGATGACGAAGTAGTTCTTCGTCGTCAGGAACGACGGTCCGTAGATGCCCTCCGGCTGCAGCAGCGAAGCCGGCTGCGCCTGCTCGGCGGCGCTGAGCTTCTGGCCACGCACCGGCACAAAGCCTTCGCGCAGCCACTGGCCGATCGGCTTCGTCACCTCGGGCACGCCAACGGTGCAATCGACTTTCGCCGGCGCCTGCACCTCGTAGGCCCAGCGCACGCCGCTCTGCCAGCCCTTGTTGACGAGCTGCTGCGCGGCTGATGCCAGTGCATCCGGCACCGAGTGCCAGATGTCGATGCGGCCATCGCCATCGAAATCGACGCCATGCTTGTAATACTCGGACGGCAGGAACTGCGTGAGCCCCGTCGCGCCCGCCCAGGAAGAGCGCAAGTCCTTGCGCGTCACCACGCCCTCGCCGAGGATCTTCAGCGCCAGGATGAACTCGGTGCGGTATTGATCCTTGCGCCGCCCGACATAGGCCTGCGTCGCCAGCACGCGGACGAGATCGTAAGGCAGCGTGTAGCGGCCGTAATCGGTCTCGCGGCCCCAGATCGCGAGCATCACCGTTGCCGGCACGCCGGACTTCGTTTCGATCTCGCTCAGCGCGGCGCGATATTTCTGCAGCAGCCGCTGTCCCTCGCCCGCCAGCCGCGCGATCGAGGCTTCCTTGACGTAATCCGCCGGCACCTGCACGAACTCGGCCTGCGAAGGCGCACCTAGCGCGGGCCGTCCGGGCAGGATCAAATCGGGCAGCTTGTAGTCAGGCTCGAGGCCGCGCGTCTGTTGCTCGAACGTCGCGCGCGAGACGCCAGCCTCTTGCGCTTCCGGCCAGAGCGAGGCGATGAATTGCGTGAAGGCGGCGTCTGCGGCGCGGGCGGGATGGCACACCGCCAGCATCAGGCAGGTCAGCAAGAGAAATCGGACGCTTCCAATCATGGGCGCTTATCGCACGCCCGGACAAACCTCGGCAACCGGTGACCGCCGCCGTGACGTCCGGCAGGCTGATCATCGAGACGGCGGCAGCACCTGACTCGACAACTGAGACAAGTGAAAATCATTCAGACCGACGCCACCTGGGCAACCTGCGGCAGTGCCGCCGCGCAGCTTCTGCGCAAGCAACTGCTTACCAGCGCCTGTTTCAGCAATACGGCGGACAAGAATAAGTCGTCGCGCGACATAGGGTGCATTGTCTGCGCCGCAGGCCAAATCCTCGAAGAGCTTCGCCAGTCCGGCTTCACGCGCGGCAATTTTGCGATCCTGCTCACCACTCGGCGTACTTTGGCTTTTTGTGGCCAGATCGCGCCAGCCGTTGAACCCTTGAGGATCCGGCTGCTTGGGATCAAGGGCTTCGAAATTAGACAAGCTCTCGGCCCAAATGCCGTCACCACCCGCGCGATCGACAATGTCGGATCGCCAGGTTTCAAATTTGGCAAACGGCCGCGCGGAAAAATCCACGTGGTCCCATTTCGCAGAATCGGTCTTGACCGGAGTTCCTCCGATCCGCCAAAGCTTGGCGTACTCAAAAGTCACGAGGCTGAGATCCGCCTCATCGAACGTCGCGCCTTGCAGGCTTGCACGACGAAATGCGGCGCCTTGCAGGTCTGCGTTGGAGAACACCGCGGCCTGTAGGTTTGCGCCCGCGAAACTGGCGCCCTGGAGATTTGCTCCCTTGAAATTCGCACCGCGCGCCGTTATTCCAAAAAGACTTGCTCCTTGAAGCTCCGCATAGGAAAAATTCGTTAAGTCCAGCCGGCTCACTCTGCTTAAAGAAGCGCCCTGCAGCTTGGCCTTGATAAATGAAACCGACGCCGCCCTGCTCGTAAAGAAGCTTGCACCCTGTGCCTTGACGCGATCGAACACCGCCCCATCCAGCTCTGCCCGCAATATTGATGCGCCCCGCAGTTCAGCACCTGCAAAGTCGATCGATTGAAGATGGGCTCCGTCGAGACGCGCCAAATTCAATTGGGCACAGCTTAAACTGTCTTCTTCGCTTGAATCATCGTCTGAATCGTTAGCGTCGCCCGTAGCTGGAGATTTGGCGTTTTTGGAATTAGAGTTCTTGGCCTGAGGCTTCGCACCCGGGCCACGGTCAGCACATCCAAACCGGCTCCGCTGCAGCGAGGCACCTTCGAAGTTTGCTCCATTCAGAACGGCTCCCGTAAAATCGCTCCGCCGCAGATCGGTGCGCGACAGAATGGCCTGCTCGAAATTCCTTCCTCTGAATGACAGCGAAGGCAGCGTCCGGAACTCCCCCGGCTTGTTGTCCTTCTCGACTTCGTCGAGTTCTCTGATGATCTTGTCATCGACAAACTTCTTGTCCGGCAACGAGATCGTATTGGAAAAAAATCCCCGGTGTTCGCCAGCGACGTAGTCCACGCTCGGCTCGAGGAGCAGTTCAGTGAAGGAAAACGTCGCGATTGGCTTTTGCAGTCGGGCTCCTCTGATCCGCTCAGCATTGGTCCGCCACGACAAAAGCCACTGACCGACACCGGACGTCTTGCCTGCGAGCTGGACCACGGTAGACGGCAAGCGCGTGAACCAGTTCCCGTACAAGCCTTCGCCCGGAAAGACCGCGACCAGCCAAGCGATCGCCAGCAGAGAAAGCCCAGGCAGAGCTCTCATGCCGAACATCAGGCAACGCCGAGGCAGCTTGACCGAACCATCGACGTAAAGATGAGGCGCCCACAATCCTTGCCCCCAGCGGTAGAGAGGCCATAGCGTCCACAGCAGGATCAAATCGACCGACAGCAGTATTCGGTGATAGTTGGTCAACCATTCGAGATGATAGGGCAGGAACTGCAGCTCAAACAGCAGCAGCAGCAACAGCGGCAACCAGATCACGGTCAGCCAAGCCGTCAGGCGGATGAACCACGCGTTTCCGCCTTTCCGTTCCGGTCTCGCGCCCGCAATCATCTGAACGAATATCGAATTGTCGAGCTGCATGCGCACGGCATCCTGCTCGTCATCGGACCAGTCGCTGAATTCACTCTCGAGCGTGCCGATGGTACGCGCGAGCAGGATAAGCTGCGTCAGAAGATAGAAATGAAATATCAGGAAGAAGGTCGGCGCGACGAAGTAGAAGTTCGTGAGCGGGAGATCGATGGCGAACACCGGTAGCTTCACGGGCTCCGCAAGGAAGAGCTTCAGATGAGTCGTACCGAGCACCGTGATAGTCAGATATGCGCCGAACGAAATGAAGCTGATCCAGAGCGCTTGTATCCGCTGTGCGGCGGAGTTCACGATCGACAACAGCGATTTGTCGGCTTCCGGCTTCTTGCCCGGCTCCGGCTTCTCGGCGGGCTCAGTCTTGGCGGATTCAGTCTTGGCGGACTCAGTCTTGGCAGCGGCGTCTGCGGCTGCTTCCGGCTCTGCGCGGGCCGGTACAGCGTTCTTATCGCGGTCCCGGCTGCCTGAATCGTCGTGCGTCGACACCTGCCTAACCCTCCGGGCAGCAGGTATTCAGCCACAATCAACCTCCGCGTGCAACGGCGGTCCAAACTCCAAGTGCCCTGACGACCGCCTCCCGCCCGACAGTCGTATCCGGCTACCGGAAACGTCGGCTGACGTCGAAGGAAAATTCGACGGCATCAACGCGAAGTAGCGCCCGCGACAATCGCGGGCGCCCGCCGCATCATGCCGCCATCACCGCGTCAGCTTCTTGTACTTCACGCGATGCGGAATGATGCTGTCCTGGCCGAGCCGGCGCATCTTGTCCTTCTCGTAGTCCTGGAAGTTGCCTTCGAACCATTCGACATGGCTGTCGCCCTCGAAGGCCAGGATGTGGGTCGCGATGCGGTCGAGGAACCAGCGATCATGGCTGATGATGACGGCGCAGCCGGCAAAATCCTCCAGCGCCTCTTCGAGCGCGCGCAGCGTGTCGACGTCGAGGTCGTTGGTCGGTTCGTCGAGCAGCAGCACGTTGGCGCCGGACTTCAGCATCTTGGCCAGATGCACGCGGTTGCGTTCACCGCCCGAGAGCGCGCCGACCTTCTTCTGCTGGTCCGCGCCCTTGAAGTTGAACGACGAGCAATAGCCGCGCGAGTTCACTTCCTTCTTGCCGAGCAGGATCAGCTCGTTGCCGCCGGAGATCTCCTCCCACACGGTCTTCTTGCCGTCGAGCGCATCGCGCGACTGGTCGACATAGCCGAGATGCACGGTCTCGCCGACGGTGATGGTGCCCTTGTCCGGCTTCTCCTGGCCCGTGATCATCCTGAACAGCGTGGTCTTGCCGGCGCCGTTGGGGCCGATCACGCCGACGATGCCGCCCGGCGGCAGCTTGAAGGTGAGATTGTCGATCAGGAGACGATCGCCGAAGCCTTTGCTGAGCCCATCGAAATCGACCACGTTGGCGCCGAGCCGCTCGGCGACCGGAATGATGATCTGCGCGGTCTGGCTTTGCTTCTCGCTCGCCTGCTTGAGCAGCTCCTCATAGCGCTGATAGCGCGCCTTGGACTTGGCCTGACGGGCTTTCGGCGAGGAGGCGACCCATTCCTGCTCGCGGGCGAGCGTCTTCTGGTGCGCGGCGTCCTCGCGCCCCTCCTGCTCCAGGCGCTTCTGCTTCTGCACCAGCCAGGAGGAGTAGTTGCCCTCGTACGGAATGCCCTTGCCGCGGTCGAGCTCGAGGATCCAGCTCGTGACGTTGTCGAGGAAGTAGCGGTCGTGGGTGACGATCAGGATCGCGCCGGGATAGTTGCGCAGATGCCCTTCCAGCCACGACACGGATTCGGCGTCGAGATGGTTGGTCGGCTCGTCCAGCAGCAGCAGGTCGGGCTGGTCGAGCAGCAACTTGCAGAGCGCGACGCGACGGCGCTCGCCGCCCGAGAGTTTGGTCACGTCGGCATCGTCGGGGGGACAGCGCAGCGCGTCCATGGCCTGGTCGACCTTGCTGTCGAGATCCCAGAGGCCCTGGGCCTCGATCTCGTCCTGCAGCTTGGTCATCTCGTCGGCCGTCTCCTCCGAATAATTGACGGCGAGCTCGTTGTAGCGGTCGAGGATCGCCTTCTGCTTGGCGACGCCCTGCATGACGTTCTCGCGCACCGAGAGCTTGGGGTCGAGCTGGGGCTCCTGCTCGAGATAGCCGACGCGGGCGCCCTCGGCGACCCAGGCCTCGCCCGAATACTCCTTGTCGAGGCCCGCCATGATCTTGAGCAGGGTCGACTTGCCCGAGCCGTTGACGCCGAGCACGCCGATCTTGGCGTCCGGGTAGAACGACAGATGGATGTTATCGAGCACCTTCCGGGTCGGGTAGCTCTTGGTCAGGCCCTGCATGAAATAGATGAACTGGCGCGCCATGGGTCCCGTGACACCTTCAATTTGAGGAGATTTGCTGCCGCCGATGTAGCGATCCCGCCCCCAAAGGGCAATGTTTTCCGTCCGTTCACCACGGATGAATACGGAACGGACACCATCCGGGCCAGATCCGGACAATTGAAACCATCTTTTAATCAATCAGGCCGAATGCTCGGTCTCGCGCGGCAACAGCGCCGCCCGCTCAGAACAAGCGGGAGCACAGCGAGACAGCGTCATGGCTCTGATCGAGACCCATTCCCATCCTGTTCCGGCAGAAGCCGGCGGCACCTCCGCGCTCCTCTCGGAGATCAAGGGCTTCTGGAAGGGCTTCTTCGCCACCGCCTTCAATCCCTACCGGCCCGAGCTGCACTATATGCGCGGCCCCGGCCCCGCCTGGCGCGCCAAGCACGGCATGGATGCGCCGATCCGGCTGAAGCCCCGCGATCTCTGAGCCCTTCCCGGCTATCGGATTTTTGAAGACGCGAGCTGCTTGCGCGCTGGCGCGATTGCGCGCAACCATGGCTCAGGTTCCGACGATGGCGCTCGCCTGGCGCCCTTACCTCTCGCCATGGATGAATGCTGATGAGCCGGCTGCGCTGTGCAATTCTCGACGACTATTTCGACCTCGCGCTCGACGTCGCCGATTGGCAGAAACTGTCCGACCGCGTCGACGTCAGCGTGTTCAGCCATCCCTTTGCCTCGGAGCAGGCCGCGGCCAGCGCGCTGGCCGACTTCGAGATCATCTGCGCGATGCGCGAACGCACGGCATTCCCGAAGAGCCTGTTCGAGAGCTTGCCGAAGCTGAAGCTGCTCTTGACCTCCGGCATGCGCAATGCCGCCATCGACATGGACGCCGCCAAGGCGCGCGGTATCGTCATCGGCGGTACGCAATATTCGCGCGATCCCACCGCGCCCCTGACCATGGGCCTGATCCTGGAGCTGACCCGCGGCATCGGCCGCGAGAACGCGCGGATGCATGCCGGCGAGCCCTGGCAGACCTTTGCCGGCGTCGAGATCGAAGGGCTCACGCTCGGCATCCTCGGGCTCGGCAAGCTCGGCAGCAGGATGGCCGGGATCGCGAAAGCGTTCGGCATGAACGTGATCGCCTGGAGCCCGAACCTCACCCCGGAGAAGTGCCAGGCTGCCGGCGTCGGCTACGCCACCAAGGAGGAGTTGTTCGCCAAGGCCGACATCGTCACCATCCATGTGGTGCTGAGCGAGCGCTCGCGCGGGCTGGTTGGCGCTGCCGATCTGGCGCGGATGAAGCCGACGGCGTTCCTCGTCAACACCGCGCGTGGGCCGATCGTGGACGAGCAGGCGCTGCTGGAGGCCTTGCGGCAGCGCAGAATCGCGGGCGCCGGCATCGACGTGTTCGCGGTCGAGCCGCTGCCGGTCGACCATCCCTTCCGCAAGCTCGACAATCTCGTGCTGACGCCGCATCTCGGCTACGCCACCAGGGACGGCCTTCGCATCCATTACAGCCAGATGGTCGAGGCGATCGATGCCTTCACCAAAGGCGGCGAGCTGCCGCGCAAGCTGGCCTGATACGAAAAGGGCGTGCCGACGGCACGCCCTTCGCAATTTGATCTGGTTCGAAGCGCTTAGCGCACGGTGACCGGTGCGGGCAGCGGCGGCACCACGGTCGGCTGCGTGCCCGGAACCGGGCCAGCCTGGGCGGCCATCGGAGCCGGACCTGCGGCAGGACCGGGCGCGGGCGCCGCGGAGGCGGTCGCAGTTCCCGGCGGCGGGCCACCGGGCATCACGACCACGCGGGTGCCGACCTTGACGCGATCGAACAGGTCGGAGACGTCCTCGTTCAGCATGCCGATGCAGCCGGACGAGACGAACTTGCCGATGGTCGAGGGCTGGTTGGTGCCGTGGATGCGGTACACGGTCGAACCGAGATACATCGCGCGGGCGCCGAGCGGATTGCCGGGACCGCCGGCCATGAAGCGCGGCAGATAGGGCTGGCGCTCGATCATCTCGGTCGGCGGATGCCAATCCGGCCACTCGGCCTTGCGGGTGATCTTCTGCACGCCGGTCCAGGTAAAGCCGTCGCGGCCGACGCGGACGCCGTAGCGGATCGCACGGCCGCCACCGAGCACGTAATAGAGATAGGTGTTGGGCGTATCGACCACGAGGGTGCCGGCGGGCTCCTTGGTCTGGAACGAGACTTCCTGACGGCGCAGGTTCGGCGGCAATTGCGCCGGAGCGGCATCGGGCTGCTCCTCGGGCGGAAGCGAGGCGATCGTCATCGGACGGCCATCGGCGCCGACGGGCGGCTGGCCGGCCTGGACCGCACCGGTCGCGGCGGGACCACCGACAGCCTCCGGGGGACGCATGCCGTCACCGGCGGGGGCCTGCCCCTGCTGGCCCGGACGATTGGCATAGATCACCGGCGGTGGGCCGGCGGGACGGCCGTAGCGAGGATCGTCGGGCGACATCACCGGCCCTTGCGGCGGCGCGGCCGAATAGACCGGCGGAGCGCCTGCGGGGCGGCCATAACGCGGGTCATCCGGCGACATCACCGGGCCCTGGGGCGGGGCAGCCGAGTAAACCGGGGGCGCGCCGACGGGGCGGCCATAGCGCGGATCGTCGGCCGGGCCGGGCGGCGGCAGCGAGGCCTGCGGCATCGCGTCGTCGTCATCCTCCAGCGCGTCGAAATTCGGCGTGCGGTCGCCGGGGCGATATTCGGCCGGCGCGCCATAGCTCGGCGCCTGCTGGACCGGATAGCTCTGGGCCTGTGCGAGCGAGGTTCCCGCCGCAGCGACTGTTGCGGCAGCGCATATCGTCAGAAAATGTTTGATCATCATCGCTCTTGTATAGTCCCCGGGCCCGTCAGGACCGTTAACGGCCAGATGGCCGAAGATAGCGGCACATTCAAGACATATCAGGCTTATTTGCGCCGGATTTGCCGATTTGTGATCCGCAAGACTACCGTTGCCCCGTTGCATCACGGGGCGGAAATCGCACGGCACCGTGAATTGCCCGGCACATCGGCCCCGAATTTAAGGGAACGGGGCGGAATCGTTGCGGTATGTTCGAATCAGCCTGATTCGCCGCAGCTTTGAGCTTCAATCTCCGCGTGGCGAACGCGGCAACAGTACCGTCACCGCGTTCAGATGGCTCATGGGCCCTGGCACCCCACGCCGCCGGGGCGGAAATTCGCAATCCCTCGATGCTTCCCGGCTTTCGCTTCCTGTTTGCCGCGATCCTGCTGTCAACCTCCATCCTGGTGTTCGGCCTCGGCGCCGCCGCGCTGCTGCGGGCGAGCCATGAGCAGTATGTCAGCAACCCCTCCTGGCGGAACGGCCCGCAGGAGCAGATGTTCGCGCAGGCTCCCGAGCCTGCCCCGCCGGTGCTCGCGGTCCTTCGCGCCGAGCCGGAAGCCACCGCCGAGCCCGAACCGTCGCTGCGCGACCAGGTCCCGACCATCGGATTGCCGGCGACCGAGCCCGAGCAGCTCGCCGCGCTGACGACCGAGACGATTCAGCCGCAGGTCGCGGCACCCGCGACCGACGCCGTGGCCGCCGAACCGGCCAAGGTCGAGGCGGCGACGGAGGCCATCGCGCCGGCGCCCGCCGACACGCTCACTTCAGCCGACACCACGGCCTCGATTCCGGAGACCAAGCCCGACTTGAAGCCCGCCGCTGTCGCAGCCGCCGCCGAGCCGGCGCCGGCTGATCAGGCCCTCGCCGCCTCGGCGCTCGATGTCGCCGCGACCAGGCTGGCCGCTCTGAACGAGCCGGCGACGACGGCCGTGAAGGATGCGCCGGCGAAGGCCAAGGTCGATGGCAAATCCGAGAGCAAGCCCGACGACAAGGCAACCAAGCGCAAGGCGAAGGCCAAGAAGCGGCACCGCGTGGTGCGGCGTCCGCCGCCGCAGCAATTGCAGCAGCAGCTCGATCCGTTCGGGCAGCAGCAGACATTTGCGACGACGACCACGCGGACGCGGTGACCATTTTGCCTCTCCCCGCAAGCGGGGCGAGGGAGCGCACCCTTATCGTGGCGTCACGCCGGCCCGGTCGCGATGGCCGGGCCTTTTTCCTGGCCCCATTCCGACCACGAGCCGTCATAGAGCGCGGTGTCGGTGACGCCTAAGCGATACAGTGCGAGCGTCAGCACGCCGGCCGACACGCCCGAACCGCAGCTCGTCACGATCGGCGCATCCAGCTTGACGCCGGCATTGGTGAAGGCGGCGCGGAGATCGTCGAGCGGCTTCATCTCGCCGGTCGCAGCGTCGAACAGGAGATTGTAGGGCACGTTGCGGGCGCCGGGGATGTGGCCGGAGCGGATGCCCGCCCGCGGCTCGGGCGCGCGGCCCTCGAAGCGGTCGGCGGCGCGGGCGTCGATCACCTGCTCTTTCCTGCTTTCGACATTGGCGACGAGCTGCTGCATGCTGCGCACGCGCTTCGCGTCGAAGCTGGCTTTGAAGGTCGCCCCCTTCGGCTTCACCTCGCCGCTCTCCACGGCGCGCCCCTCGGCGCGCCACTTCTTCAAGCCGCCGTTGAGGATGCGCACGTTGCCGTGGCCGAAGGCCAGGAACATCCACCACGCGCGCGGCGCGGCAACCCAACCGCCGGAATCGTAGAGCACGACGGTGTCGGCGTTGGAGATGCCGAGACCGCCGATGTCACGGCCGAACTGCTCGGCGCTCGGATACATATGCGGCAGCGGGTTGGAATGGTCCGACACCGCGTCGACGTCGAAGAACGCGGCGCCCGGCAGATGCGCGGCGAGATAATCGTCCTTCGGCAGCGGCAGAACGCCGGGCAGCTTGAAGCTGGCGTCGAGCACCTTGACGTTGGCGTCATTGATGTGGGCGGCGAGCCATTCGGTGGAAACGAGAGGGTCGGTGGCCATGCTTCTTTACTCTCCAGTCGTCATGGCCGGGCTTGACCCGGCCATCCATCCTTCTTGAAATGATGGACACGCGGGTCAAGCCCGCGTGTGACAGGTTAACCCTTCTTCTTCGGCTCCCACTTCTCCACCGGCCCGCCGGCATCGCGCCAGGCGGCGTAGCCGCCGGCGATGTGGGCGACGGGCCTCAATCCCATGTCCTGCGCGGTCTTGGCGGCGAGCGCGGAGCGCAGGCCGCCGGCGCAGTGGAACACGAACTTCTTGTCCTCCTGGAAGATCGGCTTCGCATACGGGCTCTGCGGATCGATCCAGAATTCCAGCATGCCGCGGGTGCAGGCGAACGCGCCGGGGATGCGGCCGTCGCGCTCGATCTCGCGGGGATCGCGGATGTCGACGATGACGACGTCGCCGTTCTTGGAGATCTCGATGGCGTCCTTGGCGGTGAGCGTCTCGATCTCGGCATTGGCCTCGTCGATCAGCGCCTTGATGCCGCGGGTGATGGTCTGGGGCATTGGGTCTTCCCTCTTGTCTTCCTCGTCATTCCGGGGCGGTCCGCAGGACCGAACCCGGAATCTCGATCGTCATATTCCCATCTCGAGATTCCGGATCGGCCGCTTCGCGGCCGTCCGGAATGACGGTGGATGGCGCTAGTGCGTCAATTCCTTCATCGCGCCTTCCAGACCCTCGATCGTGATCGGGTACATGCGATTGGCGAAGATGCGTTTGATGATGGTGGTCGATTCCGAATAGTCCCAGTGCTTCTGAGCGACCGGATTCAGCCACACCGCATGCGGATAGGTGCGGATGATGCGGTCGAGCCAGACCGAGCCGGGCTCCTCGTTGACGTGCTCGACCGAACCGCCGGGCACCATGATCTCGTAAGGCGACATCGAGGCGTCGCCGACGAACACGATCTTGTAGTCGTGCGGATATTTGTGCAGCACGTCCCAGGTCGGGGTGCGGTCGGTGAAGCGGCGCTTGTTCTGCTTCCACACGCCTTCATAGAGGCAGTTGTGGAAGTAGAAATACTCCATGTGCTTGAACTCGCTCTTCGCCGCCGAGAACAGCTCCTCGACCTGCTCGATATGCGCGTCCATGGAGCCGCCGATGTCGAAAAACACCAGCAGCTTCACCGCATTGCGTCGCTCAGGGCGCATGTGCACGTCGAGATAGCCGTGATTGGCGGTTTCGCGAATGGTGGTGTCGAGATCGAGCTCGTCGGGCGCGCCGGTGCGGGCGAACTTGCGCAGGCGGCGCAGCGCCACCTTGATGTTACGGATGCCGAGCTCGACATTGCCGTCGAGATCCTTGAATTCGCGCTTGTCCCACACCTTCACGGCGCGGTTGTTGCGGTTCTTCTCCTGACCGATGCGGACGCCTTCGGGATTGTAGCCGTGCGCGCCGAACGGCGAGGTGCCGGCCGTGCCGATCCATTTCGAGCCACCCTGGTGGCGGCCCTTCTGCTCCTCGAGGCGCTTCTTCAGGGTCTCCATGAGCTTGTCCCAGCCCATGGCCTCGATCTGCTTCTTCTCTTCCTCGCTGAGATATTTCTCGGCGAGCTTCTTCAGCCACTCCTCGGGAATCTCCGCCTTCTCCATGGCGTCGAGCAGGTTTTCCAGCCCCTTGAAGACAGTGCCGAAAACGCGGTCGAACTTGTCGAGGTTGCGCTCGTCCTTCACCAGCGAGGTGCGGGACAGATAGTAGAAATTCTCGACCGAATAGTCCGACAGATCAGCGTCGAGCGCCTCCATCAGCGTGAGGTATTCGCGCAGCGTCACAGGGACCTGCGCGTCGCGCAGAGAGGTGAAGAATTGCAGGAACATGGCTGACAGATTGCCCGTCGGGGGACGAACGTCAAGGGGCGGAGATCGACCTTGGGCGCTGGACCGGGAGGCTTTTTGCTCTAGAATTGGGGTCCTCACGGGGTTGTTTTGGGGACGTTTGCAATGGGAATTGTCGCAGCACTCATCATCGGCGCGATCGCAGGCTGGCTCGCGGGCAAGATTGTCCACGGGGCGGGATTTGGTCTGATCGGCAACATCGTTGTCGGCATCATCGGCGCGCTGGTGGCGAGCTGGGTTCTGCCGCAGCTTCACATCGGGCTCGCAACGGGCACGTTCGGCGCCATCGTGGACGCCACGATCGGCGCGGTGATTGTGCTGGTCATCCTTTCGCTGATAAAACGGGTCTGAAAGCCTGACCGAACCAGGAACGGCCGCCGCGAGCGGCCGTTCGCTTGTCGCGACGGGACTTAACGCCTCTCGCCGACGATGACCCAAGGACACGCGATGAAATTTACCGGCACCAAGGACTATGTTGCGACCGACGATCTCAAGGTCGCCGTCAATGCCTCGATCGTGCTCGAGCGCCCGCTCCTCATCAAGGGCGAGCCCGGCACCGGCAAGACGGTGCTGGCCGAGGAAGTGGCCAAAGCGCTGAACGCGCCGCTCCTGACCTGGCACATCAAGTCCACCACCAAGGCGCAGCAGGGCCTCTACGAATACGACGCGGTGTCGCGCCTGCGCGACAGCCAGCTCGGCGACAGCAGGGTCACCGACATCAAGAACTACATCAAGCGCGGCAAGCTGTGGGAGGCCTTCACGGCCGAGCAGCGCCCGGTGCTCCTGATCGACGAGATCGACAAGGCCGACATCGAATTCCCGAATGACCTCTTGCTCGAGCTCGACCGCATGGAATTCCATGTCTACGAGACCGGCGAGACGATCAAGGCCAAGCAGCGGCCGATCATGATGATCACCTCCAACAACGAGAAGGAGCTGCCGGACGCGTTCCTGCGCCGCTGCTTCTTCCACTACATCAAGTTCCCCGACGCCGACACGATGGGCCGCATCGTCGACGTCCACTTCCCCGGCATCAAGAAGCGCCTTGTGGAAGAGGCGCTGCGCATCTTCTTCGAGGTGCGCGAGGTGCCCGGGCTGAAGAAGAAGCCGTCGACGTCGGAGCTGCTGGACTGGCTCAAGCTGCTGCTCA
This sequence comes from Bradyrhizobium sp. UNPF46, assembly GCF_006658625.1. Lineage (NCBI taxonomy): Bacteria > Pseudomonadati > Pseudomonadota > Alphaproteobacteria > Hyphomicrobiales > Nitrobacteraceae > Bradyrhizobium > Bradyrhizobium sp. UNPF46. Next base: position 258,561 of record NZ_LFJB01000003.1, read on the forward strand.
ACGAGGACATGAGCGTCGAGCAATTGCGCGAGCGTGACCCGCGCAAGCTGATCCCGCCGCTGCACGGCGCGCTCTTGAAGAACGAGCAGGACGTGCATCTGTTCGAGCGGCTGGCGTTTTTGAGCCGAAGGGAGGTTTGAGTCTATCGTGTCCCGGACGCGCTGCAGCGTGCAACGCTGCGGCGCAGAGCCGGGACCCAGAGCGCAGCTCGGATTGCTCTGACGCATGGGCCCCGGCTCTGCAGCGCACCGCAAGGGCGCTGCGCTGCGTCCGGGGCACGAGAGCGGAGTTCGTGCGCGCCCCTCTCCACGTCATTGCGAGCGCAGCGAAGCAATCCAGAATCCCTCCGCGGCGGCAGGCTGGATTGCTTCATCGCAAGGGCTCCTCGCAATGACGGAGCAAGCGGCAACGGCCGCGGCTCTTCAGCACACACCCTAATCCCAGACACGCCTTCGCAGCCTCGCGGCGCATCTCACCCGAGCTTTGCTTCATCTCTCGCTCCCTCTTCAGTCAGAGGGCGCAGGGAAGGCCGGGTGCCGACTGGCACCCGCGGTCTGCCGCGCGAAAAGCACACGCGAAAAAGACCGCACAGCAGCATACAGGTGTCGCCGAACACTCGGCCTTCCCTGCGCGATGGTCGGACGGCTTATGCCGTGATCTCCCGGGAGCCGAACTTTCCTTTGGCCTCCCTCGCCCCGCGAATTGGATGATGCAGTCTGCCCGGTTGGGCTCGCTCGCACCTTCGCTAGACTTGACCGTGGCAACGACGGTCAGGACCACACGGTTTTGCCGTACGCGCGTTCGCTGGTCACCACATTATCTCCCGGGCTTGTCGACGTTGCCGGAAGAATGTGGCGAGACGAACTGAACAACGCCGCTCGTCCGCACGAAGCCTCGGGCTCACAGGGACTACCCGCCCTGCCCGCGCCTCTCGCGCACGACGCTGCCGCGTCCACCGCAACCCGGCCCGCGTTTCGAACGACTCGCGAACCGCCCCTCTTCGTCAGGCCGGGCTGTTTCGGGTTATGCCGTAATTCCGAATTTCGGTAAAGTGGAATATTTTTGCGCGGAGGGGTTGACGGGGTGCGGGGTGTTTTGCCCGACGGGCTGCGAAATGAAACCAGCCCCTCCGCCTACATTCTCCCATTCGCAAAATCGAGATTTCGTCGCCCACTCTCCGGATCTCGTCCAAGCACCGTGATGCAACCTAACAAGTTTCCTGCTGCATCCCGGAAAGCGGCAACGCTGCTGCTCGGTCCGAGGAACGGGTACACTTGGATCGGGTCGCGCTCGCCGCAGTCGGACAAGGAGTCGATTAACTCGGCCATTCCATAGGTCTCGATACCTTTTTCCTCGCAGAGTCGTTGCCTGATCTGGTATGTCCGCAACAACTCGCCAGCTGTGGCGCTCGCACCACCGGTGTTGCCCGCGAAAACAACCTGAGGATCATCAGCAACAGACAGTGCGACTGCGGCCCATTTCTGCGCATTCTGCTTCAAAGCATCCGACAGTCTGTTCTTCTCGTTCTTAACCTCCATCACGACACCTTCCGCTTGACCGCCTTGCGCAAGGTCTCGTCGATCCGCGATTGCCAGCCCGGCCCGGTCGACTTGAAATGCTCGACCACTTCCGGGCTGAGGCGCAGGGAGACGAGCTTCTTGGTCGGCGCCTTGTTCGGACCCCGGCCCTTGCGGATGGATGCGCTGAGATCGGGGAAGACTTCGGCGAAGGGCCGCGCCTTGGCGAAATCGGCCTTGGTCAGCTCCGGATTATCGCTTACCGCGCGCAAATCCTTCCTTGTGTAGCCCGACTTCTTCTTAGCGTTCGGCATAGCGTTTCCTGGTTAGGATGTGCTGTGCAAACGACAAAAATCGCTCACGGCACGCCGAGAACTTGTTCCAAAGTATTATGCACGTCAGTTACGAAGCGTTGATAGGCAGCCCGATCTCCGCCTTGCTCTACCATCCGTTCGGCCTGCCAGTCCAGGAAGGAAGGCAGATACCAAAGCAAGGATAGCAGACGCTTCGGCACCATCTCTTCATCGCCAATGCTGATCGCGCGCAGGGCGGCGAGGACCGCTTGTGCTCGCGTGGCATCGTAATCGCCATTGCGGACACGATCGAAGAAGCCGTTCGTATTCCACTCGACTTCCAGCTGTTCGATGATCGCGGCTATAGTCATCGGCTGGTCCCTTTAACATGCAACATCTGACTCGCGGAGAGTCCCCCTCACCCGGATCGCATCTGTCGATGCGATCCGGCCTCTCCCCGCAAGCGGGGAGAGGCGAAGGACCTCACGCCACCGCGGCGTCCGGAATGCGTGCGGCTTCCATCGGTGTCTTGCCGCGGATCAGGTCCGAGGCGCGGTCGGCGATCATCATGGTGGAGGCGTTGAGGTTGGCCGAGATCATGCGCGGCATGACCGAGGCGTCGATGACGCGGAGGCCTTCGAGGCCGTGGACGCGGAGCTGGTCGTCGACGACGGCCCAGTTCGAATCCGCCGGGCCCATGCGGCAGGTGCAGCCGGGGTGGAAGGTGGTGGTGCCGCGTTCGGTGGCGGCGGCCAAAAACTCGTCGTCGGTGTTGATGTTGGGGCCGGGGAAATCCTCGTAGGCGTAATAAGGCGACAGCGGTGCGCTCTTCAGCAGGCGCCGCGCAAGCTTCATGCCGCCGACGATGACGCGGCGATCGAGCTCGGCGTCGAGATAATTGGTCTGGATGACCGGCGGCGCGAACGGATCAGAGGAGCGGATGCGGACATAGCCGCGGCTCTCAGGGCGCTGCTGCCAGGACGCCACCGTCATGCCGGGCTCGTCCTCGAGCTGGCCCTGCACGCCTTCCTTGTAGGACGCGGGCGTGAAGGTGAGCTGGAGGTCGGAGGAGTCGGCGCTCTCACCGGAATGCCAGAAGCAATAGACCATGGTCGGCGACAGCGAGAGCAGGCCGCGGCGCGCGGTGGCCCATTTCAGCGCCTCGATCCACAGCGAGACGCCGCGGCGAAGTTCGTTGATGGTCTTGATGTCCTTGACGCGCGCCACCGTGCGCGGGGCGTAATGGTCCTGCAGGCCTTCGCCGACGGGGAGCGCATGACGCACCGCGATGCCGTGCTGCTGCAGCAGCTCGGGCGAGCCGACGCCGGAGAGCTGCAGCAGCTGCGGCGAATTATAGGTGCCGCCGGACAGGATGACCTCCTTGTTGGCGCGCACCTCCACCGGCGTGCCACCGCGGCCGCCCTTGGTATAGCGCACGCCGACGGCGCGCTTGCCCTCGAAGATGATCTCGGTCGCGTGCGCATGGGTGTGCACATGCACGTTCGGCCGCTTCATCGCGGGCTTGAGGAACGCGGTCGAGCCGGAGACGCGCAAGCCCTTGTCGATGGTGCGCTGGCAGTAGGAGACGCCCTCCTGTATGGCGCCGTTGTAATCGGGGTTGCGGGGAATGCCGAGCGAGACCGCGCCTTCCATGAACGCTTCGCAGAGCGGATCGCGCCAGTCCATCGTGGTGACGGTGAGATTGCCGTCGCGGCCGCGGAACGTGTTGTCGCCCTCGCCGACCCGCTTCTCCAGCCGCTTGAAATAGGGCAGCACGTCGGCATAGCCCCAGCCGCGATTGCCCATCTGCGCCCAGGTGTCGAAATCCATGCGCTGGCCGCGATTGTAGATGTGCCCGTTGATCGAGGACGAGCCACCGAGCGTCTTGCCGCGCGGCGCGTAGATGCTGCGCCCGCCGGTCCAGGGCCCCGGCTCCTGCTGGTAGGCCCAGTTGATGCTCTTCATGTGGAAGGTCTTGATGAAGCCCGCCGGCAGATGGATGTAGGGATGCCAGTCGGAAGGACCCGCTTCCAGCACACAAACGCTGGTGTTCGGATCTTCGCTCAGCCGGCTGGTGAGCACGCAACCGGCGGAGCCTGCGCCGATGATCACATAGTCAAATCTATCCATGGTGTCCCGGCCGCCTTCAGCGCGGCTTTTCGTTGAGTTGATAGTTGAGATGCGCCTTCACCGTCGGCCATTCGGCGGCGGTGATGCTGTAGACGACGGTGTCGCGCAGCGTGCCGTTCGGCGCGATCTGGTGACTGCGCAGGATGCCGTCCTGCTTGGCGCCGAGGCGCTCGATGGCGCGGCGGCTCTGGTGGTTGAAGAAATGCGTGCGGAATTCGACCGCGATGCAGTTCAAGGTCTCGAAGGCGTGGCCGAGCAGCAGCAACTTGCACTGGGTGTTGAGCGGGCCGCGCTGCGCGCTCTTCGCATACCAGGTCGAGCCGATCTCGACGCGGCGGTTGGCGGCGTCGATGTTCATGTAGGTGGTCTGTCCGACGATCTTGCCGCTCGCATCGAACACGGTGAAGGGCAGCATCGAGCCTGCGGCCTGCAACCCCAAGCGGCGGTCGATCTCCTTGGCGACGTTGTCCGGCGTCGGGATCGCGGTGTACCAGATGGTGTAGAGATCGCCGTCCTTCACGGCCTCCACCAGCCCCTCGCGGTGCTCCTTCGACAGCGGCTCGAGACGGGCGTGCTGTCCACGCAGGGTGATGGGATCAGGCCAGGGCATTTGAGGTCTCTCCTACGTCATTCCGGGATGGTCCGAAGGACCAGACCCGGAATCTCGAGATTCCGGGTTCGATGCTTCGCATCGCCCCGGAATGACGATAGCGCAAGCGCAATCGTCACTTGTTCAAAAAGTTCAACGGCAAACCGCCGCGCGGCCAGTCCATGGCGACGAGCTCGCCCTTGCCGGACAGCGTGATATAGGCGGTCTTCAGCTCGGGGCCGCCGAAGGCGATGTTGGTGGTGACGCGGTCGCCGGTCGGGACCTGCTCGACCAGCGTGCCGTCGGGCGCGATCACCGAGATGCAGCCGGAGACGAGGGTGGCGACGCAGACATTGCCGCCGGCTTCCACCGCGAGCGAGTCGAACATCTGGTAGCCGCCGAGGCCGCAGATCGGCTTGCCCCGCTCACCGCGATAGATCACGTCGCGCGGCTTCAAGGTGCCCGGCGCCGAGAGCTCGTAGGCCCAGAGCCGGCCGGTCGGCGTCTCCGCGATGTAGACGGTATTTTCATCCGGCGACAGGCCGATGCCGTTGGCCGGCAGGATGCCGTGCACGATCTCGACGAGCTCGGTCATGCCGGGCTTGAGGTAGTACATGCCGCCGACATCCATCTCGCGCGCACGGCGCTTGCCGAGATCGGAGAACCAGAGCCCGCCCTGCTTGTCGAACACCAGATCATTCGGTCCGCGCAGATCGTGCTCGCCGCATTTCGTCACGACGGTCTCGACCTTGCCCGACTGCAAATCGACGCGCTGGATCGAGCCACCGAGATAATCGTCGGGCTGCGGACCCGGCATGATCATGTTGCGGGTCGGGATCCAGGAGAAGCCGCCATTGTTGCAGACGTAGATCTTGCCGTCGGGTCCGAGCGCGGCGCCGTTCGGGCCGCCCGGAATCTTCGCCACGATCTCCTTGCGGCCATCGGGATAGACGCGCGTCAGGCGCTGACCGCGGATTTCCACCAGCACCACCGAGCCGTCCGGCATCACGACCGGCCCTTCGGGAAATTCGAGGTCGGTGGCGAGAACGCGGACATCAGACATGTGAGACCCTCCCGGCTGCTTGTTCTGACTTGCACGGGATGTCCGGCTCGGCCCCACACGCAAGATTTGCCCGAGGTTATGGCAAAGTCGCCTCGGCTTGCCAAGCAAGCGGGATGGTATGCCAGCGTTGCGCTTACTCCTTCACCGGCACCCAGATCTGAAAGCCGCCATTGCCGGTTGCGGGATCGAACGTCACGTCGTAGCGCTCGAAATTCGGTGCGTCCGCGGCCTGCAAACCCGAGCCGGGCAGCCATCGATTCCAGATCGTGTTGACGGTGCGGCGGATCGAGGCGACGTGGTCGGTGTGCGTGAACACCGCATAGCGCTGCTCGGGGATGCGGATGCGGGCGAAGCGTCGCGGCAGATCCGAGAAATCGGCGACCTCGACGCCGGCGATGTAGTCGAAATTGCCGGCATCGTCGCCGTTGCAGCAGACGCCGTAGGCGACCTGTCCGACCCTCGCGGGAATGTCGGCGACCTCCTGATGGAAGCGGTGCCAGAGGCCGGGAATGACGGCGCCGTTGTCGCAGGAGATGCGCTCGGCAGGACCGGCGACCAGGAAGGCCTTCATGGTTTCAAAACGCGGCGGGGCGAGATGGTCGAGCATGGTGGAGTCCATGAGGATCGGCTCCTGAAGCTTGAGCTGGTTGACGCACATTGCCGCCCTCACCGCTTCGGGCGTGGCGCCGAACTGGTCGCGGAACGCGCGGGTGAAAGCCTCGTGCGAGCCGTAATCGGCCTCCAGCGCGACGCTGAGGATATCAGGCGCGCCTTTCGCAAGAAGACGCGCAGCCTCCGTCAGCCGCCGCGCGCGCACGTAGCGCATCACCGGCAAGCCGGTGGCCGCGGCAAACGCGCGCACGATGTGGAACCGTGACACGCCCGAGATCGAGGCGATCTCGTCGAGCGCCATCGGCTCGGCCAGATGGCTCTCGATGTACCAGAGCGCGCGCTGCGCTGGGTTCATGGTGACTACTCTCGTTCGAAGCGCGGAGATGATGGGCTGCCGCCACCGGCTTCGCTTGATCCGCATTGCTGTCCGCGCACAAGGATAGTCCGGGAATGGCCACTGGCAACGCCCTGGCATTCGCAGCTACACTCTCCAGAACCGCTCACGAGAAAGAGGAACCCGCGTCATGGAAATCACCGATGTGCGAGCGCACCATATCCGCATCCCCTATGACGCCGGCGTTGCGAGCTTTCGCCAGGGCGCGTCCGCAATCACCGCCCTCGACATGGTGCTCATCGAGGTCTTGACCGATGCCGGACTGACCGGCTGGGGCGATGCCTTCGCCTACGTCTGCCCGCGCACCACGCGCAGCGCGGTGGAGGAGATGATCGCGCCGCAGGCCCGCGGAATGAAGGTGCCCGATGCCGCCGGCATCCCCGCCGCGATGGAGCAGATCCAGCGCAACCTGCACCTGTTCGGCCGCTACGGCATCACCATGTTCGCGATCTCGGGGCTCGACATCGCGCTGTGGGACTTGGCGGCGAAGGTGCAGGGCGTGCCGCTGCATCGCCTGCTCGGCGAAACCAGGCGCACCGCCATTCCGGCCTATGCGAGCCTGTTGCGGATCGGCGCACCCGACGACATCGCGGCCGAATGCAGGAAGGCGCTCGCGCTCGGCTATGGTGCGATCAAGCTGCACGAGACCACGACGCCTGCGGTGCTGGCCGCGCGCGCGGCGATCGGGCCAGGCATTCCGCTGATGGTCGACATGAACTGCCCGCTCACGGCCGAGCAGGCGATCGCGTTCGCTGCGTCATGCCGCGACGCGCGACCGATGTTTCTGGAGGAGCCGGTCTGGCCGCCGGAAGACTTTGCCGCGCTCGCCGAGGTCCGCAGCAAGGGCGGGCTCGGCATCGCCGCGGGCGAGAATGCCTGCACGGAATATCAATTCCGCCAGATGATGGAAGCGGGCGCGGTGAGCCACGCCCAACCGTCGGTGACCAAGGTCGGCGGCATCACGGAATTTCTGAAGATCGCGGCGCTGGCAGATCGGCTCGGCGTCAAGGTCGTCCCACACTCCCCGTATTTCGGGCCGGGCCTGCTGGCAACGTTGCACCTGCTCGCAACGCGCGAGGACGGGCTGGTCGAGATGTTCTATCTGAAGCGCGAGGCCTGCCTCTGGGGCGGCCGCGCGGATAGCGATGCCACCGGCCATGTCGCGGTGCCGACAGGACCGGGGCTCGGCCATGAGCCGGACCGGGGCGTGATGGAGCACTATCGCGTGGCGTGATGGCCGCCTCTATTTCGCGGCGTCCTTGGGCGGCGCGTCCTGCTTCTTTTTCAGATCGTCCGCCTGCTTCGCTTGCGCCGTCTGGAGATCGCCGATCGTCTTCTGCAAGCCTGCGAGCGTCACCTTCAGCGCGTCGATCTGACGGTTGGCTGCGTCCAGCTTCTGCTGATGGTCGAGCGTGAGCTTGGTGATCGTCTTCTGCAGGAAGTCGATATTGCTCTGCAGGCAGCTGGTGCGCCGCTCCATGGTCTTCTCGACCGTGCAGATCTCGATGCCGGGCACGTCCTGCGCGTGCACCGGCGCATCCGCCAGCGTTGCGAGCAGCAATATCGCGAAACAAAGCCCGGCGTTTCGAAGCAGCATGCAGGTTCCTCGTCCATTCGATCACGGCAATGTGCGCTGTTTGCGCGCAGCCGCCAGAGGCTACCACACTGGTACCGCATTCTCGCGTTGAGCTTGCATCCGTTCCCTCGGACGGGGAACGATGATCCGCACGCGGAAGAAGTGGGCGCTCTTTCCGCGGCTTTGATTAGGGGAGATTTTTGGAATGGCAACGCGCGATAGACGATTGGCGGAATTCGACGGCGCCGGAGAACCACCGCCGGGCCTGGCGCTCGAGGTGCTGTGCGAGGACCACAGCGGGACGTACCAACTGCCGTTCGCCTGCCGCTATGTCGAGGGACGCTGGCAGAACCATGAGGCGGGCATTGCGGTCGAAGCGACCGTCATCGGCTGGCGCCTGCCGCGCGTGAAGCAGCGCGGGGCCGCCTGAAGCCTCCATGGCTGTTCCAAAATGCAACGGCGCCGCGCTCCGCCTTAACCTTCGGAACGCGGCCCGAACGAATCACGTCCGAATCAGCCGAACGACCGTGTACGCACCTGTTCACGGCTAGATGTCGGTGCGGCCGTGCAGATGCGTACAACATCTGTGCGGCGGGGCGAACGGCAGCGACCCGAAACGGGCGCCAAAGGTTAATCCGGACAAGGGCATAGCTCGCCCAGACCGCCGCGATCGGTCCCGCCCCCGAAACAGGCAAGGCCGCGTCAGGACTGCCTAATATTCGACCTCGAGCTCCTCGATCTCGGCCGGCTCCTCCCGCGCGGCCGCGATCCATTCGGCCATTTCGGGCATCGCCATGATGGTGTCGGCATAGGCCTTCAGCCGCGGCTCCAGCTTGACGTCATAGGTGACGAAGCGGGTCACCACGGGCGCGTACATCGCGTCCGCCATGGTGCGCCTCCCCCCGAACAGGAACGGGCCGCCCGACCTCTCAAGGCAGTCACGCCAGATCGACCAGACGCGGTCGATGTCGGCCTGCGCACGCGACCAGATCTTGAAGCCGGGAAAATGCCCTTTCAGATTCACCGGCAGCGAGGCCCGCAGCGTGGTGAAGCCGGAATGGATTTCGCCCGAGATCGCGCGGCAATGGGCGCGCTGCACGCGGTCATCAGGCAACAGGCCGGCGGCCGGCATCACCTCGTTGAGATATTCGGCAATCGCCAGCGTATCCCAGACCACTGCGCCCTCGTGCCGCAGGCACGGCACCAGGATCGACGACGACAGCAGCAGGATTTCCGCGCGCGCCGACGGATCGTCCGGCGCGGTGACGATTTCCTCGAAATCGAGCCCGGAGAATTTCGCCAGCAGCCAGCCACGCAGCGACCAGGACGAATAATTCTTGCTGCTGATGGTCAGTGTCGCCTTTGCCATGTGGCTCTTCCCTTAACGCCTGATCGCGGGCGCCGCGCCGCCGCGCGGGCCAGCCGGTGTCCTGTGCTTCCCGCCCAGAGAGCAGCAAGCGACGTGCCAATTTTCCGGGCGGTCCGGCTCCGGTCTGGCTTCGATATTGCATCACGACATGAGAGAGGTAGGCGTTTCAGCATGATGTCGATGTATTATCAGGCCTTTCAGAACCACATGGACCTGACCGCGCCGTGGCGCGCCGGGGCTTCGTCCGCACTCAAATTCCTCAATCTGGTGCCGCAGGGCATGTCGGATCAGGTGGTCGGCCGGCTGTCGGCGGCGCTGGAGCTGATCTCGCGCTCCACCCTGACCTACCACCGTCCCGCCTACGGCATCGACAGCGTCAGGGTGGGCAATCGCGAAGTCGCCGTCACCGAGGAGATCGCCTACGCGACGCCGTTCGGCTCGCTGCTGCACTTCAGGAAAGAGGGCGTGGGCGAGCAGCCGCGCATGCTGCTGGTGGCGCCGATGTCCGGCCATTTCGCGACGCTGTTGCGCGGCACCGTGCAGACGCTGCTCCAGGACCACGACGTCTACATCACCGACTGGCACAATCCGCGCGACATCCCGCGCAGCGAGGGCCGTTTCGGGCTCGACGACTACACCGAGCATCTCATCGACTTCCTGGGCCAGCTCGGCCCACGCCCGCACATGGTCGCGATCTGCCAGCCGTCGGTGTCGGCGCTCGCGGCCGCCGCGATCATGTGCGAGGACAACCATCCCTCGCGCCCGGCGACGCTGACGCTGATGGCAGGCCCCATCGACACCCGCATCCAGCCGACCAGGGTCAACGACTTCGCCAAGAGCAAGCCGATCGAATGGTTCGAGCAGAACCTGATCAACTACGTGCCGGTGCAATGCCGCGGCGCGTTGCGAAAAGTCTATCCCGGCTTCGTGCAGCTCACCGCCTTCGTCTCGATGAATCTCGAGCGCCACATCAAGCAGCACATGGACCTCGCCAACCACATCGCCAAGGGCGAGAAGGAAAAGGCCGCGACCATCAAGACCTTCTACGACGAATATTTCGCCGTGATGGACTTACCCGCAGAGTTCTACATAGAGACCGTGCGCGACGTGTTCCAGGAGCATCTGCTGCCGCAGGGCAAGTTGATGCATCGCGGCCGTCCCGTGAACACAAAAGCCGTCAGCCGGATGGGGCTGATGACGGTCGAGGGAGAGAAGGACGACATCTGCTCGATCGGCCAGACGCTCGCCGCGCAGGACCTCTGCACGGGCGTGCGCGCCTATCGCCGCGTCCACCACATGCAGGCCGGCGTCGGCCATTACGGCGTGTTCTCGGGCCGACGCTGGAACAACGAGATCTATCCGCTGCTGCGGGATTTCGTGCACGTGAATTCGTGAGGCATTTGCGCCGTTCGTCAGGGCGATCGAACGACGCTATCAGTTTGGAAAGATGAGGCACGTCGTTGTGCCATGCGCGAGCAGACGTCCATGGGCATCGACGACCCGTCCTTCGGCAGTGCCGATACGGCGGCCGCAGTTCAGTACCTTCCCTTCCGCCGTGATCAGGCCGGTCTGCGGGGTGATCGGTCGCAGCAGCGAGATCTTGAACTCCAGCGTCGTCTGCGAGATGCCCTTGTCGAGCATCGTCTGAACCGCCAGCCCCATGCAACTATCCAGCAGCGTCGCCGTCAATCCACCGTGCACGGTGCCCGCCGGATTGAGGTGAGCGTCAGTCGGCTGCATCGAGACGACGACACGACCGCTCTCCGCGTGAGCCACATCGTAACCGAGTGTCCGGGCAATCGTATTGAGAGGAAGCTCGCCTGTCGCCAGTCCGCGGACGAACTCCAAACCACTCAATTGTCTTTGCTGCTCCGCGCTCACCGTCCCATAATTCTTGTCGATCACCACATTCTCCCCTTCGTTCGTTCAGCCTCGGCATTTGGCGACATTCTCTTTCGCAGCGCCGACGGCGGCCGGCCATAGAGCCGCGCAAACGCAGCATTGAGTCGCCTGGGGCTCGAAAAGCCAGCGCGCTCGGCGACCAACCGGATCGAAAGGTCGGTATTGTCGAGCAGCCGCTTCGCTCGGCGAACGCGCAGCGACAGCGCAACCTGCAACGGAGAGGCATCAAGATGTTCGGCAAAGAGGCGCGAAAGGTGACGCCCTCCCACACCAAGGCGCTGCGCAAGCCGATCGACCGTGTCTCGGTCGAGCGCTCCCTGTTCGATCAGCGCCAGCGCACGCTCGACCGTCGTCCTGGTACCCCTCCAAGCCGGACAGAACGGAGCCGTTTCCGGTCGACATCGCAGGCACGGCCTGAAGCCGGCGCGCTCTGCAGATGCGGCGCTTCGATGGAATGAAACGTTGCGCGGCAACGGCGTTCGCACCCGGCACACTGGACGGCAATAGACGCCGGTGGTCTTGACCGCGACGAAAACGATTCCGTCCCAAGCCGGGTCGCGGCGTTTGAAGGCCTCGTACTGGGCGGCAAAATCGAGCATGCCGCAACATAACGACCGCGCTCTCGCAAGGCGACCCGAATAAGAAGATCACGTCCGAAAACGACACCGCCCGCGCGTCAATTCGTGATGCGCTTCACGCCGACCACTCCTCGCCCCAGACCTGCACGACGTGGCCGGGCGAGACTTCGCGATACTGCCGCACCGGCGGCTGATAATCCGGCGCGCGCACCGGGCTCCTGATCTCGTCGTTGGCCACCTCGCGCCGGGTGCCGCGACGTGACGGATCTGGAACCGGCACGGCGGCCATCAGCTTCTTGGTATAGGGGTGCTGCGGATTGCCGAACACGTCGGCGCGCGGACCGATCTCCACGATCTCGCCGAGATACATCACGGCGACGCGATGGCTCATGCGTTCGACCACCGCGATGTCGTGGGAGATGAAGAGATAAGCGAGGCCCATGCTGGCCTGCAGGTCGAGCATGAGATTGACGACCTGGGCCTTGACCGAGACGTCGAGCGCCGAGACCGCCTCGTCCGCAACGATCAGCTTCGGCCCGAGCGCGAGCGCGCGCGCGATGCAGATGCGCTGGCGCTGGCCGCCGGAGAATTCATGCGGAAAGCGCGCGGCCATGTCGGCGGAAAGGCCGACACGCACGAGAAGGTCGGCGACCTCATCGCGCGCCTGCGACGCCGTCGCGAGCCCGTTGGCGAGCAGGGGCGCAGCGATCGCCGTTCCCACCGACATGCGCGGATTGAGGCTCGCGAAAGGATCCTGAAAGATGATCTGCATCTGCTTGCGGAAATCGCGCAAAGCCCGGCCGCTCATCGCAAGCACGTCCTGGCCGTCGATCAGAACCGTGCCGCTGTCGGGCTCGGTCAGCTTCAGGATCGAACGGCCCGTCGTCGACTTGCCGCAACCGGATTCGCCGACCAGCGCCAGCGTCTCGCCGGCGCGCAAGGTGAAGGAGACGTTCTCGACCGCGTGGACGCGGCCCGAGACTTTACCGAACAGGCCCGAGCGGATCGGAAAGCGCGTGGTGAGCCCTGCGACTTCGAGCAGCGGCCGCTCGGCCGTCGAGACGGTGTCGGGCGTCTCCACCGGATCGTCCGAGGTGCCGGTCACCTTGTCGACGATCGGAAAGCGCATCGGTCGCGCACGTCCATCCATCGAACCAAGGCGTGGCACCGCTGCGAGCAGAGCGCGGGTGTAGGGATGCGAGGGCGCTTCGAAGATGCGCGCGGTGGCATCCGTCTCCACCGCCTGCCCGCCATACATCACCACGGTACGGTCCGCGATCTCGGCGACCACGCCCATGTCGTGGGTGATGAAGAGGATCGCCATCCCCTCCTCCCGCTGGAGCTCCTTCAGGAGCTCCAGGATCTGGGCCTGGATGGTGACGTCAAGCGCGGTGGTCGGCTCGTCCGCGATCAACAGCTTCGGCTTGCAGGCCAGCGCCATCGCGATCATCACGCGCTGGCGCATGCCGCCGGAGAAACGATGCGGATGCTCGTGGAAGCGCGACTTGGCCGCGGGGATTCGGACGCGATCCAGCAGGCGGATGGTCTCGGCCTCCGCCGCCGCGCGCGACAGACCGCGATGCTGGATCAGCGCTTCCGCGATCTGGAAGCCGATGGTGAGCACCGGATTGAGGCTCGTCATCGGCTCCTGGAAGATCATGGCGACATCGTTGCCGCGGATGTCTGTCATGCTGGCTTCCGGCAACGCCAGCAGATCGCGGCCGGCGAGCATGACGCGGCCCTCGACGAGGCCAATGTCCTTCGGAATGAGTCGCATGATCGACAGCGCAGTGACGCTCTTGCCCGACCCGGACTCGCCGACGATCGCAACGGTTTCACGGGGCGCAACGTCAAAGGAGACGTTGCGGACGACGGGAATCCATCGTCGCTCGAGCATGAAGGAGGTGGTGAGGCCGGAGACGGACAGCACGGGGGACTGTGCTTGGGAGACGAGTGGGGCTGGTGCGTTTGCGCCGGTGCTCATGCGAGTGTCCTAATAGCCGCGCGTGCGATCGACACGCCCCGGCAATTCCTCGCCACGGCGGTGACGGCCGATGACATCGAGCACGAAATCGACGGCCGTATCCGGCGCGGTCATGGCTGCATTGTGCGGTGTCATCAGGATGCGGGGGTGGCTCCAGAACGGATGTCCCTCAGGCAGCGGCTCGGGATCGGTGACGTCGAGCACTGCGCCGGATAGCGCGCCGCTGTCGAGGGACGCGAGAAGATCGGCCTCGACGAGGTGCGGGCCACGCCCGACGTTTACCAGGGACGCGCCGCGCGGCAGGCGCGCGAACAGATCGGCATTGAGGATGCCGCGTGTCTCGTCGGTCAGCGGCAGCAGGCAAATGAGGATGTCGCTCTGCGCAAGGAAGCCTGGCAGCGCGTCGGCACCGGCATAACAGGTGACGCCATCGATCTCGCGCGGCGAGCGATTCCAGCCTGACAGCGGAAAGCCAAACGCCTTGAGGCGCTCGAGCACCGCCTGCCCGAGCTGGCCGAGCCCCATCACGCCGACGCGTCGGCGCCTGGCCGGCGTGATCCGGATCTCGCGCCAGACCTGCTCTCTCTGCTGGCTGATGAAATCGAGGAGGTCGCGATGCAAGGCCAGCACGGCCATGGTGACATATTCGACCATGGTCTCGGCAATCCCTGGCTCCAGCATGCGGACCAGCGGAATATGTGCCGGGACCTTCGTGGCATCGAACTGGTCGACGCCCGCGCCGACCGAGAACACCAGCTCGATGTTGGGGAACGTCGCCGCGATGTCGTCGGGCGGCACCCAGGCCACAAGGTAGCGGACGTCGGCGGGATCGCCGATGTCAGGCCAGAGCCGGAACGGCACATCGGGCGCGCGCTCCGCGAAGAATGCGGCCCACTCGGCGCCACGCACCATGTTGGCCTTGTAGAGGACCGTCATGCGGCCCTCAGAACGGGCTGACCGGCGCCAGGCGGCGGCCGTCGATCATGCGCTTGTGGCTGTAGGGCTCGGGATCGACCAGCGGCGTGGCGCCGGTGACGATGTCGGCGGCGAGCTTGCCGGCGGCGGGGCCGATGCCGAAGCCGTGGCCGGAGAAGCCGGTGGCGAGGAAGAAGCCGGGCAGCGCATCGACCGGCGAGATCACCGGGATCGTGTCGGGCGTGCAGTCGATGGTGCCGCCCCAGGCTTCCGCGATCTCGATGTCCTTCAGATCGGGGTTGGCCTTGATCAGCGCCGCGAGCGCCGAATTGACCAGCGACATGTCGGGCGCGGGATCGCGCACCCGCTCGGTCTCGAACGGCGACGGCTTGTCGAAGCTCCAACTGGTGCCGCGCATGAGCTGGTCGAAGAACGACTTGCCGAACGACAGTTTCAACCCGTTCTTGCGATGCAGATAGGTCGGCCAGAAGGTCCAGGCGTAGCGGAGCAGGTCCGGCGACAATTCGACGGTGCCGCGATTGCGCAGCGCCAGCGTGTAGCCGCCGTCGAGGCGGCGGCGGATGCAATAGAAGTCAGTGCCGAGTGCGCCCGCGGTGATCTCCGGTCCCGGAGCGGTGCGGCACGCGGTGGCGTTGACGAGACCGATCGGCAGCTCGATGCCGTGACGGCGGCAGAACAGCGACGACCACGCGCCGCCGGAGAGCAGCACGGATTGCGTGCGGATGGTGCCCTTCTCGGTGACGACGGCGCTGACGCGCCCGCCCGTCGTCTCCAGCCCGCGCGCCGCACAGCCCTGATGGATGGTGACGCCGTGTTTTCGCGCGGCAATGGCGAGCGCGGGCACGGCCATCGACGGCTCGGCGCGGCCGTCACTCGGCGTGTGCAGGCCGCCGACCCAGGTGTCGGTATTGCCCGGCATGCGCTCGGCGACCTCGGCCGGCGTCAGCACGGTCGAGTGAACCTGCATCTCGCGCGCAACGGCGGCCCATCGCTCCCAGCTCGCGAGCTCGTCCTTGCTCTTGGTCAGGAACAAGACGCCGGTGCGGCGGAAACCGGCATCGACGCCGGCATCGTTCTGCATGTCCTCCCACAGCCGCAGCGCCTCGCGGGCCAGCGGGATCTCCTCACGCGCGCGGCCCTGCTGGCGGCACCAGCCCCAATTGCGGCTCGACTGCTCGCCGCCGACATGCCCCTTTTCCACCAGCGCGACGGAGTGGCCCTTCTTCGCCAGATGATAGGCCGCGGAGACGCCGATCACGCCGCCGCCGATGACGACGACGTCCACCTGCGCCGGCAGGCGATCGTCGCTATTGATACGGTTGAGCGGCGGGGACATGGGGCACTCCTGGAAGCTGGTTCGATCGAGTCTTACGTGTCATGGGATGTTCATGCGCGGATCGAGCGCGTCGCGCAGGCCGTCGCCGAGGAAGTTGAAGCTGGTCACCGCCAGCGTGATGGCAACGCCCGGCGCAATCGCGAGCCACGGCGCGCTGGTGAGATAGATCTGCGCGTTGTTGAGCATGTTGCCCAGGCTCGCAGCCGGCGGCTGGACGCCGTAGCCGAGATAGCTGAGATAGGATTCCAGCAGGATCGCCTTGGCGACGTTCAGCGTCGCCGCCACCACGATCGGCGCGATCGCATTGGGCACGAGCTCGCGGAACATGATCCGCAGATTCGACGAGCCGAATGCGAGCGCGGCGACCGCAAACTCACGTTCCCGCAGCGAGCGGACCTGGGCCTCGACGACGCGGGCCACCCACATCCAGGCGGTCGCCGCAATCAGCACGGTGGTGGTGACGAGACCCGGCTCGGTGAGCGCCGCCAGCGCAAGCAGCAGGAAGATGGTCGGAAAGCACAGCACCGCATCGACGAGCCGCATCAGCACCGCGCCGACCACGCCGCCATAGAAGCCGGCAAAGGCACCGACGACGATGCCGACGGCCATGGCGATCACCATCGCAACGATGCCGATCGTGAGCGAGACGCGGCCGCCCATCATCAGCCGCGCCAGCACGTCGCGGCCGAGCTCGTCGGTGCCGAGGATATGCGCGCCGGACAGCGGCGGCGCGAACCGCTTCATGATGTCGATATAGGTGTCGTCGAACGGCAGCAGATAAGGACCGATCGCCGAGCCGAGCACGAGCACCAGAATGATGACGGCACCGGCGAGCGCCAGGCGATGCCGGCGGAAGCGCCGCCATGCGGCCTGGCCGGGCGCGAGCTGTGCCGAGGTGAGGGTTGCAGCCGTCATCGCCTAGCCCACCCGGATGCGCGGATCGACGACGGCATAGAGGATGTCGGCCAGCAGCGAGCCGATCAGCACCATCGTCGCCGAGAACATCAGGATGCCCATCACCACGGGATAATCACGGTAGCCGATGGAATCGAGGAACAGCCGCCCCATGCCGGGCCAGGTGAACACGGTCTCGGCCACCAGCGCGCCGCCGAGCAGCGTCGGAAACTGCAGGCCCGCCACCGTGATCATCGGCAGCAGCGCGTTGCGCAGCGCATGCACGGTGAGGATGCGCCATTCCGGCATGCCCTTGGCCCGCGCGGTGCGGATGTAGTCCTGGTTGATCACCTCCAGCATCGAGGAGCGCATGAAGCGGCCCCACATCGCGGTCTCCACCAGCGCCAGCACCATCGCCGGCGCGATCAGATGGTGCAACAGGTCGAGAAAGGAGCCGTCGCCGACAGTCTGCCGGTTGCCGGCCGGCAGCCAGCCGAGCTTGACGGAGAACACGTAGATGGTGACGAGGCCGAACCAGAAGGTCGGGATCGACAGCGCGATCATGGCGCCGACGGTGGCCAGCGTGTCGAACAGCGAGTATCGCCGCAGCGCGCCAAGGATGCCGATCCAGCAGCCGAGCAGCACCGCGATGATCGTCGCCGTCGCCATCAGCTCCAGCGTGGCGCCGAGATGCGAGGAGACCACCGACAGCACCGCCTCGCCGTCGCGATAGGACTTGCCCCAATCGCCCCGCACCATACGGCCGAACCAGTCGAGATACTGGATCGGCAGCGGCCGATCGAGCCCGAGCTGTTTCGTGACGCGGTCGAGGTCCTCCTGCGTCATCTGCGCGGAGGCCGCGAACTGCGAGAGCGGACCGCCCGGCGCCAGATGCAGGATGGCAAAGCCGATCGCGGAGACGATCACCAGCAGCATGATCGCCTGCGCCAGGCGGTTGACGACGTATCGGGCCATCTCAGGCTGCCCAGCGAACCCTGTGCATCAGGCCCAGTACCATTCGCGCATGTTCCAGCTGTTGATCGACATGTTGATGTTGGGACGGAAGCCCTGCAGTCCTTCCTTCACGCCCTCGGCGATGAAGCCCTGGAACAGCGGCAGGATCGCGAGATCGTTGCGGATCAGCTTCTGCAGCTCGCCATAGGTCGCCTTGCGCTGCGCCAGGTCGAATTGCTTGGCGCCTTGCGCCAGCAGCCGGTCGGCCTCCGCGCTCTGATATTGATAGGTGTTGTAGCCGCGGCCGCCTTTGGCGGGAATGGCGCCGGAGCCGAAGCGCGGCGTCACGTCGGGGTCGCTGCCCAGCATGAAATTCACGCCGACGATCACCGAATTGAACTTCGATTGCTGCCAGAAGTCGCCCCAGATCACGGCCGCCGGCATGTTGTTGACGCGCATCGCCGCGCCGATCGCCCGCCAGTCCTGGATCAGGAGCTGCTGGCACTGTTCGCGCACGGCACTGCCCGCCGTCGTCGAGTTGGCGAACTCGAGCTTGACGCCGCCCTTCTCGCGAATGCCGCTGGAGCCGCGAACCCAGCCCGCGGCGTCGAGCAGCGCGTTGGCCTTTGCCGGATCGTATTTGTGCTGCGGCAAGCCCTGCTGAAACGACCAGGCCTGCTGCGGCACGAAGCTCTCGGTTTGCGTCGGCAGGCCGTAATAGAGCGCGTCGATGATCGCCTGCTTGTTGATGCCGAGATAGAGCGCCTCGCGCACGGCACGATCGGTGAAGGGGCCAAAATCCAGATTCGGCGCGATATGCTCGACCGAGGACGTCGAAGAGACGAAGATCTTGCGGCCCTTCAGCGTCTTCGCTTCCTGCACGAAGTTCGGCAAAATGCCCTGCAGGCCGGTGTAGTCGACCTGCCCGGTGCGGAACTGGGTGTAGAGCACGGTGAGATCAGGGATGTATTTGAAGACGACGCGTTCGACGTACGGCCCCTTGCCATGATAGCCGGCGTGGGCGTTCAACTGGATGTGGTCGCCGGGCACGCGCTCGCCCCAGCGAAACGGGCCGGTCCCGACGGGCGCGTTGTGGAACGGCGAGGCATTCGGATCGGACACCTTCTCCAGGATGTGCTTGGGCACGATGAAGGTGAACGACGCCAGGATCGACATATAGGGCGAATAGGGCGCTTCCATCCGCCAATGAATCTCGTCGGGCGCCACGACGGTGATGTCCTTGACGAGGCTGTGGCCGACCCGGCTGCGCGCGCGGAAAGCAGGATTGTTGATCAGCTCGATGGAGAACTTGACGTCCTCGGCCGTGAACGGCGTGCCGTCATGCCACTTCACGTCGCTGCGCAGCTTGATCTTCCAGGTCAGGCCGTCCGCCGACAGGCCGCCATTCTCGATCGTCGGCACCTCCCGCGCGAGGTCGGGGACGAATTTGCCGTCGGGCTCGATGAACCAGAGCGGCGAGAAAACCTGCCACCAGATGCCCTGGTCGACCTCGATGCCGGGCATCAGCGGATGAAAGACGGTCGGCTCCTGCGACAGCGCCGCGATCACCTGCCCGCGCGGCTTGTCCGGAGGATTGGTCGGGCGTTCGGTCTGCGCAAAGGCGTTACCTGACAGCGTCCATCCCGCCGCTGCGCCCGCGCCAAGCTGAAAGAACTGACGGCGATTCGGAATGCCGAGATGCAGTGCCGGGGCGCCGAGCTTGCCGGTGTCGTCTGCCATGACCCACTCTCCGTTTCCGCACGCGGCACCGTCTCCCGCGCCCCCGAGACCCCGGCAAAGGGACAGGAGTGGGCTTTAGTGCTTCTAAATTTTTCTCACAAAATTTCATCACGACTAAATACAGCTGTCAATCACATTGCTAGTATGCGCGACCTTTTCATTCCGACTGAAGCTTCGGACGCGATGGCCCGGGCTGAGATGATGCATGGGAGAGCGACATGGATGGTCGCGGCGATATGAACGGCACGAAAGAAGCTGCGGCGACCGAGACGGACGATGCGGTCGACCAGCGCCTCGGCGAGACCGTGCGGCTGCTGCGTCAGCGCGCCGGCCTGTCGATCCAGGACGTCGCCACCAAGACCGGCCTGTCCACCGGCATGATCAGTCAGCTCGAACGCGCGCGCGCCATGCCGTCGATCCGCACGCTGCGCCTGCTCAGCATCGCGCTCGACGTGCCCATCTCCTATTTCTTCGAGACCAGCGATCCCGCCGAAGCGCCGCCCTACATCGTGCGCAAGAACGCCAGGCGTCTGCTGCGGCTCACCGCCAGCGGCGTGGTCAAGGAAGCCCTCACCCCCGAAGGCAAAGGCCAGCTCGAGCTGTACGAGCTTACGCTCAATCCCGGCGCCTCCTCCGGCACTGACTTCCTGCAGCACACCGGCGAGAAGGCCGGCTACATCCTCGCGGGCAGCCTGCGGCTGTGGCTCGACAACCAGGCCCATGTGCTGGAAGCCGGCGACAGTTTTCGCTTTCCGAGCATCGTGCCGCACATGTTCGACAATCCGACCCAGCAGGCCGCGCGCGTGATCTGGGTGACGACGCTGCGGCAGACCGATACGCCCGCAGGTTGAGGCGGCCGCCGCCCGGCACCACCAGAAATTGCCCCTCGACGACGCCGCATTGAATCTGTAGCTCACGCGGGGCCGGAGTAATGTGGCGGGCGGACGTGGGGGTCCGTAACGGACGTCGTTGGTGTGAGACCATGAAACTCAGGGGGCTTCTGACACTCGCGATGGCCGCACAGGTCGTCGTGACCGCGGCGGCCCTCCTCGCCTCCCATGCCGTGTCCGGACCGGGCTTCGGCATGGCCCAGATCGCGGCCCTCATCGCAAGCGCCGCCGTTGCCGTTCTGCTCGCGCGCCTCTGCAACGGCGCGATCGAGAGATCGGAGGGGAAACACGCCCTCGCGCACGCGACCGAGCTGGCGCGCGCCCGCAGCGACAGCGCGCAAATGACGCAAGCCGTCATCAGGACCGCGCTCGATGCCTTCATCCAGATCGACGACAGCGGCACCGTGCTGGAGTGGAGCTTTCAGGCCGAGGCCCTGACCGGATGGACGCGCCAGGAGGCGCTCGGGGCCGACGTGGTCGACCTCATCGTCGCCGAGCCGCTGCGTGCCGCCTTCAGGCAGCGCATGGCGCGGCTGGTTCCGGAACTGTCGAACGCGCCGTCGGGCCTGCGCTTCGAGCTCACTTTGATCCACAGGAATGGCGACCAGATCCTGGCCGAGGCCTCCAGCACGGTGCTGCGGCTCGCAGGGCGCACCCTCATCAACACCTTCGTCCGGGACATCACCCAGAAGCGCGCTGCCGAGGAGCAGCTGGTGCAGTCGCAGAAGATGGAGGCGGTCGGCCAGCTCACCGGCGGCATCGCGCACGAGTTCAACAACATGCTCACGGTGATTACCGGCACGATCGAGATCCTCGCCGACGCCGTCAAGGACAACCCGCCGCTCGCGACCATTACCAAGCTGATCAGCGAGGCCGCCGATCGCGGCGCCGCGCTGACGTCGAGCCTGTTGTCCTTTGCCCGCAAGCAGGCGCTGCAGCCGGCCGATATCGACGTCAACGAGCTGCTGGAGGAGCTCGCAAAGCTGCTGCTGGCGACCTTCGACAAGAAGATCGAGATCGCGACCCGGCTCGACCGCAACGTCTGGCTCGCCTTCGCCGACCGTGGCCAGCTGAGCTCGGCACTGCTCAACCTCGCGATCAACGCTCGCGACGCCATGCTGGACGGCGGCAGGCTGACGCTGACGACGCGCAACGTCGTGTTCGGCGTGCGCGAGGCCGTCGCGGTCGGCGCCGGCTATGCCGGCGACTATGTCGAGATCGAGATTGCCGACACCGGCACGGGCATTCCGCAGGCCATCCTGGAGCGCATCTTCGATCCGTTCTTCTCCACCAAGGAGGTCGGCAAGGGAACCGGCCTCGGGCTCAGCATGGTGTTCGGCTTCGTCAAGCAGTCCGGCGGCGGCATCAAGGTCGCTTCCGAAGAAGGCCGCGGCACGATCTTCACGATCTATTTGCCGAAGGCGGAGGCGAGCGCGCTGCGCCCGACCGGCTATGACGATCGCAAGATCGTCGGCGGCAAGGAGACCGTGCTCTGCGTCGAAGACGACCACGACGTCCGCCAATACGTCACGGTCCAGCTCGAAGGCCTCGGCTACAAGGTCATCCCGGCCGCCAATGCGACCGAGGCGCTGGCGATCGCGGCAGAAGGCAGGCCATTCGACCTGCTCTTCACCGACATCGTGATGGCCGGCGGCATGAACGGGCGCGAGCTCGCCGAGCAGATGGTGGCGGCGCGGCCGTCACTGCGCGTGCTGTTCACGTCGGGCTACGCCTACGATTCGCTGCACGCGCAGGGACGCGCCACGATGGGCGCACCGCTCCTACGAAAGCCTTACCGCAAGGCCGAGCTCGCGCGCATGCTGCGCCGCTGCCTCGACACCGCCGTCGATTCCGCCGGCGACGCGATCCCGACGCCCTACTCGGTGCAGGCCGATGTCGAGGCTTTCTTGCGCAGGCAGGCGGCGGAAGACAGCGGCGAGCCACGATCGCGGGAGTAGCGGCCTCGCTTCAGCTCATCCTTCGCCGCAGCGTCGCCGACGGCGTCTCGCCGAATTTTTCGCGGTAGGCGCCGGCCATGCGGCCGAGATGGGTGAAGCCGAGATCGAAGGCGATGTCGGTGATGGAAGCATCGGGCGATGCTTGCGCAAGGCGGGCGTGCAGTCCGGCGAGGCGCATGTCGAGCAGCATCTGCGAGATCGACAGGCCGAAGTGACGGCGGAAGCCGAGCTGCAGCGCGCGGATGCCGATGCCGGAAGCGCAGGCGAGCTGCGCCAGATCGAGCGGCTCGCCGGCGTTGTCCGCCAGATGATCGCGCGCCGTGCGAAGCGCGCGCGGCAGCCGCTCGGCCCGTCCCGAGAAGGTGTGAATAGCATCCGACAGGCCGTGGCGCTGGCCATTGAGCAGATGATCGAGCAGAAGCTCTCGCCAGTCGGCCATCGCGACCGCTGACAGCCGGCCCGAAGGACCGAGACGCTCGGCGAGATTCATCAGCTCGGCGAGACTGCGCCGCAAAACCTGACCGGACGGTGCGTCCAAATCGATGACGGGATCGAACTCGATCGTGCCTGCCACCCTGCCCGACAGCGCCGCGGCGCGCTGCTCGACCATGCGGCGGTCGAGCAGCAGGATCGCCTGCGCGCAGTCGCGCCACATCATCCGCGTCGGGATCGTCGGCGACAGCAACGACGCCGTCCGCTCCGGCGCGGCCTCGAGCTCGGTGACGCCGGCGCGGATATGGGCCGTGCCCGCGAGCGGGATCTGCACCAGGAAGAAGCGCTCGAGGCAGCCGGGGTCGATGCCAACCGCTCCGCCATAGGCGACGTAGTTGATGGAAAAGCCGTCAAAGGCCGCGCAATTGTGCCGGGCCGAGAAGCCGGCGGCCCGCGCTGTTGCCGGCTTGAGGTCATGCGGGCAGAAGATGCGCCCGATCTCTTCGGCCGCTTCGTCGACATCGTCAGTGGTGACGCGGGCGAAATCCGCGAGCCGTTCGGCTGCGGACGCCCTTGCGGTCATTTCCAGCACGGCTGCGGACATCGTCGACCACGCTTCGCGTCACGGAATTGTTTTAAGCCTATAATAGTTCCCCGGACGCGAAAAGGGCGACGGCGGCGAAATCGTCATGCTGCAGGGCAACAGCGAGGAGCGGATTCGTTTAGCGGATAGACAGGCGCCCGTTGCTGGCTGAAGCTCCATCCCCGCCGGAATCCAATGGGAGCGCGCCATGACTGCACTCGAAAAAGGCATTACCGCTAACGGCACAGGCTACGGCGGCAAGAGCTGGAACATCCTGGGCCAGGTCTATTTCCCCAAGGCCGTCACCGATTCCACCTTCGCGTTCGAGACCAACAGCGATCCCGGCCAGTTCGTGCCGGTGCACATCCATCCGACCCAGGACGAGTTCATCCTGGTGCAGGAGGGCACGCTCGACCTCAAGCTCGACGGCGTCTGGGTCAAGGCTCACGCCGGCGATCTCGTGCGCATGCCGCGCGGCATCCCGCACGGCTATTTCAACAAGTCCGACAAGCCGTGCCGCGCGCTGTTCTGGGTCTCGCCGATGCAGAAGCTGGAGGCGCTGTTCAACCAGCTGCACAATCTGACCGACCCTGCCGAGGTCGTGCGCATCTCGGCGCTGCACGAGGTCGACTTCCTGCCGCCCGAAGCCAACGACTAGGCGAGAACTCTCCGTCCACTTTCATCTGCTTGCAGGTCCTACCGGCCGCGCCTTGCGGCCGAATGTGGCCGCTTGCGCGCGAAAACACATCGATTGCGAGCAAACTCATGGTCAGCCCCAAGCATGTCTGCGTGATCGGCGCCGGCGTCTCCGGCCTTGCCGCCGCCAAGGCGTTCTCTGCCCGCGGCCACCGCGTCACCATCGTCGAGCGCAGCTCGGATCTCGGCGGCGTCTGGGAGCCGGCACGCTCCTATCCTGACGTGCAGACGCAGAGCCCGAAGGAGCTCTACCGCTACACCGACCGCGCCATGCCGGACGCCTATCCGGAATGGCCGACCGGGCCGCAGGTCCACGCCTATCTCTCCGACTACGCCAGGAACTTCGGCCTCGACCGCATGCTGCGCCTCGACACCGAGGTCGCCGGCATGGCGCGGCGCGCCGACGGCAAGCCGGGGTGGACGCTCGCGCTGAAGAGCAAGAACGCCGCGACGAACGAGGATTTCGATTTCATTGCGGTCTGCACCGGGCAGTTCAACGAGCCGCGCGAGCTGCATTGCCCGGGCGAGGACGGCTTCCTCGCGCAAGGCGGCCAGATCCTGCATTCGTCGAAATACGGCGACCCGGCGCTGGCAAAGGGGCGCCGCGTAGTCGTGCTCGGCGGCTCGAAATCGGCGACAGACATCGCCGTCAACGCGGTGAAATCGGGCGCGCGCGAGGTCACCATCGTGATGCGCGAGCCGGTCTGGCGCATCCCTTATTTCATCGGCGGGCTCGTGAACTTCAAGCGCATCCTCTACATCCGCGCGCAGGAGGAGATGTTTCCGGGCTGGGGCATCAGTTCAATGGGACGGCTCGCGCACCGCATCGCCGCGCCGCTGGTGTGGGCGAATTGGCGCGGGCTGGAGAGCCTGCTGAAGGCGCAGCTCAAGCTCGGCCGCTGCAACATGGTGCCGAAGGAGCGGATCGAGGACGGCGTCAACTGCTCGGTGCCGATCGCAACGCCGGGCTTCTATCCCATGGTCGCCGACGGCCGCATCAAGGCGGTGTTCGGCACCTTTGATCATTATGACGGCGACAGCATCGTGATGAGCGGCGGCGAGCGCGTCGGCGCCGACGTCGCGGTGCTTGCGATCGGCTACAAGCTCGGCGTGCCGTTCCTGCCGGAGGCCTACAGGCAGAAGCTGGTCGATGCCGACGGGCAGTATCGGCTCTACCGCCTGATCGCCAACCCCGATCTGCCCGAGCTCGGCTTCGTCGGCTTCAACTCGTCGTTCTGCACCGTGCTCTGCGCCGATCTCGCCGCCAACTGGCTGGTGCGCTACGCCGACGGCCAGCTCGCCAACCAGCCGACGGCGAAGGCGATGCACGACAACATCGAGATGATGCTGCACTTCAAGCGCGTCGAGCGGCCGGCCGCGGGCGTCTATGGCGGCCTCTGCGTCGCGCCCTATCACTACCGTCATTTCGACGAGCTGATGGCCGACATCGGCGCGAAGCAGCAGAAGCGCGGCGGCCTTGCCGGACACTTCCAGCCGCCGGATGCGGATGCCTATGCGAAATTCCTGGCGACGGCGCCGGACTATCGGGCGGCGTGAGAACTGTCGGACTTCGGCAGCACCGACTCGAGATCGGAATCGATCACGTCGGCCGTGCGCTGATAATGCTGCTGGAGCAGTGCGACGGCTTCATCCGTCTTCCGGTCGAGCACGGCTTTCAGGATCTGCGCATGCTCGCTTCCGACCTTGCGGATCGGATAGGCCTTCGCGATCGACATCATGCGATAGCGGTAGAGCCGATCAGCGAGCTGCTCGCAGAAAGCCAGCAGCGGGCGTGAGCCGCATAGCCCGATCAGCGTGGCGTGGAAGGCGCGATGCGCCTTCTCCCAATCCGGATTGTCCTCGAACTTCGCCGGGTCGAGCGAGCGCGGCGTGCGGTCGAGCCGATGATGCGTGACGAGCAGGGCTTCCTCCCAGCCTTGAGTCGCATTCTGCATGGACTCCCGCAACGCCAGCCCCTCGACCCAACAGCGTGTCTTCGTCAGCTCCCGAAGCTCGTCCTTGCTGACCGGCTTCACGTAGAAGCCGCGCTGCTCCATGCCGACCACGAACTCCTCCGTGGTGAGGCGGTTGAGCGCCTCCCGTAGCGGGGTCTGGCCGACATTGTAGTGCTCCATCAAAAACCGCGACTGGAGCTTGCGCCCGGGCGCGAGCCGCGTGGTCAGAATGTCGGCCTTGAGGCGGGCGTAGATGCTCGTCGCCAGCGTCGCCGGCGGGTCGGTCTTCAGGCTGGACAGGTGAGAACTCATAGCGTGCCGTTGATTCATCTGCGCTTTTTGTACATCGCCCTGACCAAAGCCATAATTTATAAATTTCTGCTTTACTGGCAAGTTTGTATATATTATTTCTCGGCCAACAACAACCGGCTCGAGAGCGATGAGCGGCTGCTTCGGCGCGCGTCTCTGGGCTTTTCACGAGGAAACCGATGTACGATTTTCCGGTGATCGCGTTACGCAGCGTCGAGATCGCGACACCGCATCTCGGCGCCTCGGCAGATTTCTATCGGAAAGTCTGGGGGCTCGATTTTGCCGCGGAAGCCGACGGCACGATCTATCTGGCGGCAACCGGAGCGGACTTCCACGTCCTGGAATTGACGCAAGGCGACCGCGCCGCGCTACGCAAGATCTGTTTTCGCGTGCGTTCGCGCGAAGACCTCGATCGCCTGTTCGACCGCGCCCGCAAAGCTGCCTGCGAGATCATCGTCCCGCCCGGCCCGTCGCATGCGCCCGCCGGCGGCGAGCACTTCGTGATCTGCGAGCCGCAGGGCTGCTGCATCGAGTTCGTCCACGGCGACCACACCAAGACCGCGCGCATCCTGGCTGATCGTCCCGAGCGGCTCGCCCACGTCAACATCAACAGCGCCGACATCGAGAAGCTCTCAACCTTCTACCAGCAGGTACTCGGCTTCCGCCTGACCGACCGCTCGAAGCTGATGGCATTCCTGCGCTGCAACAGCGATCACCACGCCATCGTGCTCGCGGAGGCGCCGGTCAACGGACTCAATCACATTGCCTTCCTGATGCCGGACCTGGAATCGGTGATGCGCGGCTCCGGCCGCATGGTCGATCACGGCTTTCCGATCGGCTGGGGCGTCGGCCGGCACGGGCCCGGCGACAATGTGTTCGCGTATTTCGTCGATCCGACGGGGGTCGTGATCGAATACACCGCCGAAGTCCTCCAGGTCGACGACAGCTATCGGGCGAAGGGACCCGCCGAATGGGTCTGGCCGCCGGGGCGCACCGACCAATGGGGCATCGCACCCCCGAAGAGCGATGCCTGCAAGACCGCGCAGCTCGCCGTGCTGTTCGACGCGGGTCGCCGCGCATGACGATGTCCCCGGCCACCACGGATTACGACGTCCTCGTCGTCGGCTTCGGACCGACCGGTGCCGTCGCGACCGGGCTGCTCGGCCGTAACGGGCATCGCACGCTCGTCATCGATCGCCTCACCGACATCTACGACAAGCCACGCGCGATCGCGCTCGATCACGAGATATTCCGTCACTTCGATAATATGGGGGTTGCGGAGGCGATCGCGGCCTATGTCGAACCGTTCACCGCCTCCGAGCATTTTGGCACCGACGGCCAACTGATCCGTCGCATCGACATGATCGCAAAGCCCTACCCGCTCGGCTACACGCCGAGCATGGTGTTCAGCCAGCCACCGGTCGAGGCGGAACTGCGCCGCCACGCCACGGGATTTGCTAGCGTGCAGGCCGAGCTCGGCGTCGAGCTGACCGGTCTCGTGCAGCGCTCCGACCGCGTCGAGGCGACGCTGAAGGACGCAGGCGGACAATTACGGAGGGTGACAGCGCGCTATGTTCTCGGCTGCGACGGCGCCTCGAGCATGGTTCGCCAGATTGCCGGGATCGCGCTCGAAGACCTGATCTTCGACGAGCCCTGGCTCGTGGTCGACGTGCGGGTCAATCAGGCCGCGCTGGCAAAGCTGCCGCAGAACTCCGCGCAGTTCTGCAATCCGGCGCGGCCCGTCAGCTTCCTGATCGGCCCGAAGAACCATCGCCGCTGGGAGATCATGCTGCTGCCGGGCGAGGACCCCAGGCAGATGGAGCGGCCGGAGAACGTGTGGAAGCTGCTGGGGCCGTGGCTCGCGCCGGAGGACGGCGAGCTATGGCGCGCGGCGTCCTATCGCTTCCACGCCCTGGTGGCTTCCGAATGGCGCAACGGCCGCATCATCATCGCCGGCGATGCAGCACATCAGCAGCCGCCCTTCATCGGCCAGGGCATGTGCCAGGGCCTGCGCGATGCGACGAACCTGGCCTGGAAGCTCGATCGCGTGCTCAAGGGCGCCTCGCCGGACTCGCTGCTCGACAGCTACACGGCGGAGCGCAAGCAGCACGTGATCGAGCTGACCGGCAAGATCAAGGCAATCGGTCAGTCGATCTGCGAGCGTGATCCGGCGGCAGCGCGGCAACGCGACGCACGGATCCTGGCGGAAGGCGGCGGCAAACCGCTGACACTGACGCGGCAGGAGATCATCCCGCCGCTACGCGCAGGATTCTTGTCGGAGCGGGACGGCGCGGCACGGGGCACGCTGTTTCCGCAGCCACGAATCATGAATGGGCGCGAAGCGCGCCCGCTCGACCAAGTGACCGGACTGGGCCTGCGCGTCTTCATCGACGGCCGCAACGACACGTCCGCACTCGCCGCGCTCTGTGCGGCGTATCCGGACCTCCCCGCAGCGACCATTGCTCCGGCGGACAGCGGCCAACCCGGCACGCTGAAGGAAGCCGACGGCGTGCTTGCCGGCTGGTTCGACCGACACGGCGTCCTCGCCGCGATCGTCCGGCCCGATCACTACGTGTTTGGAACGGCGCGCAACGCGGACGAGCTCGACAGACTCTTGCGCGAGGTCAGCTCGCGCTTGCACGGCCATATCACGATCCGGATTTGAAGATGGAGAAGACAGCATGAAGCTCGCGACCGTTGCAATCGACGGACGGACCACCTGGGGCCTCGTCGAGGGCGACAATTTTCTCGATGTCGGCGCCGTGCTCGCCACCCGCTACGCCGATCTCAGGGCCGCCATCGCAGGTACCCTCGCGGGCGTCGCCGATGCGAAGTCCGTGGCGGCCGCCACGCCGCTTGCCGGGCTCAGCTGGCTGCCTGTTATTCCGAACCCCGACAAGATCCTGTGCGTCGGCCTGAACTACGAGACGCACCGGAAGGAAACCGGCCGCGCCGAGGTCGAGCATCCCACCATCTTCTCGCGCTATTCCAACAGCCAGACCGGACACCTCAGGCCCATCATCCGTCCGCGCGTCTCGACCGATCTCGACTTCGAGGGCGAGCTTGCGGTGATCATCGGCAAGGGCGGCCGCTACATCTCGCGCAACGAGGCGATGGGCCACGTCGCAGCCTATTCCTGCTACAACGACGGCAGCATCCGCGACTTCCAACGTCACACCCACCAGTTCACGCCAGGCAAGAATTTTCCTGATACCGGCGCATTCGGCCCGTGGATGATGACCCCGGACGAGCTCGGCGAGCTCGCCGAGCTGAAGCTCACCACCCGCCTCAACGGGCAGGTCGTGCAGGAAGCGCGGATCAAGCACATGATCTTCGATATCCCGCGGCAGATCGAATATTGCTCGACGTTCACCCGGCTCGAACCCGGTGACGTCATCGTCAGCGGCACGCCCGGCGGTGTCGGTGCCAAGCGTACGCCACCGCTCTGGATGAAGCCCGGCGACATCGTCGAGGTCGAGGTCGAGAAACTCGCCATCCTGCGCAATCCGGTCGCCGACGAGGCGACGTGAGCGATCCGCTCGACGGATCCTTACGTCCCGGCGGCGACGAGACTTGCCTCGCGCCGCCGCCGGGCCGACGCGCCTGAATTGAGACACACGAGCAAAAACCAATGAGGGGAAACGCATGAGCAACACCGCAGAGGTCATCACCGGAACGACGGACCGCGCCGGATCGGCGCCGATCTCCCCCGCGTTCCGCAAGCTCGTGGTCGCGTCCTCGCTCGGATCGGTGATCGAACACTATGATTTCTTTATCTACGCGTTCACCGCGCCGATCGTGTTCGACCGCTTCTTCTTCCCCAGAATGGATTCGACAGCGAGCATGCTTGCGGTCTACGCGACGTTTGCGGTCGGCTTCGTCGCCAGGCCGCTCGGCGGCATGGTGTTCGGCCATTACGGCGACCTGCTGGGCCGCAAGGCGATGCTGACCATCACGTTCGTGCTGATGGGAATCGCGAGCTTCCTTATCGGCTGCCTGCCGAGCTATGATTCGATCGGGCTGCTGGCACCGGT
The DNA here is from genome assembly GCF_006658625.1 of Bradyrhizobium sp. UNPF46. NCBI lineage: Bacteria > Pseudomonadati > Pseudomonadota > Alphaproteobacteria > Hyphomicrobiales > Nitrobacteraceae > Bradyrhizobium > Bradyrhizobium sp. UNPF46. The sequence goes on from NZ_LFJB01000003.1 coordinate 289,285, forward strand.
CGCGCTGGTCACCTTGCGCTTCGTGCAGGGCTTTGCCTTCGGCGGCGAATACATGAACGCCGTGTCGCTGACGCTGGAGAATGCCCCCTCGGCAAGGCGCGGCTTCTTCGCCTCCTTCGTCAACGCCTCGGGTCCGATCGGCGTGATCCTGGCATCCGGGTTCATCGCGCTGCTCGGTTTCGTTTCTACCCCGCAGGATTTTGCGCAATGGGTCTGGCGCGTGCCCTTCGTGCTCAGCCTCGTGCTGGTGGTGCTCGGCACCTACATCCGCCTCCAGGTCGATGAGTCGACCTTGTTCAAGGCGGCACAGGCCTCGGCCGCGCGGCCGAAGGCGCCGCTGCTGGCAGTGGTGCGGTCGTGGAAGAAATCGGTGCTGTTCGGCTGCCTCGCGAACATGGCCCACAGCACGTTCCAGTATATGAGCACGGTCTTCGTGCTCGGCTATGCCGTCAAGACACTGGGCATGGCGCAGTCCAACGTCACCTTCGGCACCATGGTCGCCAATTTGCTGGAGATGTGCATGGTGCCGCTGGTCGCGAGCTACTCGGACCGCTTCGGCCGCCGCCCGTTCATCGCACTCGGCATCCTGCTGGCGGCGGCCTGGTACCCAATCTACTTCCAGCTCGTCGCGACCAAGGATCCGACGCTGCTCATCATGGGCCTCCTGGTCTCGATCGGAATCATTCATGCGCTGATGTTCGCGCCGGAGGCGGCTTTCACTGCCGAACTGTTTCCGACCGAGGTCCGCGTCAGCGGCTCCTCCCTGGGCAAGCAGCTCGGCATCATCCTAGGCGGCGGCATCGCGCCTCTGGTCGGCACCGCCCTGATGGGATCGAGCGGCAGCTTCACCCCCGTGATCCTGTATTTCGAGGTGATCGCCGCCTGCGCCTTCGTTGGAATCCTGTTCGCCCCGGAAAACGCGAAACGCGCGCTGTAGGCAGAGAACGGCCGCCGGAGGCTGGGGAAAGAAATACATCTCGCCAGCTTTCGCATCCGACGCTTACGATCCCTGAGTGCGATTCGCGCCGGGGAACCGCCATGGGACCGAGATCTCTTGTTGCCGCAACCTTGACGGCTCTTGCCGTGCTCATGACGGCGCCCGCCGTCGGACAGAAGGGCGCGCTGACGACGAGTCAATCGGAGGCGATCGCGGCTTACGAGCGCGCGCTCGTCGACTTCAAATCGATCCTCGCCGAGCGGCGCCGCCAGATCGACGCGAAAGAGCCGCTGCCGAACCTGCCGGGACAGGCGTTGTATCTGGCGCGCGTCGCTGTCATCAGCACCTACAAGGATCTCACCGACGCCATGCCGTCGCGGATCGGCCGGCCCAACAAGTTCGAGATCCCGCCGGCCTATTTCGACGCCGAGATCGAACCGCTGATCGACGAATATTCTGAACTCTTCGACGTCATGGAGGCGCCGCCGGCGAATGCGCAGAACTCGGCGACACCGTTCAAGGACGTCGTCGATCTCGCGACAGTGATCGCGCGCGCCAAGGGACTTCCTCCCGACCACGCCGCTGCGGCGGGGCGCATCAGCCTCGGGCTGTTCTTTGCCGAGACCAACGGCAAGCAGAACGTCCGCAACGGGCGCTCCAACACCTATATGGGCAGCTTCCAGACCGGCCCCTCCGAAGACCGCAACGGCAGGCGGAAATGGCAGGCCATCAAGGGCGAGATCGCCGCGATCGATCCGCACCTGAGCGCGCGCGACGACAAGGAAGAGGCGCGGGCCCGCAGCATCGATCGCCGCTTCAACCACTGGACCAACGTGCGCGACGGACTGATGAACGCACACGCGGAGGTCTTCCGCGAGATCCCCGCCATCGTGAAGACGCTGCCCGACCCGATCGACCAGATGAAGCTGTTCGAGCTAATCCAGATCGTGCCCACACCGACGCGATCAGCGCTCAAATCCGGCGATCTCCTGAATTACCGGGTCTCCAGCCCCACGATCATGAAGCACCTGCGCAACAACAGCATCTTCGCCTTCGGACGGGCCGACCGCGCGCGCACGTCAGCCAGCTTCCGCGAGATTCTCGCGGCGATGTGGCTGTTCAACCGGAAATTCGAGAAGGCGATGGCGAAATACGCGGAGATCAAGGGGCGGTAAACCATCACGACTGTGTCGATGGAAGAGACAATCGCATTCTCATCCTCGCGACAGCCGCTACCAACTCAAAGCCGCTTGATGAAATGGTAGCGGCGAATGCCACCGCCTAGCGTCTTGTTGGTGGGGGCATCGGCGATCTCCTCGCGCACTGGCTCGTATCCGGCGTTACGATACAGCGCCAGCGCGTCCTCCTGAAGCTCGGACGTACTCAGCTGCAATTGCGGCCGATCGCGACAGCGGCACTCCTGTTCGGCGAACGCCAACATCTTCCGCGCGATTCCGCGGCGTCGCGCGTCGGGAGCGACGTACATGCGCCGCAACTCCATAGCGTCCGCGCCAACGGCCTCCAACCCAAACATGCCAACAATCCTGTCGGTGGCGACAGCGACCCAGAAACCGCCATCCCGGCTTGCATAGTAATCGGCGAGCCGGTCAATCTCCTCGATCAACGAACGAGCGATGTAGTTTTCAAACGCCTCCGCCAGATGCGCCGGCGCCAGCAGGCGATTGACCCGGATGAACAGCTCGCGCACAGGCGCCGCATCGGACGGCGTGAAAGTGCGAATCTGAATCTCGTCCGTCATTGAGGCGCTGCCACTACTCCGTCCGGATCGGCGAATCCTTCAGGCCGCTATTGTCATAGGCCTTGCGCAGCGTGCCGTTGGTCGTCGCGTCCGTCATGAATTTGGTGACGAAGGCCAGCGCCTGCTGGTGACCGAGCGGCACGGCGACGGCGGTCACCGTCTTCTTGAACGTCTCGTCCAGCACCTTCGTGCCCGGGATTTTTTGCGCCATCTTGTTGAGCTGATCGCGCGACAGCGCGAAGGCGTCGATCTCGCCGCTCCTCAGCAGGCCGAAGATCTCGTCATAGGTCTGATAGCCCGTGACCTTGGCATGCTTCAAATGCGCGATCGCGCCGCGCATGGTCGTCGTCGCGTTGACGGCGGCGACCTTGATTCCGGGCTGGTCGAGCGTCGCAAAATTGGTGACGGCGGAGCCGGGCTTGACGATATAGGTGGCGTCCGCGACCTCGTAGATCGGGCCGAACAGCATCCTGGTCTCGCGCTCGGGATCTTTGGGGAGCCAGGTGACGTCCCAGGTGCCCCTTGACGCGGCGTCGGTGATCTGCCCGGAATTCTGGTGCGCGACATATTCGACTGATACCCCGAGCTGTGCAGCCATCGCCTTGCCGAGATCGACGGGAACGCCGGCATAGCCGGCTTCGGTCTTGGTCGACCAGAACGCCCCGCCTGCGGGGCTGATGGCGATCGCGACCCGCAGCTTGCCGGTCGGCGCGATCTCGTCCTTCAAGCCGTCGGCTAGCGCGGGCATCGCAACCATCGCCGCGAGAGCGAGGCCGGTGAGGGCCGACCGGAATGGCGTTGGCATGTCATGGTCTCCTCACCTTTTCTTCTTTCCGGTTCTGCTTCCGGTCGCTCTATCCGGCTCACGCGGCCTTTGACACAATTCTGGTCGATCGTGCGCCCGGTGAAAAGCAGTTTGTCACGACAAATCCGTCAAAGGCCACACCGCCCTGTGCAGCGCAAGGCCGCCGACTGCCATGGCTATGGTGTTCCACGGCCGGACATTTGTTGGTAGCCTGCCGCACCGACAGACGATACTCGGGGGCTACCGAATGACCGCATGGAATCCCGCATCTCCCGCACGGCGCAATGAAGCGTGGAGGCAGGCCGGGCGGACGCTGGCCGCCGCGGTGGCCCTGGTCGCGCTGACGGGTTGCGAGGACAAGAACACGTTCGTGGCACCGCCGCCGCCCAAGGTGGACGTGGCAACGCCGGTGCAGCGCGCCGTGACGCGCTATATCGAGGCCACCGGCAACACCGCGCCGATCAAGAGCGTCGATCTCGTGGCGCGCGTGCAGGGCTTTCTGCAATCGATCGACTATCAGGACGGCAGCTTCGTCAAGCAGGGCACCCAGCTGTTCACGATCGAGCCGGAGACCTACAAGCTCAAGCTGGAGCAGGCCCAGGCGGCCGAGGCCGGCGCGCAGGCCTCGCTGCGGCAGGCGGAAGCCGATTACAAGCGGCAGGCCGAGCTGGTGCAGCGCCAGGCGGTCTCGCAAGCCACGCTCGACAATTCCACCTCGACGCGCGACAACGCCCAGGCCAATCTGCAGCAAGCGCAGGCCAATACCAGGCTCGCCCAGGTCAACTACGGCTATACCAGGGTGACGGCGCCGTTCGATGGCATCGTCAGCGCCCACATGGTCTCGATCGGTGAGCTCGTCGGCGTCTCCTCCCCGACCCAGCTCGCGACCATCGTCGCGATGGACCCGATCTATGTGAACTTCACCGTCAACGAGCAGGACGTGCTGCGCATCCGCGCCGAGGCGACGCGCCGGGGATTGACGCCAGCCAACCTCAAGCAGTTTCCGATCCAGATCGGCCTTCAGACCGAAACCGGCTATCCGCACGAAGGCCATCTCGACTACGTCGCGCCGACCCTCAACCAGTCGACGGGCACGCTGGCGGTTCGCGGCCTCATCCCGAACGACAAGCGGGTGCTGCTGCCCGGATACTTCGTACGGGTCCGCGTGCCGTTCGATCAGGAGAAGAGCGCCCTGCTCGTCCCCGATACGGCGCTCGGCAGCGACCAGGGCGGCCGCTATCTGCTGGTGGTCAACGCCGACAACGTCGTGGAGCAGCGCAAGGTGCAGATCGGCCCGGTCGACAACGGGCTGCGCGTCATCGAGGGCGGCCTGAAGCCGGAGGACCGCGTCGTCATCGCGGGACTTCTGCGGGTGATCCCGGGCCAGAAGATCGATCCGCAGGTGACCAAGATCGAGCAGCCGCAAGCCTCGAGCAAGTAAGGGGCCGCAGCCATGATCTCAAAGTTCTTCATCGAGCGGCCGGTCCTCTCGAACGTCATTGCGCTCCTGATGATCCTGATCGGCGGCGTCGCGCTGTTCAACCTCGCGGTCGCGCAATACCCGGATGTGGTGCCGCCGACCGTGCAGGTCACCACGCGCTATCCCGGCGCCAGCGCCAAGACCGTGATCGACACGGTTGCCTTGCCGATCGAACAGCAGGTCAACGGCGTCGAGGACATGCTCTACATGCAGTCCTACAGCGGCTCCGACGGCACCTATACGCTGACCGTAACCTTCAAGATCGGCACCGACCTCAACTTCGCGCAGGTGCTGGTGCAGAACCGCGTCTCCAGCGCGCTGTCGCAATTGCCGCAAGCCGTGCAGAACCAAGGCGTCACCGTGCAGAAGCGGTCGACCTCGATCCTGCTGTTCGTGACGCTGACCTCGCCGGATGCGCGATACGACAGCCTTTATCTGAGCAACTACGCCACCATCAACATTCGCGACGAGCTCTCGCGCCTGCCCGGCGTCGGCAACGTCACCGTGTTCGGCGCCGGCCAATATTCGATGCGGGTCTGGCTCGATCCGAACAAGCTGCAGGTTCGCGGCCTGGTGCCGCAGGACGTCATCAACGCCATCCAGCAGCAGAGCCAGCAGGTCTCCGCCGGCCAGGTCGGCGCGCCGCCGACGCCGCCGGGCCAGGCGTTCCAGTACACGCTCAACGTCAACGGCCGGCTCGAGGACACCAGTCAGTTCGAGAACATCATCGTCAAATCGGGTACCAGCGGCGACGTCACGCGCGTGCGCGACGTCGGCTGGGTCGAGCTCGGCGCGCAGACCTACAGCCAGATCTTCTCGCTCAACAAGCAGCCGGCCGTCGGCATCGGCGTATTCCAGTCGCCCGGCGCCAATGCGCTTCAGGTCGAGCAGGCCGTCGAGAAGAAGATGGCCGACCTCGCCAAGCGTTTCCCGGAAGGCATCAAATACGACACGCCGTTCGACACCACCAAGTTCGTGGAGGCCTCGGTGCACGAGGTCTACATGACGCTGATCGAGGCAGGTCTCCTTGTGCTGGTCGTGATCCTGGTCTTCCTGCAGGACTGGCGCGCGATGCTGGTGCCGGCAACGACGGTGCCCGTCACCATCATCGGCGCCTTCGCCGCGATGGCGGCGCTCGGCTTCACCATCAACATGTCGACGCTGTTCGCGATCGTGCTCGCGATCGGCATCGTGGTCGACGACGCCATCGTCGTGGTCGAAGGTGCCGCCCACAACATCGAGCGGGGCATGAACGGCCACGACGCCGCGATCAAGGCGATGGACCAGCTGTTCGCGCCGATCGTCGGCATCACGCTGGTGCTGATCTCGGTGTTCCTGCCCGCCTCGTTCCTCGCCGGCCTCACGGGCCGCATCTACTCGCAATTCGCGCTGGTGATCGCGGCGACCGCGCTTCTGTCGGCCATCAACGCGGCGACGCTGAAGCCGACCCAATGCGCGCTCTGGCTGCGGCCGGCGGTGCCGACGGAGCAGCGCAACTTCTTCTACCGCGGCTTCAACGCCGTCTATGACCGCGTCGAGCGCGGCTATACCAGGCTGATCACGTTCCTCGTGAAGCATGCCGCCATCTCGGTCGCATTCGCGCTATTGGTCATCGGCGCCAGCGGTTACGGCCTGTCGCGGGTGCCGACCGGCTTCCTGCCGATCGAGGACCAGGGCTACCTGATCGCCGCCGTGCAGCTGCCCGACGGCGCCGCGCTGGAGCGGACGCAAGCCGTGCTCGACAAAGCGAGCGGGCTGATCAAGGAGACGCCCGGCGTGGCGCAGGTCATCACCATCGCCGGCATCTCCGCGCTCGACAACAGCGCCAGCCTTGCCAATGCCGGCGTCGCCTACATCATCCTGAAGGACTGGGACGCGCGCAAAGGGCCCGGCGAGGATCTGCGCTCGCTGGTCTATGGCCTCAACGACAAGCTCGCGACCATCATGGAGGCGCGCACGCTGGTGCTGCCACCGCCGCCGATCCAGGGCATCGGCAACGCCGCCGGCTTCTCGATGCAGGTCGAGCTGCGCGACGGCAACAGCGACTTCGCCAAGCTGCAGGCCATCACCGGAGCAATGGTCTCGAACGGCCAGAGCCAGAGCGCGCTGCAGCGGGTGCAGTCCTCGTTCCGCTCCTCGGTGCCGCAATTCAACGTCGAGATCGACCGGATCAAGACCCAGACGCTGCACGTCACGACCGACCAGGTGTTCTCGGCGTTGTCGACCTATCTGGGCTCGTCCTTCGTCAACCAGTTCAACAAGTTCGGCCGCGTATTCCAGGTCTACACCCAGGCCGATCCGGCCTTCCGCGTCACCGAGCGCGACATCGCCAACATGCAGGTGCGCAACTCGAACGGCGACATGATCCCGATCGGGACCGTCGCCAAGATCACGCCGGCGACCGGCCCGTCGCTGATCAGCCTTTACAATCTCTATCCGTCCTCGACCGTGATCGGCCTGCCGGCGCAGGGCTACTCCTCCGGCCAGTCGCTGAAGCTGATGGAGGAGATCGCCGACAAGACGCTGCCGCCCGGCACCGGCTATGAATGGACGGCGATGTCGTATCAGGAGAAGGCGGTCTCGAACCAGATCTACTGGGTGTTCGGGCTCGCCATGCTGCTGGTCTATCTGGTGCTCGCCGGCCAATACGAGAGCTGGTACGCGCCGATTTCGGTGATCCTCGCCGTGCCGCTGTCGCTGCTCGGGCCGATGCTGATCCTCTCCGGGCTCAAGATCGACAACAACCTCTATTGCCAGATCGGCTTGATCCTGTTGATCGCGCTGTCGGCCAAGAACGCCATCCTGATCGTCGAGGTCGGGCTCGAGCTGCACGGCCGCGACGGCAAGCCGGTGCTGGAGTCGGCGATCGAGGCAGCACGCGCCCGCTTCCGGCCGATCCTGATGACCTCGTTCGCCTTCATCCTCGGCGTGGTGCCGCTGGTGCTCGCCACCGGCGCCGGCGCCAGCGCGCGCAAGTCGATCGGCATCACGGTGTTCTCGGGGATGCTGGCCTCGACCTGCCTCGCCGTGCTGTTCGTTCCCGCCTTCTTCGTGGTGGTGCAGCGCTTCGAGAACTGGCGCGCGAGCAAGAAGGCACCGAAGGCGGAGACGGTGGCGGAGGTGAAGCCTTAGTTCTCGGCCGGCTCAAACAAAAAGTGCGAAAACAACCCCATGCACAGTAGCGATGGGGTTGAAAAGTCTCACGAAAGTTTCGGTCTTGCCGAAGCGACTTGCATCGTCGGGCAAAACACCGGCATCATGGCATCATCGGTGGACGTTCGGCGAGGCGCCCCCCGCTCGTGCCCCGGACGCAGTGCAGCGCCCCGGCGATGCGAAGCATCGTCCGGTGCGGTGCGCTGCAGAGCCGGGGCCCATGCGGCACGGGGACTCGCGGCTCTGGGTCCCGGCTCTGCGCTGCGCTTGTCCGGGACACGAGACGTCACACCGCCTGCGGGGTGCGGATCTCGCGGGGCAGGATGATCGCGGCTGCGATGGCCAGCAGGCAGAGGCCGGCGAAGGCGTGCAGCATCGTCACAAAGCCGCCCTGCTCGTAGAGCCAGGCGACGAGACCCACCGAGGCGCCGGCCGCGGTGAAGCCGATGAAATAGCGCACCGCATAGGCGCGCGAGCGCCATTCCTCGCTGGTGTACTTGCCGACCATGGCGTCGTTCACCGTGACCTGGCCGAACGCGCCCATGACGATGCCGATCGAAACCAAAATCAGCGGCAGGTTGTTCAGGCTCGCGGCCAGATACAGGAATGGCGCCAGCATGAAGGACAGCGGCAGGGCCACCGTCTTCAGCGAGTAGCGGTCGAGCAGCCGACCGATCGTGTACTGCGTCATCGCGCCGAACACGTAGACGCAGGCGGCGATGACCCCGAGCAGCGCCGGGCTCCTGGTCAGGTCGGCGAGCCGCTCCGCAAACAGTTTTGGCAGCGCGACTGTGACGGCGTTGAACGTAGTCGAGATCGCGATCACCACGATCAGCAGCGACAGCACCACGCGCCACATGTCCTGCTTGGCGACGCGCGCCTGCGCCGCCGCCTGCTTCGAGCCTTTGCGGTCCTCGTGCACGACCATCATCGCAAAGGCGACGCCGATCAGGATGGTGACGACACCGGGGACGATGAAGGCAAAGCGCCAGCCGAGATATTGCCCGATCACGCCTGTCACCAGCGCCGAGGAGGCCACACCGAGATTGCCCCAGACGCCGTTGATGCCCATCTCGCGGCCGAGACGGTCGGCATAGGACACGATCATCGCGGTGCCGACGGGATGGTAGATCGAGGCGAAGATGCCGATCGAAAGCAAGGCGGCGCCGAGCTGCGCCGGGGTCTGCACGAGGCCGACCGAGATCATGGACGCTCCGATGCCGACGAAGAAGATCAGCATCATGTGGCGGCGGCTCCAGCGGTCGCCGAGCCAGCCGGTGAGCAGCGAGCCGGCGCCGAAGGCGACGAAGCCCGGCGTCGCATAGGGCAAGAGTTCCGAATAGGCCATGCCGAGTGCCGGCCCCATGATGATGACGGCGGCGGCGAAGATCAGCATCGAATAGTGGTCGATGAAATGGCCTGCGTTGACGAAACTGATCACCCGGCTGGGGCTGTTCATTTCCCGAATCCTCTCCTGCTCCGAAATGAGTTATATGTCCTCCCCATGACGGGATGCTGCCAATGACTGTCTTGGAAACGCCAATCTTGGAAACGCCAATCCTGCGGGAGGTCCGGAGCAACCACCGCTCGCCCGCCGGCGTGCACCTGGTCGCGCGCGACTATCCCAAGGGGATGCGGATCGAGCCCCATCTGCACCGCGAGGCGCAGCTGATCTATGCGGCGAAGGGCACCATGCAGGTGACGACGCCCGAGGGCCGCTGGCTGGTGCCGCCGGACCGGGCGGTCTGGGTACCGGCCGGGCTCGAGCACGCCCTCGACCTGCTCGCCGACATCGAGATGCGCACGCTGTATTTCGACCTGTCGTGGCTGAAGCGCGAGCGGCGCTATGAGGGATTGACCAGGGAGTTCGTGGTGCGGGTGTCGCCGCTGCTCAACCAGGCGATCCTCGCACTGTTCGATTCGCGCAATACCGAGGAGCGCACCGAGCTGCTCGTGCGCCTCGTGATGCTGGAATTGCACCAGGCCGAGGATTCCGCGACCTTCGTGCCCCTGCCGCACGAGCCGCGCTGCCGCCGCGCCGCGCTGATCGTGCTCGACGATCCCACCGGCTTGCACGATATCGACACGCTGGCGCGCGAGGTCGGAACGTCGGCTCGGACGTTGTCGCGGCTGTTCTCGAGCGAAACACAGCTCAGCTTCAAGAGCTGGTGCCAGCGCGCAAGGATTGCGGCTGCCATCCAGCGGCTGTCGACGGATGCGAATGTCTCGGTGAAACAGCTCGCGACCCAGCTCGGCTATGCCAGCGTGCCCGCCTTCTCGGCCGCGTTCCGTCAGGTGACGGGACGGACGCCGACGGAGTTTGCGGGGAAATAGGCTGCCACCATTCGCAGCAGGTCGTCATGCCCGGGCTTGTCCCGGGCATCCACGCTCTTCGTGCCGCGTGGCAAGGCGTGGATGGCCGGGACAGGCCCGGCCATGACGTTGTGGAAACTGGAGTGCCCGTATGCAAACGCACCGCTTCGCCCAGCATGCCGCCATTCTCCAAACGCACGGCCCGACTAAAGTTGCCGCATTCCTCCGCTTGATTGTGATCGGTCTCCGTCCAAATTCCGTGTAAGCTTCCGCAACGCACAAACCTGACACGAAAGTCCCGATGGCCAACGCCTTCTTCTCCGATCTGCTCGCCACCATCTCCGAGCGCGGCCGCACGCTGCTTCGTCGCGGCGATTCCGCCGACACCAGACCGGATGCCGACGGGCTGATCGAGCTCTGCGACGCGCTGCTGTCGGGCCGGGGCGAAGCATCGGGCATCGCCATCGCGCGCGAGGTGCTCGACATCTACCGGGAGCTGGATGCGGCAGGACGCCGCGCCTTCTTCGACGGATTGGTACGCGATTTCGGCCCGGACCGGGAACGTCTGTCCAAGGCCATCGAGACATGGCGCGCGGCGCCCAGCGACGAGGACGCGAGCTCCTTGCATTTCGCCTCGGAGCCGCGCCGGCAGGAGCTGATCCGCCGGCTCAACCGCGCGCCCGGCGGCACCGGCGAGCTCGTCAACATGCGCGCCGATCTGCTCGGCATGATGAACGGGCACACCGATCTCGCAGCGCTCGATCGCGACATCTCGCATCTTCTTTCTTCGTGGTTCAACAGGGGGTTCCTCGTGCTGCGCAGGATCGACTGGTCGACGCCGGCCAACATCCTCGAAAAGATCATCCGTTACGAGGCCGTGCACGAGATCTCCGACTGGGACGATCTGCGCCGCCGCATCGATCCGGTCGACCGCCGCTGCTACGCCTTCTTCCACCCCGCGATGGTCGACGAGCCCCTGATCTTCGTCGAGGTGGCGCTGACCGAGACGATCCCGGGCGCGATCGCGCCGCTGCTAGCGGTCGACCGCCAGCATCTGCCGACCGACCGCGCGCGCACCGCCGTTTTTTATTCGATCTCGAATACACAACGTGGCCTTGGCGGCATCTCCTTCGGCAGCTTCCTGATCAAGCAGGTGGTGGAAGAGCTGCGCCGCGAGTTGCCGAAGCTCGACACTTTCGTGACCCTGTCGCCGGTGCCGGGCTTCATGGCCTGGGTGAAGCAGGACAAGGATCTGCCGCTGTCGGACGAGGACCGCGAGACGCTGAAGCGCCTCGACGATCCCAAATGGTTCGAGAGCCCCGAGACGACGGCCCTGCTTCGCGGCGTGATCGAGCCGCTGGCGGCGCACTATTTCCTCAAGGCGCGCACGCCGAAGGGCAAGCTGATCGATTCCGTCGCCCGCTTCCATCTCGGCAACGGCGCAAGGCTCGAGCGCATCAACTGGCTCGGCGACCTCTCGCCGAAGGGATTGCGCGAATCCGCCGGCGTGATGGTCAACTACCTCTACCGCCTCGACGACATCGAGAAGAACCACGAGGCCTATGCCAATGACGGCGAGGTCGTGGCATCCAGCGCGGTGAAGAAGCTGCTGAAGGGCGAAGGACGGCGGCTGCTGGATATGCGGTTGTCGTAAGCGCAGTCGCTCTCCCCACCGTCGTTGCGAGCGCACAACGTCGAAGGGCTGCACCGCCCTCTCCACCGTCATTGCGAGGAGCACTTGCGACGAAGCAATCCAGACTGTCTCCGTGGAAAGATTCTGGATTGCTTCGCTTCGCTCGCAATGACGGAGTGTGTGGGACGGCATCTGAAGCAATCATATCCCACGATCCCCGGGGCCGGGGCGGCTGGTAAGGGCACCGCCCTCCCCACCGTCATTGCGAGGAGCCCTTGCGACGAAGCAATCCAGACTGTCTCCGTGGAGACAGTCTGGATTGCTTCGCTGCGCTCGCAATGACGGAGTGTATAGCGACGATCTGCGCTTGATTGCAGGTCGTCCGATAATCAGATCAGCGTGTCGTACAGATCAATCCACTCCGGATTGAGGCTCTCGATCAGCGCAAGCTTCTTTGCCCGGCTGCCGCCCTTGATCTGCTTCTCGCGTGTAATCGCGTCGATCATGGTGTCGTGCAGTTCGTACCAGACGAGAAGCTTGCAGCCGTACTTCGAGGAGAAGCCCTTCACCAACCCCTCGCGATGCTCGAACGCGCGGCGCGGCGGATTGGATGTGACGCCCGTGTAAATCGTCCCGTTGCGACGATTGGCGAACATGTACACGCAGGGCTGCTTCATGATCGTGCTCAGCTTGGGAGAGATTTCACGATGCCACAACCAAGAGATGATTGCTAGCAACCCGACAAGAACTGCAGCTCTCCCCGCCGTCATTGCGAGGAGCCCTTGCGACGATGCAATCCAGACTGCCTCACCGGAAAGATTCTGGATTGCTTCGCTGCGCTCGCAATGACGGAGTAGGTGGCGCGGACGTCGCGCCCAAGCCGCCCGCCCCTACTCCGCCAGCGCCTTCATCTCCTTGTAGAGATCCGACTTGCCCTCGAAGCCGATGCCGGCAAGCTCGGGCATGGTGATGTGGCCGTTCTCGACGCGGACGCCATCGGGGAAGCCGCCATAGGGCTGGAACAGGTCGGGATAGCTTTCGTTGCCGCCGAGCCCGAGGCCCGCTGCGATGTTGAGCGACATCTGGTGGCCGCCATGCGGGATGCAGCGGCTGGGAGACCAGCCGTGGGTCTTCAGCACCTCCAGCGTGCGCTGGTATTCGCACAGGCCGTAGGACAGCGCGCAGTCGAATTGCAGCCAGTCGCGGTCGGGACGCATGCCGCCGTAGCGAATGAGATTGCGGGCGTCCTGATGGCTGAACAGGTTTTCACCGGTTGCCATCGGGCCCGGATAGAATTCGGCGAGCGCTGCCTGCAATGCGTAATCGAGGGGATCGCCGACCTCCTCGTACCAGAACAGCGGATAGTCCCGCAGCATCTTGGCGTAGGCGATGCCGGTCTCCAGATTGAAACGGCCGTTGGCGTCGACGGCGAGCTGCGCGTCCTTGCCGATCTCTTCCAGCACGGCCTCGATGCGCTTACGGTCCTCGCCGATATCGGCGCCGCCGATCTTCATTTTCACGACGTTGTAGCCGCGGTCGAGATAGCCGCGCATCTCGCCGCGCAGCATCGACAGGCCCTTGCCGGGATAGTAATAGCCGCCGGCGGCGTAGACGAAGACGCGCGGATTGGCTTTGACGCCATGGCGTTCGGCGAGAAGGCGGAACAGCGGCTTGCCCGCGATCTTCGCCACCGCATCCCACACCGCCATGTCGATGGTGCCGACCGCGACCGAGCGCTCGCCATGGCCGCCTGGCTTTTCGTTGGTCATCATCGCGGCCCAGACCTTGTCGGGGTCGAGATTGTCGCCGGCCTCCTTCAGAAGCTTGTTCGGATCGGCCTCCAGAATGCGCGGGGCAAAGCGCTCGCGGATCAGACCGCCCTGCCCGTAGCGGCCGTTGGAATTGAAGCCATAGCCGACGACGCGCCTGCCGTCGCGTACCACGTCGGTGACGACGGCGACGAGGCTGGTCGTCATTTTGGTGAAGTCGATATAGGCGTTGCGGATCGGGGACGAGATCGGTTTTGTAATTTCGCGGACGTCGACGATGCGGACGGACATGGGGGTTTGCCTCTGTGATCAGAAATTTCGCGACTGTTTCTCCGTCATCCTGAGGTGCGAGTGGCGCGATGCAAAGCATCGCGCCGAGAGCCTCGAAGGATGAACGGCCGAGGTGCAGCCGGGCCGTCGCCCTTCGAGGCTCGCCGAAGAGGCGAGCACCTCAGGGTGACGGGGATCTATTTGGACGCGCTGCGCCTCCGATCGTACCGCGATGACGGCTCCGCCGTTACTTCTTATCCCTGAAATACGGCTCCACCGGCCCGTGCACCTTGATGGTCAGCGGATTGCCGTGGCGATCCCTGGCGTTGCCTGCGGTGACGCGGACCCAGCCTTCGCTGATGCAGTACTCCTCGACATTGGTCTTCTCGATGCCCTTGAAGCGGATGCCGACGTCGCGCGACAGGATGTCCGCGTTGTAATAGGGGCTGTTCGGATCGACCGAGAGGCGGTCGGGAAATTCGTCGCTCATGATTGTCTCGCTCACAACAGTGTTTCGATTTGATTGCGCAATCCTTCGGGCCGCGCGGTCGGCGCGTAGCGCGCGACCACCTTGCCCGCACGGTCCACCAGGAATTTGGTGAAATTCCATTTGATGGAGGCGCCCAGCAGGCCCGATTGCTGGCGTTTCAGGTACTCATACAGAGGGTGCGCCTTCGGCCCGTTGACGTCGATCTTCTCGAACAGCGGGAAGGTGACGTCGTAATTGGTCGAGCAGAATTCCTGGATCTCGCTCGCCTGCCCCGGCTCCTGCGCCCCGAACTGGTTGCAGGGAAAGCCGAGCACGGAGAAGCCGCGCGGAGAGAGATCGCGATGCAGGTCCTCCAACCCGCGATATTGCGGCGTGAAACCGCATTTGCTCGCGGTGTTGACGATCAGCAGCACCTGCCCTTCGAAACGTTTCAGGACGACCTCCTCGCCGGCAAGCGAGTTGGCCTTGAAGTCGTAGATGGCGGTCATCGTCAGCCCACTGGATCGATCGGCGACGCCGGCACGCCGCCGGCCTCGATCGCCTCGCCTGCGAGCAGGCACAGATCCTCGCGATAGCGGCCGGAGACCACGTGCACGCCGACCGGCGCCTTGCCGACGAGACCGGTGGAGACCACGAGGCCCGGCAGTCCCATGAAGGGAATGGCGATCTGCGGCAGCTGCGCTTCCCAGACCCGCTTGAAGGAGGCCTCGTCCTTGCAGTCGAGATGATCCGGGAACGGCAGCTCGCCGGAGACCGGGGTCAGCAGCACCGCATATTTCTCGAAGAACAGCATCCACTCGCGCGTCAGCGTGGCTCTTCGGGTCAGCGCCTTGGCGTAGTTCGCCTGGTCCATCGGCGTGACCCTGCCGCGGTTGCCCCGCAGGCAGGCCAGCGCGCCGGGATCGCCCTCGCGCTCGGCCATCTCGAGCTGCGCCTCATAGCCGTCGCCGAGCCAGAGCTTGATCTGCCACTCCACCGCCTCGCGCATCGGCGGCGTGTCCTCGATGATGTCGACGGTCCACCCCGCCCGCTCCAGCCGCTTGCCGGCGTCGCTCACCGCCGCCTTCACCTCCGGCGTGGTGGCGAGGCCGCCCGGATTGAGGCAGAGCGCGGCGCGCTTGTCCCGCGCCGGACCTTCCAGCGGCGCCGGCACGAACCAGGGATCGCGAATGTCGCGGGCCGACATCGCGGCGAGCGAGATGCGAAGGTCGTTGACGGTGCGCGCCAGCGGGCCCGACACCGCCATGATCTGCGGCCCGATCGGGCGCTCCGGCAGCGCCGGATTGAAGGCGGGGATACGGCCGAGCGTCGGGCGCAGGCCGTGCACGCCGCAGGCATAGGCGGGATAGCGGATCGAGCCGGCGATGTCGGTGCCATGGGCGATATGGCCGATGCCGGCCGCGACCGCCGACCCGGCGCCGCCGGACGAGCCGCCCGGGGTCAGCGAAGCATCACGCGGGTTCTTGGTGTCGCCATGGACGAGGTTGGTGGTGAACCAGCGATAGGAGAAGGCGGGGCAATTGGTGCGGCCGAGCAGGACGGCGCCGGCTTTGCGGAAATTGGCGACCACCGGATTGTCCTCGCGCGCGATCAAATCGCGCTGCAGCTTCAGGCCGTTGGTGGTGGCAAAGCCTTCCTGGTCGACATTGGCCTTGATGGTGACGGGCACGCCGGCGAGCACGCCGGGGTCATCGCCCCTGGCAATTGCGGCGTCGACGGCATCGGCCTGTTTGAGCACGTCGTCCGGCCGGTGGTCGATCACCGCATTGAGCTGGGGATTGACGGCGTCGAGCCGGGCGAGCCCGGCCGTGGCGGCCTCCCTGGCGGAGACCTTCCTGGACTTGACGAGGGTGGCGAGGTCGGCGGCCGACAGGCGCCAGAGATCTTGCATGGCTTGCTCCGTATGACCGGCGTCTTTTAGCGCCGGGAACGCGGCAAAGCCATGCGGATTTCGCAGAGGCGAAGGGCGGGTCTGACGCGGAGTGGTGCTCCAACCCCCGTCATTGCGAGCGAAGCGAAGCAATCCAGAGTGCTTCCTCAGAGGCAGTCTGGATTGCTTCGTCGCAAGGGCTCCTCGCAATGACGGGGAGAGAGCGGTGTCCTCCAGCGGAGGCAGCTAGCCGCGCCCCTCCTAATGCCGCGTCGCGGAGGGGTCCGGGATGTCCAGCAGGGCCTCGGTGAAGGGAAACTCCAGGACGATCTCGCCTTCGGTGTCGGTCACCTCGATCACGGCCTCGAGCAACGCGCGCTGGGTGCCCTCCGACTTCACCACTTCCAGGATCATCTGGCGGGCGACCTCCCAGGCGCCATCGGGGTTGCGCAGATCCTCGCCGTCAGGATCCACGATCAATTCGTCGCCGATGCGGGTGTTGAAGAAATATCTGGGCATGCCTGATCCAATGGGGTCGCCTGTAGCCGATTGGAAGCCGTTCCTTACTCACAACTCGTTTATCCCGACAGGGATCACGACCTATCGGCAGTTTGCCTATGGCATCTTTACGGCCGCAATACGCTCTCTTTGCAGTGCAGCAATTCCGCACGCCTACTACCTATGTCCGGGAAAATTTCACTGGCGAACTTCTCGGCCGGCATTAGTTTATCGGGTGGGCGGATACGTCCGAATTCGCAAAAATGGAGAGCCGAAATGGCATGGAAAGCCCCGAAGATCGTCGAAGTGCCTTGTGGCATGGAAATCAACATGTATGTGAGCGCCACCCGCAAGTAAGCCGGTTGGCAAACTCGCGTTCTGCGCCGGTGGATCTTTCGGTCACGATGGCATTCGTGTCGGCCTGAGATCCACCGCGCGTGTTCCTTCCAGGAGACGGATTATGCTTCGCGTCGTCGTCCTGGGCGCCGCAGCCGGCGGCGGAGTTCCCCAGTGGAATTGCGGCTGCGAGGGCTGCCGGGCGGCCCGCAATGGCGGACCTGAGCTGCACCGGACGCAGGCCTCGGTCGCCTTCAGCGGTGACGGCGAGAACTGGTTCCTGATCAACGCCTCCCCCGACCTGCGCCAGCAGTTGAATGCCACGCCGCAGCTGCACCCCAAGGCCGGGGCGCTACGCCATACGCCGATTGCCGGTGTGATCCTCACCAACAGCGAAGTGGATGCGGTGGCGGGCCTGCTGTCGATGCGCGAGAGTTCGCCGTTCACCATCTATGCGCATGGGAAGGTGCTGGCGATCCTTGCCAGCAACAGCATCTTCAACGTGCTGAACGAGAAGCATGTGCGGCGCCAGCCGATCGGAATCAATGAGCCGTTCGAGCCGCGACTGACCGACGGCGCACGCTCCGGGCTGGAGGTGCTGCCCTTCGCAGTGCCCGGCAAGTCGGCCTGGTATCTGGAAGGCAAGGTACACCCCGGCGGCGAGAGCGGCGACGGCGATACGCTGGGGCTGAAGATCACCGACAAGGCGACCGGCAAGTGTTTCTATTTCCTCGCGGCCTGTGCCGAGATCACCGACGCGCTCAAGGCCGAGATCGACGGCGCTTCGCTGGTGTTCTTCGACGGCACGGTCTGGACCGACGACGAGATGATCCGGTGCGGCCTCGGCCACAAAACCGGCAAGAGCATGGGACATGTCGCGATGTCCGGCGACGACGGTGCGATCGCGCGGCTCGCCGACCTCAAGATCGGCAGGAAGCTGTTCCTGCATATCAACAACTCGAACCCGGCGCTGCTGCCCGCCTCGGCTGAACGCAAGACTGCTGAACAGGCGGGATGGCAGATTCCCGCGGATGGAACGGAGATCGTGCTGTGACTACGTCAATGGCTGGAATGACTGCGCTCTCGATCGGCAAGGATATCAGGCTCAACTCGGCCGAGGAGCTCGAGGCGACGCTGCGCCACATCGGCGCGACGCGCTATCACAGCCTGCATCCGTTCCACAAGCTGCTGCATGGCGGCAAGCTGAACAAGGGCCAGGTGCAGGCCTGGGCGCTGAACCGCTACTATTACCAGAGCACGATCCCGATCAAGGACGCAGTGGTGATCTCGCGCTTCCGCGACCGCGCCACGCGCCTGGAATGGCGCCACCGCATCGAGGACCATGACGGCGACGTCGGCAGCGAAGGCGGCATCGAGCGCTGGATCAAGCTGACCGAAGGCCTCGGCCTCGACACGGCCTACGTGGAATCCACCGAAGGCATCTTGCCGGCGACGCGCTTCGCGGTGGAGGCTTACGTGCACTACTGCCGCGAAAAAAGCCCGCTGGAGGCGATCGCCTCCTCGCTGACCGAGCTGTTCGCGCCGAGCATCCACGAAGAGCGCATCGCCGGCATGTTGCAGCATTACGACTTCGTCAACCCCGACATCATGAGCTACTTCAAGCGCCGCCTGACGCAGGCGCCGCGCGATGCCAATTTCGCGCTCGACTATGTCAGGACGCATGCGAGGACGCCGGAAGAGCGCGCCTCCGTCTGCAATGCGCTGATCTTCAAGACCAACGTGCTGTGGGTGCAGCTCGACGCGCTCCAGCACGCCTATGTCGAGGGCAACATTCCGCCGGGCGCGTTCGTGCCCAAAGCGAGCTGAGAGGAACGGGAATGGCCGGGCCGCGGAACATCAGCGTCAGCGAGACGAGCCGCCCCGTGCTGCCGCGGCACGCCAAGCTGAAATATGACGAGACCCGCAAGGTCTGGGTGATCCTGGCGCCGGAACGCGTGCTTGCACCGGACGAGATCGCGGTCGAGGTCTTGCAGCTCTGCAACGGCGAGCGCAATGTCGGCGACATCGCCGATCAGCTTGCGGCGAAATACGCGGCGCCCCGCGAGGCGATCCTGGCCGACGTCGTCGTCATGCTGCAGGATCTCGCCGACAAAGGCTTTCTCACCGAGATCAGGGAGAAGACGCCATGAGCGACGTGCTCCCGAACATCCCTCCCGAAGCCAGCGACAGCCTCGCGGTGCTGGAGAAGCAGCGCTCGACGGCGGAGACCTTCGGCATTCCGCTCGCCGTTCTGCTCGAGATCACCCATCGCTGTCCGCTGCAATGCCCCTATTGCTCCAATCCGGTCGAGCTCGACCGCTCGGGCAAGGAGCTGACCACGGAGGAATGGAAGAAGGTCTTGGGCGAGCTCGCCGAGATCGGCGTGCTGCAGGTGCACTTCTCCGGCGGCGAGCCGACGGCGCGCAAGGACCTGGTCGAGCTGGTGAAGCATGCCAGCGACGTCGGGCTCTACACCAACCTCATCACCTCGGCCGTGCTGCTGACGCGGGAGCGGCTGAGCGAGCTTGCCGATGCCGGGCTCTGCCACGTGCAGATCTCCTTCCAGGGCATCGAGGAAGGGCTCGCCGACCGCGTCGCCGGCTACAAGGGCGGCCACCGCAAGAAGCTCGAAGTCGCCAGATGGACGCGCGAGCTCGATCTGCCGCTCACCGTGAACGCGGTGATGCATCGGCAGAATCTGCATCAGCTCCCCGACATCATCCAGATGTCCGTCGATCTCGACGCCGACCGGCTCGAGGTCGCCAATGTCCAGTATTACGGCTGGGCGCTGAAGAACCGCGCGGCGCTGATGCCGACGGTGGCGCAGCTGGACGAGTGCACTGACATCGTCGAGGCTGCGCGCGAGCGCCTGAAGGGCCGGCTGACGATCGACTATGTCGTACCTGACTACTACGCGCTGCGGCCGAAGAAATGCATGGGCGGCTGGGGCCGGCAGTTCTTCAACATCTCGCCCGCCGGCAAGGTGCTGCCGTGCCACGCCGCCGAGAGCATCACCGGGCTCGATTTCTTGTCGGTGCGCTCCAACCATTCGATCGCCTGGATCTGGCAGAACTCGGAGGCCTTCAACCGCTATCGCGGCACCGGCTGGATGAAGGAGCCGTGCAAATCCTGCGAATTCCGCGAGATCGATTTCGGCGGCTGTCGCTGCCAGGCCTTCGCGCTGACCGGCGATGCCGCCAACACCGATCCCGCCTGCGCGCTGTCGCCGCTGCACGAGACCATCTTCAAGCAGGCGGAAGCCGAGGCCGCGGGCGAAACCAGCCGCTTCCTCTATCGCAACTTCGCCGGCGGCACCCTGGAATCCGATAATGGGACCTGACGCCGACGCGGGCACGGCGGCCAAGGAAGCAGTCCGGCGCGCCGATCCCTTTGCGCCGCTGACCTCCGACATGCTCGACGTCGGCGACGGCCACGAACTCTACGTCGAAAGTGTCGGCCGCAGCGACGGCATCCCCGCGATCTATCTGCACGGCGGACCGGGGAGCGGCTGTCAGCCCGACCATCGCCGCCTGTTCGACCCCGACCGCTTCTGTGCGGTGCTGTTCGACCAGCGCGGCTGCGGCCGCAGCCGGCCCAAGGGCTCGCGCGAGCACAACACCACGGCGCACCTGATCGCGGACATGGAGAAGATCCGCGAGAAATTCGGCTTCGACCGCTGGATGGTGGTCGGCGGCTCCTGGGGAGCGACGCTGGCGCTGGCGTATGCGCAGGCGCATCCCGAGCGCGTCTCCGGCATTGCGCTGCGCGCGACGTTCCTCGGTACGCGGGCGGAAGTGGAGACGGCCTTCACGGTGCGCCTGCCGCAATTCTATCCCGCGCTGTCCGAAGATTTTCTGAGCGTGCTCCCGCTGGAAGAGCGGGACCGGCCGGTCGAAGCTTACTATCGCCGCATCCTCGATCCCGATCCTGCCGTTCACGGACCTGCCTCGCGGGCCTGGCACGACACCGAGCGCGCTCTGTCGGAGCATAAGGCGGCGAAGACGCGGCTCGATCTCGCCTCGCTGAACGTCTGGCGTACGCTGCCGGCCACGCCGTTCATGGAGGCGCATTATTTCGTCAATGACAGCTTCATGAACGAAGACCAGTTGCTGCGGAACGCGGGCCGGCTCGAAGGCATTCCCGGCATTATCGTGCAGGGCCGCTACGACCTGTTGTGTCCTCCCGAGACGTCCTATGCTCTCGCGAAAGTTTGGCCGGGTTCCGAGCTTCGCATCGTGGAAGAAGCCGGACATTCGCTCTATGATGCCGGCGTGAGGGACGCGGTGATGAAGTCGATCGCCGACCTCGCGTCGAAGGCCGCGCGCTAATGCGCGGAGGAAGGACAGCAAGAAGATGCCGCTCGCCGGGAAAGGCATGCTGCTGACGTCGATGAATATCGACGCGGCCGATGAGGCCGATTTCAACCGCTGGTACGATCGCGAACACCTCGAAGAGCGCGTCGCGATCGACGGATTTCTCGAAGCGCGGCGCTATGTCGCGCATGCAGCCAACCCCAAATATCTCTCGCTGTACTCGACCGAGACGCTCGACGTGCTCGACAGCCCCGCCTACCGGGCGCGGCTCGCCAATCAGACCGATTGGTCGCGGCGGTGCATGGCACGTTTCCAGGACATGCTGCGCGTGGTCGCGCGCATCACGATCAGCATCGGCACCGGACGCGGCGCCGCGCTTGGCCTCGTGCGGCTGCGGCCGACACCGGATAACGCCGGCCCATGGCGTGATGCACTGCAAGAAAAGCTGGTTCCCGGGAATCGCGAAGGCATCATCTCGATGCACCTGCTCGAGAGCGAGCCGGAATTGTCGGGCGCAATGGCGGGTATTCCGGCAGTGCGCAACGAAGGCGCGCGCGACTGGTTCGTGCTGATCGACGGCACGCATGTCGGCGCCGTCTCGGCCGTCATTGCCGAACGTTTCACCGGACCGGCTGCAGCGCCCTTCCCGCTTCCGGTCTCCGTCGGCACCTACAGCCTGATGTGGGACCTCGCGAAGAGCGATATCGCGAGCGGCTGAATCGCTCATCTGCAGCGCAACATATTGCGCCGCCGCATGCTTCGCGCGGTACGTTAATGCTATGCGCGCGTGGCTCCCATGAAAGCGGGGACCTGCGAAACTTTGCCGTTGTACTTGGGAACGGTTCTAATAAGCTAACCCAATGACGTCATTCAGAAACCAGATCGCCGCGCGTTAAGCGTCGACAAGCTCAAAGAAAAGGCCGCCGGGTCTTTGAGCCTGCGCGGACGAGGGTAGGAATGAAACCGACCGATATTGCGGCCCCCGACTACTTTCACAAAGTGGTCGATTGCCAATGGGCTTGTCCTGCACACACACCGGTTCCCGAGTACATCCGATTGATCGCACAAGGGCGCTACAGCGACGCCTACATGATCAATTGGAAATCGAACGTGTTTCCCGGAATCCTGGGACGCACCTGCGATCGTCCCTGCGAGCCGGCGTGCCGGCGCGGACGCGTCGAGGAGACGCCGGTCGCAATCTGCCGCCTCAAGCGCGTCGCGGCCGACTTCAAGGACGACATCAAGCAGCGCTTGCCGCGCCCAGCACCAAAGAACGGTAAGCGCGTCGCCCTCGTCGGTGGCGGCCCGGCCTCGCTGACCGTGGCGCGCGATCTGGCGCCGCTCGGCTATCACTGCACCGTGTTCGACGGCGACCCCGAAGCCGGCGGCATGATGCGGACGCAGATCCCGAAATTCCGCCTGCCCAATTCCGTCATCGACGAGGAGACCGGCTACATCCTGGGTCTCGGCGTCGAGTTCAAGGGCGGTCATCGCATCGAGAGCATGAAGGCGCTGCTCGCCGAGAAATACGACGCGATCTTCGTCGGCTCCGGCGCGCCGCGCGGCCGCGAGCTCGACATTCCCGGCCGGAAAGAGGCAGCCGCGAACATCCATATCGGCATCGAGTGGCTGGCCTCGGTCTCGTTCGGCCATATCGACAAGATCGGCAAGCGCGTGATCGTGCTCGGCGGCGGCAACACCGCAATGGATTGCTGCCGCACCGCACGCCGGCTCGGCGGCGAAGACGTCAAGGTCATCGTGCGTTCGGGCTTCGAGGAGATGAAGGCCTCGCCCTGGGAGAAGGAAGACGCCCTTCACGAGGACATCCCGATCCTCAACTTCATGGTCCCCGTCGCGTTCATCCACGACAACGGCAAGCTCACCGGCGTCACCTTCCAGAAGGTGAAAGCCGAATACGACGCCAAGGGCCGCCGTAACCTCGTTCCCTCCGGCGACCCGGATCAGACCATTCCCTGCGACGATGTGCTGGTCGCGGTCGGCCAGGAGAATGCCTTCCCGTGGATCGAGCAGGATTGCGGCATCGAGTTCGACAAATGGCACATGCCAAAGGTCGATCCGAAGACCTTCGTCTCGACCAATCCAAAGGTCTTCTTCGGCGGCGACGCCGCGTTCGGCCCGAAGAACATCATCTGGGCGGTCGCGCACGGCCATGATGCGGCGCTGTCGATCCACAAGATGCTCTCGGGCGAGGACATTACCGAGCGCCCGCTGCCCGACGTGGAGGTGTCGTCGCAGAAGATGGGCATCCACGAATGGAGCTATGACAACGACGTCTCCATCGACAAGCGCTTCAAGGTGCCGCATCGCGACAAGGTGGTCGCGCTGAAGGACATCCGCGCCGAGGTCGAGCTCGGCTACGACGTCAAGCTCGCGCTCGGCGAAGCCCATCGCTGCCTGAACTGCGACGTGCAGACCGTGTTCTCGACCTCGCTCTGCATCGAGTGCGATGCCTGCGCCGACATCTGTCCGATGGACTGCATCACCTTCACCGCCAACGGCGAGGAAGGCGATCTGCGCCAGCGGCTGAAGGCCCCCTCCGCGCATCCG
This sequence comes from Bradyrhizobium sp. UNPF46, assembly GCF_006658625.1. Lineage (NCBI taxonomy): Bacteria > Pseudomonadati > Pseudomonadota > Alphaproteobacteria > Hyphomicrobiales > Nitrobacteraceae > Bradyrhizobium > Bradyrhizobium sp. UNPF46. The sequence goes on from NZ_LFJB01000003.1 coordinate 313,479, forward strand.
GATCAGGACCTCTACGTCTCCTCGGATCTCAAGACCGGGCGCGTGATGGTCAAGGACGAGGACGTCTGCCTGCATTGCGGGCTGTGCGCCGAGCGTTGTCCCACCGGAGCCTGGGACATGCAGAAATATTTCATCGAGATGACCCACGCAGGTTCGACATGTCCGACAAAAAGCCGATCAGCAGCGTAAACGACTTCGTCGTCCGCTTCGCCAACGTCAACGGCTCGGGCTCGGCCAGCGCCAACGAGATGTTCGCCCGCGCGATTCTGCGCCATGGCGTTCCGGTGTCCCCGCGCAACATCTTCCCCTCCAACATCCAGGGCCTGCCGACCTGGTACGAGGTGCGGGTGACCGAAGAGGGTCATCTGGGCGCCCGTGGTGGCGTCGACATGATGGTGGCGATGAACCCGCAGACCTGGGACAAGGACGTCGCCGGCATCGAACCCGGCGGCTATCTGTTCTACGACTCCACCAAGCCGATGCCGTCGACCAAGTTCCGCGACGACATCACCGTGATCGGCGTGCCGCTCACTGCCATCACCAACTCGACCTATACCGATCCGCGCCAGCGCCAGCTGTTCAAGAACATCATCTATCTCGGTGCGCTCTCGGCGCTGCTCGACATGGACCCCAAGCTGATCGAGCAGCTGATCGGCGAGCAGTACAAGGGCAAGGAGAAGCTGCTCTCCTCCAACGTCCACGCGCTGCATCTCGGCCGCGACTGGGCGCTGCAGAACCTGAAATGTCCGCTGGGACTGCGCATCAAGAAGTCCGACAAGGTCGGCGACCGCATCTTCATCGAGGGCAACAGCGCCGCCGCGCTCGGCGCCGTCTATGGCGGCGCCACGGTGTGCGCCTGGTATCCGATCACGCCGTCCTCGTCGGTGGCGGAGGCCTTCACCGCCCATTGCAAGAAGTACCGGCACGATCCGGAAACCGGCAAGGCGAAATACGCGATCGTGCAGGGCGAGGACGAACTGGCCTCCATCGGCATCGTGATCGGCGCCTCCTGGAACGGCGCGCGTGCCTTCACGGCCACTTCCGGGCCCGGCATCTCGCTGATGACCGAGTTCATCGGCCTCTCCTACTTCGCCGAAATTCCGGCCGTGATCATGAACATCCAGCGCGCCGGCCCCTCCACGGGCATGCCGACGCGCACCCAGCAATGCGACATCATCGCCTGCGCCTATGCCTCGCATGGCGATACCAAGCATGTGCTGCTGTTCCCGGAGGACCCGGCCGAGGCCTTCGAATTCGCAGCCGCCGCCTTTGATCTTGCCGAACGTCTCCAGACCACGATCTTCCTGATGCTCGACCTCGACATCGGCATGAACCACCGGCTCTGCCGTCCGCTGAAGTGGGACGACGCCAAGCAATATGACCGCGGCAAGGTGATGACCGCGGAGATGCTGGAGGAAGGCCGCGACTTCGGTCGCTATCTCGACGTCGATGGCGACGGCATTCCCTACCGCACCTATCCCGGCACGCACCCGACCAAGGGCTCCTACTTTACCCGCGGCACGTCGCGCGATCGCTATGCCCGCTACTCCGAGGAAGGCTCGGTCTATGCAGACAATATGCAGCGCCTGGTGCGCAAGTTCGAGACCGCGCAGGACCTGGTGCCGCGGCCGCTGCAGGCCAATGCGGAGCGGCCGACCAAATATGGCGTGATCTATTTCGGCTCGACCTCGCCGGCGATGGACGAGGCGATTGGCTTGTTGGAAGCACGCGGGCATCAGCTCGACCGCCTGCGCATCCGCGCCTTCCCGTTCCACTCCAGCGTCGCGAGCTTCCTCGCCGAGCACGACTTCGTCTACGTGGTCGAGCAGAACCGCGACAGCCAGCTCCGTCAGCTCATCGTCAACGAGAACGGCATCGATCCGGTGCGGCTGGTGCCGATCGTGCACTATGACGGCACCCCGATCACCGCCCGCTATATCGCAAAAGCCATTGGCGACCACCAGGATCACCTCAAGGTGACCCCGCTCCGCAAGGCCGTGTCATGACCTACACTTTACTCTCTCCTTCGTCATGCCCGGGCCTGACCCGGGCATCCACGCCTTTCTTCCTTGCCGTCAAGACGTGGATGGCCGGGACAAGCCCGGCCATGACGCGGCTGGGATCGCAGGTGCTCGCATGACCTACATTGCAAAGCCGAAATTCCATCATCCCGGGCTGAAGAAGAACGAGCTCGGCTACACGCACCGCGACTACGAGGGCAAGATCTCGACGCTGTGCGCGGGCTGCGGCCACGATTCGATCACGGCCTCGATCATCGAGGCCTGCTACGAGCTCTCGATCGAGCCGCATCGGGTGGCGAAGATCTCCGGCATCGGCTGCTCGTCGAAGACGCCGGATTATTTCCTCGGCAATTCGCACGGCTTCAACTCCGTGCACGGCCGCATGCCGAGCGTGCTCACGGGCGCCAATCTCGCCAACCGCGATTTGATCTATCTCGGCGTCTCCGGCGACGGCGATTCCGCCTCGATCGGGTTCGGCCAGTTCGCGCATTCGATCCGGCGCGGCGTCAACATGACCTATATCGTCGAGAATAACGGCGTCTATGGCCTGACCAAGGGCCAGTTCTCGGCCACCGCCGACCGCGGCTCGAAGAGCAAGAAGGGCGTCACCAATACCGACAACGCCATCGACCTCGTCGCGATCGCGCTGCAGTTGGGGGCGACTTTCGTCGCGCGCTCTTTCTCCGGCGACAAGACCCAGCTGGTGCCGCTGATCGCGGCCGCGATCCGCCACAAGGGCGCGTCCTTCATCGACGTCATCAGCCCCTGCATCGCCTTCAACAACCATGCCGGCTCGACCAAGAGCTTCGACTATGTCCGCGAGCACAACGACGCCGTGAACCGGCTCGACGTGCTGGTCGGCCGCGATCCCATCGCGGTGGACTACGCCCCGGGCACGGTGCAGGTGGTCGAGCAGCATGACGGCAGCAAGATCGCGCTGCGCAAGATCGACGCCGATTACGATCCGCACGACCGGCTCGGCGCCCAGACCTTCCTCGCACGGCATGCCGCCAAGGGACAGATCGTCACCGGGCTTCTGTACGTCGATCCCGATGCGGAGGATCTGCACGAGCATCTCAACACGGTCGAGACCCCGCTCAACACGCTGGAAGCGGACACGCTGTGCCCAGGCTCGGCGGTGCTGGACAAGATCAACGCCAGCCTGCGCTGACGAATTGGCGGCGTAGGTCCTCTCTTCCCGACGATCGCAGGGCACTGCTCTAATGGGCAGGCTCGGGTTCGGTCTTGGGCTGGGCCGTATAGGCCAGGCGGCCGGCCTTCCAATATTGCTTGCAGGTTTCCAGCAGCGTTTCGCCATCCATGGTCAGGCCGCCAGGATTGATCACCATGCCCTCCGCGCCCACCGCCTTGTTCATCATCGAGACGATGCGCTTCAGCAGACCGACGTCGAAACGGTCGGCGATCAGCGGATCGAGCTTGAGCACCACGATCACCTGACTGCGAAACTGCCAGGCCGAGATGTCCCGCACGGACCTCCAGGAGATGGTGTCATCGGCGATGCGGGTGTCGCGAATACCGACGCGGGTGATGAAGAGGACCGGCTGCCGGGTCGAGACAAGGCGCCACAGCGTCCTGCAGGTCACGAAGCCGAACACCACGACGCCAAGAAAACTACCCGCGATCTGGAATTCGGAGACGGTCTTGACGTGAAACCAGTTGAACGCGATCGCGGCGCACACAAGCGTCAGCAGCACGCCGGCCGCGAGCATCTTCAGCAGCCGCAGCACCGAATAGCCGATCGCAAGGTTGGGCAAGTTCTGACTTACGGACATGTTGACCGCCACCAGTCATCTGCAGCACCCGGGGGTTTACCAACCCTCATCCTTCCAGTCTGTTAAGACTGGAACCTTGCGCGAGGCTGCCCACAAGACCTGCGGCCGGGAGGGCTTGAACGCGCCGCCCGCCGCCTGCGACTAACCGCCAGTCGGCCCCTGCCGTTGCGGGTCGATGTTGGTTCAAACGCGAAGATGCGATCATGAAGCTTGCTCTTGTCCTGCCGCTCGCCCTTGCCGCCTTCGTCGGCGTCGCCCATGCCGAAGACTCCGACAAGGTCCGGGAGACCACAAACGCCGAGGCCGACGCCTTCAATGCGCGGCTCTATGGGGCGACGCCGGGCGACAAGGCCTATGCCTGCTTCGTCCGTCGCTATGACGCCGAGCATCTGGCGCGGCATCCCAAGCAGAAGGTCGCGTCCATGAAGCTGCTGATCTCGGCGGAAGCCGACAAGGAGGACAAGCGGCTGCATAATTCCTTCCGCCTGGGCTTTCGCTACCGTCACCGCTCCGGCGATTTCGATTCCAGCGGCTCGTGCGGCAGCCACGCGGTGCTGCTCAGCCAGGGCGACGAGGTGCGCATGGGCTGCGGCGTCGACTGCGAAGGCGGCGGCATCGAAGTGGCGCTGTCCAAGGACAACAAATCTGCCATCGTCCGGCTTGAGCAGGTCCGGGTCTGGCAGAACAACAAGCCGGACGACGAGGCGGAGCAATCGCTGGTCGCCGGCGCCGACGACAAAATCTTCCGCCTCGACCGCACTGACAACAGCGAATGCGCTGGGCTGGTGACCGACCGCAAGGAACTCGCCGCACTGCGTCACAAGTGATATCTGTCCGGCGATGCCAGGCTTGAAGGAGATCGCCATGAACCGCCGCAACATCCTGTGGACCGCCATCTCGACCCTGGGCGCGGCGCTCGGCGCCTCCAGCGCAAAGGCCGCGACGGACCCGGGCGCCGGCAACAAGCTGAAGGTCGTCTACCACCTCAGCGACGCCGAGAAGGTCAATTTCGTGCTCGGCAACATCCAGAACCACATCGACGGCGTCGGCGGTCCCGAGCATGTCACGATCGCGCTGGTGATCCACGGACCCGCGCTGAAGGCGTTTCACGCCGCACAGGCCAACCCCGATCTCAGCAAGCGCGTCAGTGAATTCTCCAAGGACGGCGTCGAGTTAGCGGCCTGCGGCAACACGATGAAGGCGCAGAACGTCACGTTGAAGGAATTGCTGCCGGGCTTCGTCAGCGCAGAAAAGGGCGGCGTAGTTCGGTTGGCCGAGTTGCAGTCGCAGGGGTATCTCTATTTGCGGCCGTGAGATTGCTGCAGCCCCGTCATTGCTGTGCGAGCCACCGGGTCCGCGCGAAGCGCGGCCCGATGACAGGCTCCGCGAGACAATCCAGAATCCCTTCGCGGAGACGGTCTGGATTGCCTCGTCGCAACGGCTCCTCGCAATGACGGGAGAGAGGGCCGCGCGAGCCACCATCATTTCCCTACCGCTCTTGACATATCCATAACCTGCCAGTTATGAGTTTATCCATAACTTCCTGGTTATGGATCCTCCATGGCACCCGCTCCCGACCTCCTGTTCAGGACGCTCGCCGACCCCACGCGGCGGGCGATCTTCGAGCGGCTGTGCCGCGAGGGCGAGCAGACGGTCGGGGCACTGACGGCGACTTCGGGCGTTTCCCAGCCGGCGGTGTCAAAACATCTCGGCGCACTGAAGCAGGCGGGCCTCGTGCGCGACCGGCATGAGGGACGGCAGACCCATTACAGCGCGCAGCCCGGCGCGCTCGATCCGCTGATCGACTGGACCAGCCAGATGGCCTCCTTCTGGCAGAGGCGGCTCGACGCACTCGACGATCTCCTGAAGAGGATGGACCAATGACGGGACCCGTGACCGAAACACGCTCGGTGGTCGTCGAGCGCGAATTTGCTTTTCCGGCAGAGCGGCTCTGGCGCGCGCTGACGCAGCCGCATCTGATCGAGGAATGGCTGATGAAGAACGACTTCAAGCCGACCGTCGGCCATCGCTTCAACCTGCGCGGCGAATGGGGCGGCGTACTGGACTGCGAGGTGCTCACCATCGAGCCGCAGAAGACGCTGGCCTACACCTGGAATTTCTCGCACGAGGATGCCGCGTTCGACCTGAAAAGCGTCGTGACCTTCACGCTGACGCCGACCAGCGCCGGCACGCATCTGCGCGTCGAGCAGGCCGGCTTCAGCCCGACGCAGAAGCAGGCGTTTGGCGGCGCGCATGCCGGCTGGAAGCAGTTCTTCAACAAGCTGGACGAGCTGCTGGCGCGAGCTGGCTAGACGCGTCCATTCCAACCCTTGCAAAGGAGGTCCGTTGACCATGTGGATTCGACAAACCCATCGCTGGCTGTCCATGGCTTTCACCCTCGCGGTGATCGCCAACATCGTCGCCATGATCATGCAGCTCGATGCCGCCTGGATCGGCTTCCTGGCGCTGGTGCCGCTGATCCCGCTGCTCGCGACCGGGCTGTATCTGTTCGCACTGCCTTATCTCGGTCGGCGCAGCGCGCATGGTGAGGCGAGGTCATGAAGAAGGCGGTGGCGAAGAAGAGCGCGGCGAAGGCGACGGACGGAGCCTCGCCCTCCAGGATGATCGACGGCAGGATCAAGGAGCTCGGCGACTGGCGCGGCGAGATGCTGGCGCGGGTCCGCGGCCTGATCAAGCAGGCCGTCCCTGATGTCGTCGAGGAATGGAAGTGGCGCGGCGTGCCCGTGTGGGAGCACGACGGCATCATCTGCACCGGCGAGACCTACAAGGAGGTTGTGAAGCTGACCTTTGCCAAGGGCGCGGCGCTGGACGACCCCGCCGGCCTGTTCAACTCCAGCCTCGACGGCAATGTGCGGCGCGCGATCGACATTCGCGAGGGCGAGAAGGTCAACGAAAAGGCGTTGAAGGCGCTGATCCGCGCGGCGGTGGAGCTGAATGCGAGCAAGGTGAAGAAGAAGCCGGTGAGGAAGCGGTCGGCATAGAGCTTTTCGGGCCTATGCAAGTGCTTGGGTAGCGGCCGGAGCAAGCGCCTCGTCCTTCGAGACGACCGCTTCGCGGTCTCCTCAGGATGAGGCTAATCAGCGTCTCTGTTTTGAAGTTGCAGCCACACACTCCGTCCTCATCCTGAGGGCCCGCCAAAGGCGGGCGTCTCGAAGGATGAGCCGCGGGCGAGTTTGGGCGCCGCGTCGGCACCTCACGCCACCGCGGCGGGAATCGGGCGCGGGCTTACGACGTACTCGCGCAAAACCTTGTCGTTGGCGTCGACCTCGATCAGCGCGACATCGTAGGTCCAGAGATCGGCGAGATGCTGCAACACGCGCTTGGCGTCGGTCTCGTTGAGCTGCGAACCCTTGATGACGTGGTGGTGCAGGATCAGGCGGCGATCACCGGAGAGATCGACGTCGACCACTTCGATATTGGCGTCGATGTAGCCGACATCGTGCTGCCGCGCCAGCTCGCGGCGAACGCGGCGGAAGCCGCGCTCGTCGTGAATGGCATCGACGCGGATGCCGGCGCGCTCCTCGGGATCGTCGTGCAGGTGGAACATGCGGAGGTGCCGCATCAACTTCGGGCTCAGGAACTGGCCGATGAAGCTTTCGTCGCGGTAATTGGCCCAGACGTCGCGCAGCACGCCCATGACGTCGTTCTTGCCGGCGATGTCGGGGAACCACTCGCGGTCCTCGGCCTCCGGATTGGTGACGATGCGCTCGATGTCCTGCATCATCGCAAAGCCGAGCGCATAGGGATTGAAGCCGGAGAACCGCGGGTCGTCGAATTCGGGCTGGAAAACCACGTTGGTGTGTGACCCCAGGAATTCGAGGAAGTTGCCGTCGGTGATGCGGCCCTGCTGATGCAGCTTGGTCATGATGCGATAATGGACGTAGGTCGCCGTCCCCTCGTTCATCACCTTGGTCTGGCTCTGCGGGTAGAAATATTGCGCGATGTGGCGAACGATGCGCAAAAGCTCCCGCTGCCACGGCGCCAGCCGCGGCGCGCTCTTCTCCAGGAAGTAGAGCAGGTTTTCCTGCGGCAGGCCAAGCAGCTTGCGGCGGCGCTCGACCGACAGCGCGGAGCGGCTCTTGCTCTTGCCGGCCGGCACGGTGCGCCAGAGGTCGTTGAAGACCTCCTCCTCATGCTGGCGGCGGCGCCCTGCCCGCTTCTCCTCGGCGCGCAAATCCAGTTTCTTCTTGCCGGGATAGCGGTCGATGCCATGCGACATCAGCGCGTGCGCGGCGTCCAGCGTGCGCTCGACCTCGACGCGGCCGTAACGCTCCTCGCATTGCATGACGTAGTTCTTGGCGAAGTCGAGATAGTCCAGGATGCCGTCGGCGTCGGTCCACTGCTTGAACAGGTAATTGTTCTTGAAGAAATGGTTGTGGCCGAAGGCGGCGTGGGCGATCACCAGCGTCTGCATCGTCGCCGTGTTCTCCTCCATCAGGTAGGAGATGCAGGGCGAGGAGTTGATCACGATCTCATAGGCGAGCCCCATCAGGCCCTTGCGATAGGAGGCCTCGTGGAACGCAAAATGCTTGCCGAACGACCAATGCTTGTAGAACAGCGGCATGCCGACGGAGGAATAGGCATCCAGCATCTGCTCGGCGGTGATCACCTCGATCTGGTTCGGATAGACGTCGAGCCCGAGATCCTTCAGCGCCACCTCCTCGCAGGCATCGGTGATGCGCTGCAAGGTGTGAAAATCCCAATCCGCGCCTTCGAACAATCGTTCCGTCATGGAGCGGCCTTCTCCTGGGCAGTTTCGCGACGCTGAAACAAATCGTGGAACACCGGAAATATCTCGCTGCGTTCCGAGACCTTGCGCATCGAGAGCGGCGCGCCGCCGTTGCGCAGGCGCTCATAGAGAGTCCAGAGCGAGGAGTCGGAGAGATCGAAGGCGCTGCCGCCTGATTCCCCGACCTCGAGATAGGCAAAGAACTGGCAGACCGGCAGGATCTTGTCGGTCAGCAGCATGCCGGTGAGCTCGCCATCGGAATAGGAATTGTCGCCGTCGGAGGCTTGTGCGGCGTAGATGTTCCAGTCCGAGGGATTGAACCGCTCGCGCACGATCTCGTGCATCGCCTGCAGCGCGCTGGAGACCAGCGTGCCGCCCGAGGCCGGACCGTAGAAGAAGGTCTGCTCGTCCACTTCCTCGGCGCGGTCGGTGTGACGAATGAAGACGATCTCGACATGCTTGTAGCGGCGCTTCAGGAACACGTAGAGCAGCATATAGAAGCGCTTGGCGAGATCCTTCATGTGCTCGGACATCGAGCCCGAGACGTCCATCAGGCAGAACATCACCGCCTGGGCCACCGGCCGCGGCACCTTCTCGTAGCGGCGGTAGCGGATGTCGAGCGGGTCGATGAAGGGGATGCGCTTGGTCTTCGCCTGGAGCTTTTCGAGCCGGGCGAGCAGCACCTCGCGCTCGTCCTCGTCGGTGCAGGCGGCGATCGCCGCCTCCAGCTCCTCGATCTCGTCCTTGCGCGGACGCTTGAGCGCGATGCGGCGGGCCAGCGCGAGCTTCACCGTCCGGCTCACCGAGATGTTGGCAGGCGAGCCCGACGTGGTGTAGCCGGCGCGCTGGATGCCCTCGCTTTCGGTCTGCGCGATCTTGCGCTTGGCGAGATCCGGCAGCTCGAGATCGTCGAGGAAGAGGTCGACGAACTCGTCACGGCTCAGCACGAAGCGGAACGCGTCCTCGCTGTCGCCTTCGCCGGGGCCGGAATCCTTGGCGCTGCCCTGGCCCGAGCGCTGCAGATAGTCGCCCTCGATGAACTTCTTGTTGCCGGGCAGCACCATGTCGCGCGTGCCGCCTTCGCGGCGGAAGCGCGGCTCGTGCATGCCGTCGAGGGGGATCGTGACTTCGCCCCCCTCCAGGACGTCCTTGATGTCGCGTTCCTGCGAGGTCTTCTTGACGGCGCCCTGCACCAGGGATTTGGCCCGACGCAAGAACCGCTGGCGGTTCTCAAGACTCTTGCCGCCTGGATTCAGGCGCCTGTCAATAATGTGAATGGGCACTTTACCATTCGCCTCCCATCCGCCTCAACCGGCCTGCTTCACGCGCATGTACCATTCGACGAGCCGGCGAACCTGACGCTCGGTGTAGCCGCGCTCCACCATGCGTGCGACGAACTCGCCGTGCTTCTTCTCCGTCTCGCCGTCCTTCTTCGAGCCGAAGGAGATGACCGGAAGCAGATCCTCGACCTGGGAGAATATCCTCTTTTCGATCACGTCGCGAATCTTCTCGTAGGAGGTCCAGGTCGGATTCTTGCCGCCGTTCTGGGCCCGGGAGCGTAACGAGAATTTGACGACCTCGTTGCGGAAGTCCTTGGGGTTGGCGATGCCCGCCGGCTTCTCGATTTTGGTCAATTCCTGGTTCAACAATTCGCGATCGAGCAGCTGGCCGGTGTCGGGATCCTTGAAGTCCTGGTCCTCGATCCATGCATCCGCATAGTCGACATAGCGGTCGAACAGGTTCTGGCCGTAATCCGAGTAGGATTCCAGATACGCCTTCTGGATCTCGTTGCCGATGAACTCGGCGTAGCGCGGCGCAAGGTCGGCCTTGATGAATTCGAGATAGCGCTTCTCGACTTCCTCCGGCAGCTGCTCGCGGCGGATCGACTGCTCCAGCGCGTACATCAGATGCACGGCGTCGGCGGCGACCTCCTGCGGGTCGTGGTTGAAGGTGGCAGCCAGGATCTTGAAGGCGAAGCGGGTCGAGACGCCGTCCATGCCTTCGTCGACGCCGGCGGCGTCGCGATATTCCTGCACGCTGCGCGCCTTCGGATCGGATTCCTTCAGGCTCTCGCCGTCGTAGACCCGCATCTTGGCATATATCGTGGAATTCTCGTGCTTGCGCAGGCGCGACATCACCGAGAAACGCGCCAGCGTCTCCAGCGTCGACGGCGCGCAAGGCGCCGATGCGAGCTCGGAGCCCTGGATCAGCTTCTCGTAGATCTTCTGCTCCTCCGTGATGCGCAGGCAGTAAGGCACCTTGATCACGCAGATGCGGTCGATGAAGGCCTCGTTGTTCTTGTTGGACTTGAAGCTCGCCCACTCGGCTTCGTTCGAGTGTGCGAGAATGACGCCCGTGAACGGGATCGCGCCGATGTTCTCGGTGCCGATATAGTTGCCCTCCTGCGTCGCGGTGAGCAGCGGGTGCAGCATCTTGATCGGCGCCTTGAACATCTCGACGAACTCGAGCACGCCCTGGTTGGCGCGATTGAGGCCGCCGGAATAGCTGTAGGCGTCGGGATCGTTCTGCGCGTAGGTCTCGAGCTTGCGGATGTCGACCTTACCGACCAGCGAGGAGATGTCCTGGTTGTTCTCGTCACCGGGCTCGGTCTTGGCGATTCCGATCTGGCGCAGCCGCGACGGCTGGATCTTGGCGACGCGGAATTGCGAGATGTCGCCGCCGAAGGCCTCAAGCCGCTTGTAGCACCACGGGCTCATCAGGCCGGTGAGACGACGGCGCGGAATGCCGTACTTTTCTTCCAGCATCGGGCCGAGCTGATCGGGATCGAACAGGCTGAGCGGGCTCTCGAACACGGGCGAGAGTTCGTCGCCGGCCTTGAGCACGTAGATGGGATGCACCTCCATCAGCGACTTCAGCCGCTCGGCCAGCGAAGACTTGCCGCCGCCGACCGGCCCGAGCAGATAGAGGATCTGCTTGCGCTCCTCCAGGCCCTGCGCCGCGTGGCGGAAGAAACCGACGATGCGCTCGATGGTTTCTTCCATGCCGTAGAAGCCGGCGAAGGCCGGATAGGTACGGATCGTGCGGTTCAAAAAAATACGGCCAAGGCGTGGGTCCTTGGCCGTGTCAATCGTCTGGGGTTCTCCGATCGCTGCTAGCAGTCGTTCGGCCGCGTTCGCGTATTTCATGGGATCGCTTCGACACGATTCCAGATATTCCGCCATCGACATGTCGTGCTGGCTTCTCGCCTCGAACGACCGAGCGAAAGCGTTGAATAGAGAATCGTTGTACATGATCCCTCTCCGCGTGAGTTCCGCCACAAGCTGAAACGAAAGCAGTTACCGGACCGTTCCTCAGGCCGTTTCGAATCAGCGTGAGCACATGACGATCATTGGACACCCGGGTGCCAACACGACGCAACGCACAACGTAGGCACTCGTTGAGTTACGAACAGGCACATGCCCGTAATTTGTGCGAATCTCTGTCTATATTGGCTCATTTCCAGAAAATGTCACTTGGTCGCAACATCCGGGCGTTACCGGGGATGCGTCCATCCGGCGTTGCAGCATAGCGATCCGCGAACGGCGATCTTATGACGCTTGTACGGCGAAGCCTTGAGTGCCGCGTTCATCTTCCTGCTGCAATGCGGTGCGCGGCGTGCTGGCAGCGTGAGCGTCGCGGCAGGCACGCAGCACTGTATCAAAATCGGCCGCCAGCCCCTCCGACCGGATGAGGATACGATCGCTCTCCGCGCGGCGGGCCAGATTGCGGATGCTGCGGAGCTGCCGCAGCAAGGCCGGCGTCGGCGTCAGCACGATCGTCATGTGGCCGCGGCGTTGTTCAGCCGAAATCTCCGCAATCGAGTCCCACGGCAGAAATTCATTGCCGATGCGGAGATCGCGGATGCCGTAGGGGGTGACGACCACCACTGCTCCCCGTTCGGTGGGAAGCATCCAGATCAGCCGGATCGTCGTCAGGGAGAACACCACGACGCCGGCAAATCCGGCCATCGTGTCGTAGTCGCCAAGCCCGCCCCACCAGTCGAACGCAAGGGTCGCGCTGAACAGGGTCATGGCAAAGCCGACCGCGACCAGCAGGCGGAGCGGGCTGGTACATGGGCCCACTTCGAGATCGTAGGACGTGTCGGCGCCTCCGGTCGGCGCGACCGGACCATTGGCGACGGCGAACGCAAGACCGTCAGCTTTTGCCTGCATGCCTTCCCCCAGCATGGCCATTCGCGGCCGAGCCACGATGCACCAGACGGATTGGACTCCGCTGATGGCACTCGACGCAAACGCCGGCTGACAAGACGGACTGACAACGCGCGGCCGACGTTACGCAACCAGACCCCGGCCGATCGTCGGCCAACGACTTTTTCCGCAACAACCGCTACTGCCGCCCGGATCGCCATGATCGCGACGGAGTTACACTGGAGGGTATGACGCCTGTACCCTTGATTGGTTCCCTCAGGTGCGCATGTAAGCTAGAGGATAGCGCGTCAGGACCGGCGCGGAAACCCCTCGCCCGCAGGCTTGGAGATAAATAAGCATCATGAATCCCGTCAAAGAACTGGAAAAGCACGGACAAGCCGTCTGGCTGGACTTCCTGGCCCGTGGCTTCATCGCCAAGGGCGACCTGAAGCGCCTGATCGACACCGACGGCGTCAAGGGCGTCACCTCCAATCCCTCGATCTTCGAGAAGGCGATCGGCAGCTCGGACGAGTACGACGCCCCGATCGGCAAGGCGCTGAAGCGCGGCGACCGGACCGTGGCCGACCTGTTCGAGGCCGTCGCGGTCGAGGACATCCAGAACGCCGCCGACGTGCTCCGCCCGGTCTACGACCGCCTCAAGGGCGGCGACGGCTATGTCAGCCTGGAGGTCTCGCCCTATCTCGCCATGGACACATCAGGCACCGTGGCCGAGGCGCGGCGGCTCTGGAAGGACGTCGGCCGCAAGAACCTGATGGTGAAGGTGCCGGCAACGCCAGAGGGCCTGCCGGCGATCGAGACGCTGATCGGCGAGGGCATCAGCATCAACATCACGCTGCTGTTCTCCAAGGCGGTCTACCTTCAGGTCGCAGAAGCCTACATCGCGGGCCTCGAAAAATACGTCGCCGGGGGCGGCGACCCCTCCCATGTCGCGAGCGTGGCGAGCTTCTTCGTGAGCCGCATCGATTCCGTGGTCGACAAGCAGCTCGACGAGAAGATCGCCCGCGCCAACGATCCATCCGAGAAGGAGCGGCTCGCCGCACTCAAGGGCAAGGTCGCGATCGCCAACGCCAAGGTCGCCTACCAGGATTACAAGCGCCTGTTCGCAGGTCCCCGCTGGGACAAGCTCGCCGCCAAGGGTGCCAAGCCGCAGCGCATGCTGTGGGCCTCGACCGGCACCAAGAACAAGGATTACAGCGACGTCCTCTATGTCGAGGAGCTGATCGGCCCCGACACCATCAACACCGTGCCGCCGGCGACGCTGGATGCGTTCCGCGACCACGGCAAGCCGCGCGACAGCCTGGAGGAGAACGTCGACGACGCGAGGCGCGTGCTGGAGGAGCTGGAGCGCTCCGGCATCTCGCTCGATGCGATCGCCGAGGAACTGGTCAAGGACGGCGTCAAGCTGTTCGCGGACGCCGCCGACAAGCTCTACGGCGCGGTCGCCCACAAGCGCGCCACCGTGCTTGGACCGGCGATCGACCGCCAGCAGCTGTCGCTTGGCGAGGGCCTCGGCAAGGCGCTGGCCAAGAGCACCGAGGAATGGCGCGCATCGGCCAAGATCCGCAGGCTGTGGCAGCGCGACAAGTCGGTCTGGACCGGTGCGGACGAAGACAAATGGCTCGGCTGGCTCGACAGCGCCGCCAAGGCCGACGTGGCCGACTACGAGGATTATGCCGGCCGGGTGAAGGGCCAGAAATTCTCCGACGCCGTCGTGCTCGGCATGGGCGGCTCGAGCCTCGGCCCTGAAGTGCTGGCCGAGACCTTTGGCAAGAAGCCCGGCTTCCCCAAGCTGCATGTGCTCGACTCCACCGATCCGGCGCAGGTGCGGGCGATGGAATCGAAGATCGACATCGCCAACACCGTGTTCATCGTTTCGAGCAAGTCGGGCGGCACCACCGAGCCGAACGCGATGAAGGACTATTTCCACGAGCAGGTTGCCAAGGCGGTCGGGCCCAAGGTGAAGACCGGCCACCGCTTCATCGCGGTGACCGATCCCGGCTCGTCGCTGGAGAAGGCGGCGAAGAAGCTGAACTACGCCCGCATCTTCCATGGCGAGCCCTCGATCGGCGGCCGCTATTCGGTGCTGTCGCCGTTCGGCCTGGTGCCCGCGGCAACCGCCGGCATCGACGTCAAGACGTTCGTCAAGCATGCGCTGGCTATGGCGCGCTCCTGCGGACCGGACGTGCCGCCGAGCGAGAACCCCGGCGTGCAGCTCGGCCTTGCCATGGGCCTCGCCGGGCTCGAAGGCCGCGACAAGGTGACAATCCTGGCGTCGAAGAAGATCGCCGATTTCGGCGCCTGGGCCGAGCAGCTGATCGCGGAATCGACCGGCAAGGACGGCGAGGGCCTGATCCCGATCGAGGGCGAGCCGCTGGGCGCCCCTTCCGTCTACGGCAACGACCGCTTCTTCATCGACATCCGCATCGAAGGCGAGGCGGACGCGGCGCATGACTCGGCTCTCGCCGGGATCGAGGCCGCAGGACATCCCGTCGTACGCATCGTCATGAAGTCGATCGAGCATCTCGGCCAGGAGTTCTTCCGCTTCGAGATGGCAACGGCGGTTGCGGGCTCGGTCCTCGGCATCAACCCGTTCGACCAGCCCGACGTGGAGGCGGCCAAGATCAAGACCCGCGAGCTCACGGCATCGTTCGAAAAGACCGGCGCGCTGCCGGCGGAGAAGCCGGTGGTGAGCACGAACGAGGCCGATCTCTACACCGATGACGCCAACGCCACGGCGCTCCGCGCCGCCGGCGCCAATGGCGATCTCAGATCCTGGCTGAAGGCGCATCTGTCGCGCTCGGGCGATGGGGACTATGTCGCCCTGCTCGGCTATGTCGTGCGCGACAAGGCCACGATCGATGCGCTGCAGGCCATGCGGCTCGAGGTGCGCGAGAAGCGGCATGTCGCGACCTGCGCCGAGTTCGGACCGCGCTTCCTGCACTCGACGGGGCAGGCCTACAAGGGCGGACCCGACAGCGGCGTATTCCTCCAGATCACCGCTGACGACACCAAGGACCTCCAGGTGCCGGGCCAGAAGGCCAGCTTCGGCGTGATCAAGGCGGCGCAGGCGCGCGGCGATTTCGACGTGCTCACGGAACGCGGCCGGCGCGCGCTGCGCGTGCACCTCAAGGGCGGGCTCAAGAAGGGTCTTGCCGCGCTCAATGCGGCGCTCAACGACGCGCTCACTTAAGGAATATTGCAAATGCAACTCGGCATGATCGGCCTCGGCCGGATGGGCGGCAACATCGTTCGCCGGCTGATGCGCCACGGACATTCGACCGTGGTCTACGACAAGGACACCAAGGCCGTCACCGGCCTTGCCGCTGACGGCGCGGTCGGCTCAGCGACGCTGGAAGAATTCGTCGGCAAGCTCGAGCGGCCGCGCACGGCATGGGTGATGCTGCCTGCGGGGCACATCACCGAAACGACGATCGACACCATCGCGGCCGTGATGCAGGAAGGCGATGTGATCATCGACGGCGGCAACACCTTCTGGCAGGACGACGTCCGCCGCGGCAAGGCGCTGAAGGCGCGTGGCATCCACTATGTCGACGTCGGCACATCAGGCGGCGTCTGGGGCCTCGACCGCGGCTATTGCATGATGATCGGCGGCGAGAAGCAGGTGGTCGACCGGCTCGATCCGATCTTCGCCGCACTCGCGCCCGGCGCCGGAGACATTCCGCGCACCGAGGGACGCGAAGGCCGCGATCCCCGCATCGAGCAGGGCTATATCCATGCCGGCCCCGTCGGCGCCGGCCACTTCGTCAAGATGATCCATAACGGCATCGAATACGGCCTGATGCAGGCCTATGCCGAAGGGTTCGACATCCTCAAGAACGCCAACATCGACGCGCTGCCCGCGGACCATCGCTACGATTTCGATCTCGCCGACATCGCGGAGGTGTGGCGGCGCGGCAGCGTGATCCCGTCATGGCTGCTGGACCTCACCTCGACGGCGCTCGCCGACAGTCCGCAGCTCGCCGAATATTCCGGCTTCGTCGAGGATTCCGGCGAAGGCCGCTGGACCGTGAATGCCGCGATCGACGAGGCCGTGCCGGCCGAGGTCCTGACCGCGGCGCTCTACACACGTTTCCGTTCCCGTCGGGAACACACCTTCGCCGAGAAAATTCTCTCCGCGATGCGTGCGGGGTTCGGCGGGCACAAGGAGCCGAAGCAGCCGGGCGTTTCGAGACCGAAATAGCAAAGTCAAGGCCGATAGTTCGTGACAAAAGATCCGCAAGCCAAGCGCAAGCCGGAAAATTGCGCGTTCGTCATCTTTGGCGTGACCGGCGACCTCACCCATCGCCTGGTGATGCCCTCGCTCTACAATCTCGCGGCCGAACATCTGTTGCCGGAAAAGTTCTGCGTCGTCGGCGTCGCCCGCAAGAGCCAGTCGGATGACGAGCTGCGCAGCAGCCTGCTGAAGGGACTGCGCGAGTTCGCGACCCGTCCCATTGACGACGACATCGCCACGAGGCTGCTGGAATGCGTGACCTTCGTCGAGGCCGATCCGAAGGATCCGCCTTCCTTTGATCGGCTGCGCGCGCATCTGGATTCGCTGGAATGCGCGCAGGACACCGGCGGCAACCGGCTGTTCTATCTGGCAACGCCGCCCTCGGCGTTTGCGCCGACTGCGCGCGAGCTCGGCCGCACCGGCATGATGAAGGAGAACGGCGCCTGGAGGCGTCTGGTGATCGAAAAGCCGTTCGGCACCGATCTGGCCTCGGCGCGCGCGCTCAACACCGAACTCTTGAAGATCATGGAGGAGCACCAGATCTACCGGATCGATCATTATCTCGGCAAGGAGACGGTGCAGAACATCCTGGTGCTGCGTTTTGCCAACGGCATGTTCGAGCCGATCTGGAATCGCAACCACATCGACCATATCCAGATCACGGTGGAGGAGAAGCTCGGCGTCGGCCATCGCGGCGGCTTCTACGATGCCACCGGCGCTTTGCGCGACATGGTGCCGAACCATCTGTTCCAGCTGATGTCGCTGGTGGCGATGGAGCCGCCCGCACGTTTCGACGCACATTCCGTGCGCTCAGAGAAGGCCGACGTGCTGACGTCGATCCAGCAGCCGAGCCGGGACGAGGCGCTGAGGAATTCGGTGCGGGCGCAATATCTAGCGGGGCGCATCGGCGACGACGAGATCCCGGACTATCGCAAGACCGAGGACGTCAAGCCCGGCAGCACCACCGAGACCTTCGTCGCGCTCAAGCTGATGATCGACAATTGGCGCTGGGCCGGCGTCCCCTTCTACTTGCGCACCGGGAAGGCGCTTGGCCACAAGCGCACCGAAGTCGCGATCAAGTTCAAGCAGGCGCCGCTGTCGATGTTTTCGGGCACCGACGTCGACCGCCTGTCGCAGAATTTCCTCACCATCGGCATCGCGCCGAGCGAGACCATCGAGCTGCAGTTCAACGCCAAGATCCCGGGGCCGAGCATCACCATCGACGGCGTCGAGATGAAGTTCCGCTACGGCGACTTTTTCCGCGTCGATCCCTCGACCGGCTACGAGACGCTGATCTACGACTGCATGATCGGCGACAACATCCTGTTTCAGCGCGCCGACGGCATCGAGGCCGGATGGCAGGCGGTGCAGCCGTTCCTGGACGCCTGGAAGCAGGCCGGCAGCGACGGCATCGAGACCTACGAAGCCGGCAGCGACGGTCCCGCCTGCGCCGACGAGTTGCTCCGGCGCGACGGGCGAAGCTGGCGGAAGTTTTCGTGATGGCTCTGGCGGGCCAGCCGAAGCTGATCGTCGCGGCCGACGCGGAGGCCCTCGCCCACGCCGCAGCCGAACGGGTGATGGCACGGATCGCGGCCAATCCCGGCCGCATCGCCATCTGCCTGACCGGCGGCTCCAGCCCGAAGAAGCTTTATCAATTGCTCGGCAGCGATGCCTGGCGCGGCAAGATCCCGTGGGAGCGGGTGCACTGGTTCATCGGTGACGAGCGCTTCGTCTCCGAGAGCGATCCCCTCAGCAACATGGCGATGGCGCGGGCGGCGTTTCTCGATGGTAATGCGCCTGCCGGCCACATCCATCCGATCCCGACCACGACTGGAAATCCCGATGCCGGTGCCGAAGCCTATGCGCGCGAGCTGCAGGCCTATTACGGTGCCGAGCAGCTCGATCCCTCGCGGCCGCTGTTCGACATGGTCCTGATGGGTGTTGGACCGGACGGCCACACCGCCTCGCTGTTTCCCGGCTTCCCCGAAATCGAGGAGACCGAGCGCTGGGTCGTTGGGTTGCCCAGGGCCAATGTCGCGCCTTTCGTGCCGCGGGTCTCGCTCACCCTGCCCGTTCTGGCGTCCTGCCACGAAATGCTGTTCGAGATTGCCGGGCACGACAAGCAGGCGATCTTGACGCGCCTCCTCAATGGCGAGACTCTGCCGGCCTTGCGCGCGCGCTCCAATGGCGAGACCGTCTGGCTGGTCGATGAGGCCGCGCTTCCGGAGGAATTTCGTGGGCGGCGTTGAAGCACCTTGTGCGTTGATCGTGATGGGCGTGTCGGGTTCGGGCAAGAGCACGGTCGCGGCCGCGCTGGGCCAGCGGCTCGGCTGGCGCTTCGAGGACGGCGACAGCTTCCATCCCGCCAGCAATGTCGAGAAGATGCGAGCCGGCCATCCGCTCACTGACGAGGACCGCTGGCCCTGGCTCAACGCCATCGCCGACGAGATCGCGCGGGTTTGCGACAAGGGCGAACACGTCATCATCGCCTGCTCGGCCCTGAAGCACACCTATCGCGACGTGCTGCTGCGCGGGCGCGACGATGTCCGCTTCGTCTTCCTGAAGGGCACCAGGGAGCTGATCGCCGAGCGGCTCGCGCAGCGCAAGGGCCATTTCATGCCGCCCGGGCTGCTGACCAGCCAGTTCGAGACGCTGGAGCCGCCGGAAGCGGGCGAGCACGTCATCACCGTCTCGATCGACGAGACCGTCGAGGCGATCGTGGATGGCCTGGTGCGGCAATTGAGGCTGGGCGGGGCGAAGCGCTGAGAACCGAACCGAAGGTCCTGCCATGACGCAAATCTCACTCGTGGTCTCCGACGTCGACGGCACGCTGCTGACCAAGGACAAGACCCTGACCGAGCGCGCAAGGGGTGCAGTGCAGCGGCTGCACCAGGCCGGCATCGGCTTCACCATCACCTCCAGCCGCCCCGCGATCGGCATGCGGTTCCTAATCGAGCCGCTGGCGCTGTGGCTGCCGGTCGGCCCCTTCAACGGCTCCTCGATCGTCGATCCCGAGATGAGGCCGGTCGAGCAGCACCTCATCCCGGCAAGCGCGGCCGAGCGGTCCCTGCAGATCCTGCGCGAGTTCGGCGCCGACATCTGGCTCTTCACCTATGACGAGTGGTTGATCGACAATCCCAGCGGTAAGTACGTCGCCCATGAGCAGCACACGATCCGCTCCGATCCGACCATCGTGGCCGATTTCTCGCCTTACCTTGCCCGTGCCTGCAAGATCGTCGGCGCCAGTGCCGACGCCGCCGGGCTCGCCGCTTGCGAGAAGGTGATGCAGGAGGCGCTCGGCGTTGAGGCCACCGCCGTGCGTTCGCAGACCTATTATCTCGACATCACCCCGCCCGGCTTCAACAAGGGTACGTTCGTCGAGGCGATGGCAAAGCGCCTCGGCATCGCGACCGATGCCGTCGCCACCATCGGCGACATGCAGAACGACCTCGCGATGTTCGCCGTCAGCGGCACCTCGATCGCCATGGGCAATGCCACCGACAACGTCAAGGACCAGGCCACCCACGTCACTGCGAGCAACGAGCAGGACGGGTTTGCGGAGGCGATGGAGATGATCTTGAAACGGAATGGGGTGGGTTAGGGCCGCCAGCCGTGCGAAAACGGGTGCGATCAATCGACATGACCGTCAACGATGACGAGATTACCAACCGAACTATCGTGCCTAAGTTTGATGATGCTTTGATACTCGTGAGATCGGTACCAAGCCTCGGCGGCTGCGCGCGATGGGAATTCGATGATCACGAGCCGTGAATGAGGCCACTCACCCTCGAGCAGCGTTAGGCCGCCACCTCGCGTAACAAACCGTCCCTCGAACGGCTCCAGCGTCCCAGGAACCTGCTTTCTATACGCTGCAAACAAGGTTTCGTCCTTAACAGTTTCGGCAGCTACCACGAATGCCTTCATCTCCGACTCCACTTGGATGGACTCTGATGTCACATTTGGACGCAACGAATGAGTTGCATTCTAGCATCGGGGCTCAAAATGCAACGGATCTTAAATCAAAGATCACTTCGATCGCTGCTGCGCCGGCTTCTCGCTCTCCTGCCTTGCCGCCGACAGATTATGCGCGGTGTTGATCAGCGCGATGTGGGTCAGCGCCTGCGGGAAATTGCCGGTCTGGCGCCCGGCGACTGAATCATATTCCTCGGCAAGCAGCCCGACGTCGTTGGCGATGCCGACCACGCGATCGAACAGGACCTGCGCCTTGTCGAGATCACCTGACAGCACATAGGCATCGGCCAGCCACAGGCTGCAGGCCAGGAACGCGCCCTCGAGCGGCGGCTGCCCCGCGGGCAGCTCGCGCGGATCATGGCGCAGCACGAAGCCGTCGCGTATCAGGCGCGTCTCGACGGCCGCGATGGTGCCGCGGATGCGCGGGTCGTCCGGCGGCAGGAAGCCGACCGCCGGAAGCAGCAGCACGGATGCATCGAGCAGCTTCGCGCCGTAGGACTCCACGAAGGCATTTTCCTCGGCGTCAAATCCCTTGTTGCAGACGTCGCGGTGGATGGCCTCGCGAAGCGTGCGCCAGTGCAGAAGCGGCGCCTTGAAGCCGAAGGTCTCAACGCTCTTGATGCCGCGGTCGAAGGCGACCCAGGTCATCACCTTGGAGAAGACGTAGTGCTTCGGCTGCCCGCGCCGCTCCCAGATGCCGTGGTCGGGCCGGTCCCAGACCTCGGCGAGATGATTGAGCACGGCGCATTCCAGTGCCCAGGTCTCCTCGTCGAGCTTGAGCCTGGCCATACGCGACTGGTGGAAGGCGTCGATCAGCTCGCCATAGACGTCGAGCTGAAGCTGCGCATGCGCGGCATTGCCGACGCGCACCGGCCGCGCACCCTCATAGCCGTCGAGCCAGCCAGCCTCCCATTCGAGCAGCCGCCGCTGGCCCCAGATGCCGTACATGATCTGCATGTTCGAAGGCGATCCGGCTGCCGCACGGAGCAGCCAATTGTGCCAGGCCAGGGCCTCCTCGGTGTAGCCCGAGTTCATCAGCGCCAGCAGCGTGAAGGTGGCATCGCGCAGCCAGCAGAAGCGGTAGTCCCAATTCCGGCTGCCGCCGAGCTTCTCCGGCAGGGAGGTGGTAGGCGCCGCGACGATACCTCCGGTGGGACCAAAGGTCAGCGCCTTCAGCGTGATCAGCGAGCGCACGACGAGGTCTTGATAGTCGCCGTCACGGGTGCAATGGCTGCACCAGTCCTTCCAGAATTTTTCGGTCTCCTGGAGCGCGACTTCCGGATCGATCGGCGCGGGCGGCGCGAGATGCGAGGGGCCGTAAGTCAGCACGAACGGCACGGTCTCGCCTTCCTTCACCTCGAAATCGGCAACCGTGGTCAGATCCTCGCCGCGGATCTCGACCGGCGTGCGCAGCACGGTCATGTCCTGGCCGGCAACCGCGAGCAGCGAATGGTCGATCCGCCGCACCCAGGGGATGTCGACGCCAAAGCCGAAGCGGATCACGAGCTCCATCCGCATCCTGACCGTGCCGCTCACGCCGCGCACCAGTCGCACGATGTCGGACGCCTTGCCCCGCGGCGGCATGAAGTCGATCAGCGCGACGGTGCCGGTCTCCGTCTCCAAGCGCGTTTCCAGGATGAGGGTGTTGCCGAGATAGCGGCGCGAGATGGAGGTCGCACTCTCGCTTGGAGCGATCAGCCAGCGGCCGTTCTCATGGTTGCCGAGGATTGCGGCAAAGCAGGCATCGGAATCGAAGGCCGGCCAGCACAGCCAGTCGATCGAGCCGTTGCGCCCGACCAGCGCCGCGGTCTCGCAATCGCCGATCAGCGCATAGTCTTCGATCTTCTGGGTCAATGTCTTCCGAGCCTGGAAATCCCCGGCTGATCAACTCCCGCCATTCGACGAACGTTCCCGCGTCGCCGCTCGCAAGGCCGTGAGGTCAATCTTCGCGGCGATCTTGTCGAGCGCGACGGGAAGACGCTGGCGCCAGTTCGGGTGCTCGTCGATGGTGCCGGGAATATTGGGCTGGTCGATCACGCCGAGCAGATCCTCCATGGACACCGCGAGCAGCCGCGACGGCGTACGCGACAGGAAGGCGAGCACCGAATAGAGATCGTTGGCCTTGATGCCGTTCTGGCGCAGGATCTCGTCGAGGGCACCGAGCGCATCCCAGCGCGCCTGGTCGTTCTCGCCGGGATCGAGCCCGAGCGAGCGCTTCATCTTGAGGTCGCCGAAGGAGCGCCAGCCGGCATAGGTCGACAAGTCGTGCGTGTTCAGCGTGACCAGCGCATTGGGCCGGTAATGCTCGACGTTGCGGAAATGACCGGCTTCGTCACGCTCGAACATCATGACGAGGTAGGACCAGATGCCGAAATCCTGCATCATCTCGCGGAAACCTTCCGGCACGGTGCCGAGGTCCTCGCCGATCACGATGCATTTGTGGGCCGCGCTCTCGCATGCCACGGCGCCGAGCAGCGCTTCGAACGGCATCTGCACATAGGCGCCGTTATCGGGCTTGAAGCCACGCGGCACGAGATAGAGCCGCTTCAGGCCGAGCACGTGGTCGAGCCTGATCGCGCCGGCATGGCGCATCGAGGCCGCGAGCATGTCGGCGAACGGCACGAAGGATTGTGCTTCCAGGCCGCCGGCATTAAAGCCCGCAAGGCCCCAGTCCTGGCCGATGGTGTTGAGCACGTCGGGCGGCGCGCCGACGGCGAGATGGCGGGAGATCGCCATCTGCTCGTTCCAGGCATCGAAGCCGTTGGACTGCACGCCGACGGCGACGTCGAGATAGAGCCCGACCCGCATGCCGAGCTGGCTGGCGAGATCCTTGGCCGCATGCAACTGGCTATCCGCCGTCCATTGCACGAATTCCACAAACTCGACCTCGCGCTTGTCGGGGCCGTTGCGCAAGCCTGCGCATTTAGCTTCGTCCGGTTGCCGCCATTCCGCGGGCCATTCCCACCACGGGCCGGTGAAACGATGACGCAACACCTCGAAACAGGCAAAGCGGGACAAGAGCGGCGCGCGGGCGGCGCGGAAGGCGTCGAACGCTTTGCGACGCGCCTCGCTCGCACTCGTCACGAAGCTGTTGAAGGCAGCCCGCAAGGCCAGCCATTTCAATGCCGCCATGTCCGCATAAGGCACGCGATCGCCTTCGCGCAGACGGGCGGCAGTCGCGGCCGCGTCGGGCACGAGGTCCGCCGAGAATTCGGGAATGGCCTCGACGTCGATATAGAGCGGATTGAGGAACAGCCGGCTGTTCGGCGAATACGGACTGCAATCGGCCGGGTGGTCGTCGAACAGGACGTGCAGCGGATTGAGCCCGACGCCGTCGGCCCCGAGCTGCTTGGCGAGCCGGACCAGATCGGCAAGGTCGGTGAAGTCGCCGATGCCCCAATTGCGGTTCGAACGGACGCTGTAGAGCTGCACGGCGAGCAGCCAGCCGCGGTCGAAATCGCCGCCGAAGGCCCGCTCCGGCGCCACGATCATCGGCACCTCCTCCGTCCCACCCTCGGCATCGGTCAGGGCCAACCGGTGATAGCCGAGCGGCAGGCCGGCGGGCCAGGCGATCACGGGCTCGCGTGTCTCGCCTTGGGCAATCGATTTGCCGTTTGCGGTCAAATTCCATTTGAGCGGCGGCGCGCCGATTGCCGCCAATTCCGTGCGCGGATGTCCCAGCGCTCGGACCACGACCGGCCCGTTGACGAAGCGGTAAACCCGCTTCTCCGGCAGGGCGTCGAGGATGGACTTCAGGGCCACGGGGTCGGTGACCCGCAGCTTCCCGAGGGCATCGATGAATTCGGATTGAACGCCCTTGATCCGGGCTTGAGCTAAAAGATCCATACGGCACGCAGCTTGCAGGCCATGATTTGGCCGGGGACATCAATTTTAAGGAGGTCACAGAAGAGGTTAGTCAGGGGTAACTCGCAAACTGCGCTTGCCGTTCCCCAGGGAACCAATGACACACAAGCGGCTTTCTATAGTGGTACCAAGCGCGGGTTCCCGACAAGGGAAACGGGCTCCTGCTTTCTTGTCAATGGCATCACCGTGAACAAGACAATTCAAACTGTCGAAAGTGCCGCAGCCGGCAGCGCTTTCCTCATCGAAGACGTCTATCCCGCGATCGACGGCGGCCGCTTCGCCGTGAAGCGGATCGCGGGCGACCGCGTCGAGGTGTGGGCCGACGTCTACCGCGATGGCAACGCCGTGGTCGGGGCCGCGCTGCTCTGGCGCCCCGAGCAGGAGCGGGACTGGCGGCGCGAGCCGATGGCCCATCACGGCAATGACCGCTGGTCCGGTGCGTTCACGCCGGTGGAGCCCGGCCAATATGTCTATGCGATCGAGGCCTGGACCGACGAGTACGCCACCTGGTCCCACGCCGTCCTGCGCAAGCAGCGGGCCGGCGCCGATATCAGCCTCGATGCGATCGAAGGGGCGGGCCTCCTGACCAAGGCGCATGGCGCGCAGGCCGCCGCGGCGATCATCGTCAGACAATGCGAGGATTATCTTCAAACCGGCGATGTCACCTCGCTGCTTGCGACCGAGCTCGGCGATGCCATGGCCGAGAGCCAGTCCCGGCCCGACCTGACCCGCTCACAGCCGTTCCCGCTGATGATCGACCGCGACAGAGCGCGATTTGGCGCCTGGTATCAGATGATGCCGCGCAGCCAGAGCCGGATCGCCGGCCAGCATGGCACGCTCCGCGACTGCATCGCGCGGGTGCCCGACATCGCGGCGATGGGTTTTGACGTACTCTATTTCACGCCGATCCATCCCATCGGCCGCAGCCGCCGCAAGGGCCGCAACAATGCGCCGGTGGCCACCGACGGCGAACCCGGCTCGCCCTACGCGATCGGCGCCGCCGAGGGCGGCCATGATGCGCTTCACCCCGACCTCGGCACCATCGAGGATTTTCGCGCGCTGGTCGCGACCTGCCTGGAATACGGCCTCGAGCTGGCCCTCGACTTCGCCGTGCAATGCTCGCCGGATCATCCCTGGCTGGCGCAGCATCCGGAATGGTTCAAATGGCGGCCGGACCGCTCGGTGCGGACGGCGGACGGCCCTTATTCCGACATCGTGATCCCCGATTTCAGCTCGGTCGACCGCATTGGGCTGTGGAATGCGTTTCGCGACGCCGTGCTGTTCTGGATCGACCATGGCGTCACCATCTTTGCCATCGACAATCACGACACCGCGCCGCTGGCGTTCTGGGACTGGCTGATCCGCGACATCCGCCGCCGGCATCCCGAGGTGATCCTGTTCTCCAAGACGTTTGCGCGACCGAAGCTGATGCAGGGCCTCGCCAAGCTCGGCTTTGCGCAGTCCTTTAGCTATTTTCCCTGGCGCACCTCGCGATGGGAGCTGGAGCAATATTTCGGCGAGCTGACGCGCTATCCCGCGCGCGACTTCTATCGTCCGAACCTGTTCGTCAACACGCCCGACCTGCTGCCCTATCATCTCCAGGGCGGAGAGGCCTGGGCCTTCAAGTCGCGCGTTGCGCTGGCGGCGACGTTGTCGGGCAGTTACGGCGTGTACAGCGGCTTCGAGCTGCTGGAGCACGAGGCCATTCCCGGCCGCGAGGAATATCTCGATTCCGAGAAATATCAGATCAAGCAGCGCGACTGGGACAAGGCCGGCAACATCAAGTCCTACATTGCCGAGCTCAACCGCATCCGCCACGACAACGCCGCGCTCCAGCAAACGGCGAATTTGCGTTTTCTGGGCGCCGAAGACGGCGAGACGATCGCCTTCGTCAAGGAGGCGGCGGAGCCCGCCAACATTGTTCTCGTCGTGATTGCGCTCTCGGGCCACGTACGCGAGTTCTGGCTGCCGCTCGGCGACGTCACCGTTGACGCGAGCGGTCAGCGGCACCATGTCACGACACTCGAAAATCTCATCACCGGCGAACAGTCCCGCATCGAATGGGGCGGGATCAAATTGCGTATCGATCCCGACCGCGATCCGGCGCTCTTGTTCCGCTGCCTGGCGTAAGGGGTCACGCCATGAATGTTCTATCTTCCGTCGACACCAAGAAGGCCGAGGCTGCAGAGGTCGTGGACGAGCTCTGGTACAAGGACGCCATCATCTACCAGCTCCACGTCAAGGCCTTTGCCGACAGCAACAATGACGGCATCGGCGATTTCGCGGGCCTGACCGAGAAGCTGCCTTACCTCCAGGAGCTCGGCGTCACCGCGCTGTGGCTGCTGCCGTTCTACCCTTCGCCCGGCCGCGACGACGGCTACGACATCGCCGACTACGGCTCGGTCAATCCCGACTTCGGGACGATGAAGGACTTCAAGCGCTTCATCCAGGAAGCGCAGAAGCGGGGCTTGCGCGTCATCACCGAGCTCGTCGTCAACCACACCTCGGACCAGCACAAATGGTTCAAGCGCGCGCGCCGCAGCCATCCCGGCTCGAGCGCCCGCAACTGGTATGTCTGGAGTGACACCGACCAGAAATACCAGGGCACGCGCATCATCTTCACCGACACGGAAAAGTCGAACTGGACCTGGGATCACGAGGCCGGCGCGTTTTACTGGCACCGCTTCTTCTCGCACCAGCCGGATCTGAACTTCGACAATCCGCGCGTCGTCAGCGCGCTGATCCAGGTGATGAAGCGCTGGCTTGACGCCGGCGTCGACGGCTTCCGGCTCGACGCCATTCCCTATCTTTGCGAGCGTGAGGGCACCTCGAACGAAAACCTTCCCGAGACGCATGCGATCATCAAGCGTCTACGCCAGGAGCTGGACTCCTACTCCAAGGGCAAGCTGCTGCTGGCCGAGGCCAATCAATGGCCGGAGGACGTGCAGGAATATTTCGGCCGTGGCGACGAGTGCCACATGGCCTATCATTTCCCGCTGATGCCGCGCATCTACATGGCGATCGCGCAGGAAGACCGTTTCCCGATCACCGACATCCTGCGCCAGACGCCCGACATTCCGGCGAGCTGCCAATGGGCGCTGTTCCTGCGCAACCATGACGAGCTGACGCTGGAGATGGTCACCGACGTCGAGCGCGATTATCTCTGGACCACCTACGCCAACGATCCGCGCGCCCGCATCAATGTCGGCATCCGCCGGCGCCTCGCGCCGCTGATGGACAACGACCGCCGCAAGATCGAGCTGATGAACTCGCTGTTGCTGTCCTTCCCAGGCACGCCGATCATCTATTACGGCGACGAGATCGGGATGGGCGACAACATCTATCTCGGCGACCGCAACGGCGTCCGCACGCCGATGCAGTGGAGCCCGGATCGCAACGGCGGCTTCTCCCGCTGCGACCCTGCCCGCCTCTACGCGCCGCTGATCATGGACCCGGTCTATGGCTACGAATCCGTGAACGTCGAGGCGCAGTCGCGCAGCCTGTCCTCGCTGCTCAGCGCCACCAAGCGGCTGATCTCGGTGCGCAAGTCGACGCTCGCCTTCGGCCGCGGCACCATGACCTTCATCCGCCCGGCCAACCGCGCCGTGCTCGCCTATGTCCGGCAATACCGTGACGAGGTGATCCTGTGCGTCGCCAATCTGTCGCGCGCGGCGCAGGCCACCGAGCTTGACCTGTCGCCGTGGAAGGACCGCATCCCGCAGGAGATGCTCGGACGGACGCGTTTCCCGGCGATCGGCGAATTGCCCTACATGATCACGCTGGGGCCGTATGGTTTCTACTGGTTCCAGCTTCAGGAGCGCGACAAGTCCGAGCCGGTCACGCCGCGCGCGGTGCCGGAGTTTGAGACGCTGGTGGTGCCCGTGAACTCCAACTGGGTGTCGCTCGCCCGCGAACGCGGCGTGTTCGAGCGCGACGTGCTGCCTGGCTTCCTGTCACGGACGCGGTGGTATCCCGAGCACAATCCCAAGCACATCAATACCACGCTGACCTCGGCGGTGCCTTTCAGCGACATCGGCGACAACAGACCCTGGATCGCGTTCTTCGAGACGACGCGAGATGACGTCACGACGCGGTACGTGCTGCCCATGCAGATCGAGTGGGTGCGCTTCGACCGCGAGCGCCTCAACCCGAAGGCGCTCGCCGCCGTCCGCCAGGGCGCGCGCGAAGGCACCCTGCTCGACGTTGCCACCGACCAGATCTTCATCGGCCTGTTCCTGCGAGGCCTGTCGCAAAACCTGGTGGTGGACGAGAACAATCTGCGGCTCGAATTCAGGTCGACCAGCCGGTTCGCCGACTATTCCATCAAGGAGCCCGAGCGCATCCGTGCAATCGAGCAGTCGAACAGCACGGCGCTGGTCGACAACCAGTACGTCGCCAAGATCTACCGGCGGCTGGAAAGCGGCATCAGCCCCGAGATCGAGATCGGCCATTATCTCACCGAGGTCGCGCGCTTTGCCAATACGCCGGCATTGCTCGGCAGCGTCGAGCTGCTCGAAGGCGATCGGCGCAGCGCGCTCGGGGTGCTGCATGCCTTCGTCGAGAACCAGGGCGATGGCTGGACCGTGACCACCGGCTATCTCGATCGCTATATCGACGAGCAGCGCGTGCTGGCGGCGGGCGAAGCAGCGCGCGAGACCCAGGAGCAGACGCTTTATCTGCACTTCATCGCGCAGATCGGCAAACGGCTCGCCGAGATGCACGTCGCCCTGGCCGCGGCCAAGGCGACCGAGCTTGCTCCGGAGCCGATCGGCGCTGCGCAGGTCGAACGGTTCGTGTCCGGTCTCAAGGCGCGGGCCGAGCGGGTTCTCCAGCGACTGGCCGACAGCCGCGACGGCCTGCGGGAGACGGACCGGCCGCTGATCGACCAGCTCATGTCGGTGCGCGCGACCCTGCCCGACCACCTCAATGCGCTCTTGCCTTCCGGGATCGGCGGGTTGAACATCCGTCATCATGGCGACTTCCGCCTCGGGCAAACTCTGATCGTGAAGGACGATATCTTCATCATCGACTTCGACGGCGATCCGCGTCTGCCGCTGGCCGACAAGCGGCGCAAGGCGCCTGCCGCGCGCGACGTCGCCGGCCTGATCCGCTCGATCGATCTTTCGGTCAACGCAGCCCAGGGCCGCGCACTCACGGGCGCCTCCGACGAGCAAGGCCGGCTCACGGCCGCGCTCCGCGAATGGCGCGAGCGAGCCGTCGCAACCTTCCTCTCCGCCTATCGCGAAGCCACGACCGATCGGCGACTGTGGCCGGAGAACCGGCAATCCGCAGAAGGCCTGTTAAGGTTTTTCCTGCTTGATCAAGCGTTCGAAGACGTAGAGTACGAGCTGTCCCACCGGCCCGAGGGGCTTCATGCGCCGCTGACCGGACTGCTTCGCATTCTGTCCAGCACCGAGAGCGAAGCCCATGCCTAAATTGCCTGCCGAGGCCTATGCGATCATCGAGGGCCGCCACTCCGACCCCTTCCACTATCTCGGGCTGCATCCCGAGGGCGGCAGAAGCGTGGTGCGCGCGTTCTTGCCCGAGGCCTCCAATGTCGAGGCGGTCGGCGAACATGGCGAGGTCGCATCGCTCGACCGCGTGCACGATGCCGGGCTGTTCATCGGCGCCCTGCCGAACGGCTCGAAGCACTACCAGCTGCGCGCAAAGTTCGGCAACGACGTCGTCGAATTCGAGGACGCCTATCGCTTCCCGCCGATCCTGACCGATTTCGACCTCTATCTGCTCGGAGAAGGCACCCACCAGCGCCTCTATGACAAGCTCGGCGCGCATCCGATGCGGCTCGAGGGCATCGACGGCATCGGCTTCGTCGTGCTGGCCCCGAACGCGCGACGCGTATCCGTGGTCGGCGATTTCAATTTCTGGGACGGGCGGCGCCATCCGATGCGGGTGCGCGGCGCCGGCTATTGGGAATTGTTCATTCCGCACGCGAAGGCCGGCGATCACTACAAGTTCGAGATCATCGGACCTCACGGTCATCTGCTGCCGCTGAAATCCGATCCGCTGGCGTTTGCTAGCGAAGTGCGTCCGAAGACGGCCTCCGTCGTGTTCGACGAGGCGCATCTGCCGCGCCCACGACCCGCGCCCGACGGCATCAACGCGCTCTCGGCGCCGATGTCGATCTACGAGGTTCATCTCGGCTCCTGGCGGCGCAAGAACGGCGAAGAATGGCTCACCTATCGCGAGCTGGCCGAACAATTGCCGGCCTACGCCCGCGACATGGGCTTTACCCATCTCGAATTCCTGCCCGTCAGCGAGCACCCGTTCGACGGCTCCTGGGGCTATCAGCCGACCGGCCTCTATGCCCCGACCAGCCGCTTCGGGACCCCCGAGGATTTCGCCGCGCTGGTCGATGCCTGCCACCGCGAGGGCGTCGGCGTGTTGCTCGACTGGGTGCCCGGCCACTTCCCGGACGATCCGCACGGCCTCGGCAGCTTCGACGGCACCGCGCTGTACGAGCACGCCAATCCGCTGCAGGGCCGGCACCTCGATTGGGGCACGCTGATCTACAATTACGGCCGCACCGAAGTGACGAACTTCCTGGTATCGAACGCACTGTTCTGGATGGAGCGCTATGCGATCGACGGCTTACGCGTCGATGCGGTCGCATCCATGCTCTATCTCGACTACAGCCGGCCGCCCGGCGCGTGGATTCCGAACCAGTATGGCGGCCGCGAGAACATCGAGGCGATCAACTTCCTGCGCCGCTTCAACACCGAGGTCTTCGCCCGCTTCCCCCAGGCGACCACGGCGGCCGAGGAGTCCACCGCCTGGCCGCAGGTCTCGCGACCGGTCGAATTCGGCGGGCTCGGCTTCGGCTACAAGTGGAACATGGGCTGGATGCACGACACTCTGAACTACATCAGCAAGGATCCGATCCACCGCAAGCATCATCACGGCGAGATCCTGTTCGGCCTGCACTACGCGTTCTCGGAGAACTTCATCCTGCCGCTCTCGCATGACGAGGTCGTGCACGGCAAGCGCTCGATCCTCGGCCGCATGCCCGGCGACGAATGGCAGCGCTTTGCGAACCTGCGCGCTTATTACAGCTTCATGTTCGGCCATCCCGGCAAGAAGCTCCTGTTCATGGGTGCGGAAATCGCGCAGAGCCGCGAGTGGAATCACGACCAGTCGCTGGACTGGCACCTGCTCGAATACAAATACCATTCCGGCATCCAGGCGCTGATCCGGGACCTCAACCGTCTCTACCGCGCGGTGCCGGCGCTGCACCAGATGGACTGCGACCAGGCCGGTTTCGAATGGCTGATCACGGATGACGCCAACCGCAACGTGTTCGCCTGGCTGCGCAAGGGATTTGACGAGCACGCGCGGTGTCTCGTGATCATCAACTTCTCGCCCAACGTCTATCGCAACTATCGCGTTCGCGTGCCCTTCGCCGGAAAATGGAAGGAAGTTTTCAATTCGGACTCCGCCCATTATGGCGGCAGCAATGTCGGGAACATCGGCGAAGTTCATGCCGTTGAAGGCAAGACGCCCGAGCTCCGCCTCACCATTCCACCGCTCGCCGCGATCTTCCTCGTTCCGGAAAGTTGAAACATGCGCCTGACTGCTGGATCGCCCGCACGCCTCGGTGCAAGCTGGGACGGACGCGGCACCAATTTCGCGCTGTTCTCCGCCAACGCACAGAAGGTCGAGCTCTGCCTGTTCGACACCCAGGGCCGCCGCGAGCTCGAGCGTATCGAGCTGCCCGAGAGAACCGAGGACGTCTGGCACGGCTATCTCAACGACGTGTCCCCCGGCCAGCTCTACGGCTATCGCGTGCACGGCCCCTACGAGCCCGAGCACGGCCACCGTTTCAACGCCAACAAGCTACTGCTCGACCCCTATGCCAAGCGTCTGTCGGGGCGTCTGGTCTGGAGCGATGCGCACTTCGCCTATCGCACCGGAAGCCCGCGCGAGGATCTGTCGTTCGACCGGCGCGACAACGCGCGCGGCATGCCCAAGGCCGTCGTGGTCGACGAGACCTTCAACTGGGGCCGCCGCGAGATCCGCCCCAACATTCCCTGGGAAGACACCGTGATCTACGAGGCTCACGTCAAGGGCCTGACCCAGAAGCGCGACGACGTGCCGCCGAACCTGCGCGGCACCTATGGCGGCCTGTCCTCACCGGCGATGATCGAGCATCTGAAGAAGCTCGGCGTCACCACGGTCGAGCTATTGCCGGTCCACAGCTTCGTCGACGACCGCATCCTGGTGGAGAAGAAGCTCGCCAATTACTGGGGCTACAACACACTGTCCTTCTTCGCGCCCGAGCCGCGCTACGCTCAGGACAACGCTCTCGATTCCTTCCGCACCACGGTGGCGCGCCTGCACGATGCCGGCATCGAGGTGATGTTAGATGTCGTCTACAATCACACCGCCGAGGGCAACCATCTCGGCCCGACGCTGTGCTACCGCGGCATCGACAACGCCTCCTATTACTGGCTGAACCGGGAGAATCCGCGCTATTACGACGACTTCACCGGCTGCGGCTCGTCGGTGAACCTGACTCATCCGCGCGTGCTGCAGATGGTGATGGATTCACTTCGCTATTGGGTCGAGGTCTGCCATGTCGACGGCTTCCGCTTCGACCTCGCCACCACGCTCGCACGTGGCCCGAACGGGTTTGATCGCGGCATCTCCTTCCTGACCGCGATCCGACAGGATCCGGTGCTGGCGAGCGTTAAGCTCGTCGCCGAGCCCTGGGATCTCGGCCTCGGTGGCTACCAGGTCGGCGCATTCCCGTCGCAATGGTCGGAATGGAACGATCGCTATCGCAGCGCCATGCGCCGCTACTGGAGTGGCGAAGGCAGCCTGATTGGCGACATCTCCAGCCGGATGACGGCGTCCTCCGATCTGTTCAACCACGACGGACGACGCCCGCGCGCCAGCATCAACCACATCACGGTGCATGACGGCTTCACGCTCGCCGACCTCTTCAGCTACAACGAGAAGCACAACGAGGCCAACGGCGAGGACAATCGCGACGGCTCCAACGACAACCACAGCAACAATTGCGGTGTCGAGGGGCCGACCGACGATCCTCAGATCCTCGGCTTGCGGCGTCAGCTTCGCAAGAACGTGCTGGCCTGCCTGATGCTGGCGCAAGGCGTTCCGCTGATCCTCGCCGGCGACGAGGTCGGCAACTCGCAATCCGGCAACAACAACGCCTATTGCCAGGACAACGAGATCGGCTGGGTCGGCTGGGACAATCTCGGCAAGGAGGGCGACGACATGGTCGATTTCGTCGCCCATCTCGCCGACATCCGCCGCCGGTTCTCGCAGCTGCGCAGCCACCGCTGGCTCGACGGCCGTCCCGCGGACGGCGTGTCCTACGGCGCGCTGTGGCTGACGCCTGCCGGCGACGAGATGACGGAGAGCGACTGGACATTCCCGGATGGACGGTTTCTCTCCTATGTGATGGGGCCGATGGAACCCGGCGGGGCCGCGATCTTTATCGTACTGAACGCCGCCCCCGAAGAGATCGCATTCAAATTGCCCAAGATGACCGAATACAAGAGCTGGCAGCAAATCCTGAACACGACGGATGCCAAGCTGAACACGATCGACTTCCTGCCCGGCAGCGACAGCAAGGCGCCGCCGCGCTCGGTGCTCGCCTTCGCGGGGGCGCTATGAGGCCATCCTTCGGGGCGAGGCCGACGAAGGACGGCGTTTCGTTCCGCCTGTGGGCGCCTGCCGCGCGCCGTGTCGATCTGCTGCTCGGCCGCAGACACGCGATGCAGCGCCGGCAGGATGGCTGGTACGTCACCGAGATTGCCGGCCTCACTGCCGGCACCCCTTACAAGTTCAGGATCGACGACGAGATCGACGTGCCCGATCCGGCTTCGGCTTTCCAGCCCGAAGATGTGTTCGGCCCCAGCGAGGTGATCGATCACGATGCCTATCCCTGGCGTGCGCGCGATTGGCGCGGCCGCCCGTGGGAAGAGACGGTGCTGATCGAGACCCACGTCGGCACGTTCACGCCGAAGGGCTCTTACCGCGCCATGATCGAAAAGCTCGATCATCTCGCCGCAACCGGCATCACCGCGCTGGAATTGATGCCGCTGGCGGATTTCGCTGGGCGCCGCGGCTGGGGCTATGACGGCGTGCTGTGGTATGCGCCCGACAGCGCCTATGGCCGCCCCGAAGACCTGAAGACGCTGATCGACGAAGCGCACCTGCGCGGGCTGATGGTGTTCCTCGACGTCGTCTACAATCATTTCGGCCCCGAGGGGAATTACCTCGGCCGCTATGCGCCGGCCTTCTTCACCGACGCGCATACGCCCTGGGGCAGCGCGATCGACTATCGCGTGCCGCAGGTGCGCGCCTTCGCGGTCGAGAATGCACTGTCCTGGCTCGGCGATTACCGTTTCGACGGCTTGAGGCTGGATGCCGCAAACCACATCATGGCAATCCCCGGCGAGCAGTCGATGCTGCAGGACCTCAGCGTCGCCGCCGGCGAGCTCGCCAAGGCGACCGGGCGGCACATCCATCTCGTGCTGGAGAACGGCGACAATCGCGCCAGCCTGCTCGATGCCGCGCAG
The DNA here is from genome assembly GCF_006658625.1 of Bradyrhizobium sp. UNPF46. Classification (NCBI taxonomy): domain Bacteria; kingdom Pseudomonadati; phylum Pseudomonadota; class Alphaproteobacteria; order Hyphomicrobiales; family Nitrobacteraceae; genus Bradyrhizobium; species Bradyrhizobium sp. UNPF46. The sequence goes on from NZ_LFJB01000003.1 coordinate 348,847, forward strand.
CAGCCGCCGAACGGCAAATATCGGGCGCAATGGAACGACGACTACCACCACGTCTGGCACGTAATGCTGACGGGCGAGCTCGCCGGCTACTATGCCGATTACCAGACGCCGCGCATGGACCTCGCGCGCGCGCTCGCCTCCGGCTTCGTCTATCAGGGCGAGGTTTCGGAGTTCTGGGGCAAGAAACCACGCGGCGAGCCGAGCGGCGAGCTGCCGCCGGCGACATTCGTCAACTTCCTGCAAAACCACGATCAGATCGGCAACCGCCCGCTCGGCGACCGGCTCGAAAGCCTGGCTTCGCCGCAGCAGATCGAAGCGGCGCTCGCGGTGACCTTGCTGGCGCCGATGGTGCCGATGCTGTTTCAGGGCGAAGAATGGGGCTCGACGGTGCCATTCCCGTTCTTCTGCGACTTCCAGGGCGGGCTTGCCGACGCCGTGCGCAAAGGGCGCAGGCAGGAATATGCCTGGGCTTACGAGAAATACGGCGACGAGGTGCCCGATCCGCTCGACCCAGCCACGCTGCAATCGGCCGTGCTCGACTGGACCGGCCGCACCGAACAGCAAGATGCGCGACTTGCGCTGGTCCGTGACCTGCTCGCGCTTCGCGCCAAGGAGATCATGCCGCGGCTCAAGGGTGCGCGTTTTGGCGATGCCGAGGCAGCCGACAGCGGCCTGCTCACCGCGCATTGGCGGATGGGCGACGGCACGACGTTGCGGCTCGTCGCCAATCTCTCGGGCAAGGACATCGTGCGTCCCGGCGGAGCAACGGGCACGCCAATTTGGGGCGATGCGAGCGGCGACCGGCTGCCGCCGTGGTCGGTGACCTGGCATCTCGGAGGTTAGCGTGCCTCCTGCTATTCCTCTTGCGACCTATCGGCTTCAGCTCACCGCGAATTTCGACTTCGACAAGGCCGCGGCGGTCGTTCCCTATCTGAAGGCACTTGGGATCACGCATCTTTACGCCTCGCCGGTGATGAAGTCGCGCAAGGGCTCGACCCACGGCTACGACACCGTCGATCACAGCCAGTTCAATCCCGAGCTTGGCGGCGCGGCCGGCTTTGCCCGGCTGAGCGAGGCGCTCAAGGCACACGATCTCGGGCTCATCGTCGATTTCGTGCCGAACCATGTCGGCGTGCACTTCGCCGACAATCCGTGGTGGCTGGACGTGCTCGAATGGGGCCAGGCCTCGCCGCATGCGGTCTCCTTCGACATCGACTGGGATCTTCTGCCCTATCGCGCCCGCGGCGGCGTGCTGCTGCCGATCCTGGGGGCATCCTACGGCGAGGCGCTCGAGCGCGGCGATATCGAGCTGCGCTACGATCCGGATCAGGGCAGCTTCTCCGCCTGGTATTTCGAGCATCGCTTGCCGATCGCGCCTGAGCGCTATGGCGAGATCCTGCGCATGGTCGTGAAGGAAGCGGATGCCGCCGAGACGGAGGCCGGCAAACGCCTGCTGTCGCTAGCGGCGCGCTATACCGGACTGCGCCGCCCCAACCGCAAGGAAGCGCCCGCGTTCAAGACCGAGCTCATGAAGATCACGGGTGCCGCCGAGATCATCGCAGGCGGCCTCGGCGCCTATCGTGCCGGCAAGGATCGTCCCGCGCAGACGCTGGCGCTGCATCATCTTCTGGAGCGCCAGCATTACAAGCTCGGGCACTGGCGGCTCGCCTCCAGCGACATCAATTATCGCCGCTTCTTCGACGTCAACGGGCTCGCGGGTCTGCGCGTCGAGGACGCGAGCACGTTTGCCGCCACGCATCGGCTGGTGAAGCAGCTGATCGCCGACGGCAAATTGCAGGGCATCCGGCTCGATCACATCGACGGCCTGCGCGACCCCGCACAATATTGCCAGCGGCTGCGCCGGCTGGTCCGCGACGCGCAAGGCAACGCAAAGCCGTTCTACACCGTGATCGAGAAGATCCTGTGCGAGCACGAAAGGCTGCCGCACTTCGCCGGCGTCCAGGGCACCACCGGCTATGAATGGATGAACGTCATCACCCAGGTGCTGGTGGACGCCAAGGGACTGGGGGCGCTGGACGAGACCTGGCGCCAGATCAGCAACCGACCACCACAGCTCGCGCCTTACGTCAAGGACGCCAAGCGGCGCGTGCTGGAGACGCTGCTCACCAGCGAATTCACCGTGCTGACGCGCCTGCTCGCGCGCATCGCCAACGGGCATTACTCGACCCGGGATTTCTCCGCCGACAGCCTGCGGCAGGCGCTCGAGCTCTATGTGCTGCATTTCCCGGTGTACCGCACCTATCTGACCAACAGCGGACCGACGGCCGCCGACCGCAAGCTGATCGACAACACCATCGCGCGCGCCCGTGCGGAATGGTTCGCTGCCGACGAAGGCATCTTCGACTTCCTGCGCGACGCGCTGACCATGGATCTGCTCAAGCCAGGTCGTCCGCCGCACAGCGCGCCGCGCGTGCGCCGCTTTGCGCTGAAGGTGCAGCAATTCACCGGGCCAGTGATGGCGAAGTCGCTGGAGGACACCGCGTTCTATCAGTTTCACCGGCTGCTGGCGCTGAACGAGGTCGGCGGCGATCCCGCCAGCACCGGCCTCGCCGTTCCCGCCTTCCACGAGGCCATGCAGGCCCGGGCCAGGGAATGGCCGCTGGGAATGACGGCGACCGCCACGCATGACACCAAACGCGGCGAGGATGCCCGCGCGCGGATCGCGGTACTCAGCGAAATGCCGGGCGAATGGACCAGCGCAGTTTCGCGCTGGAAGGTCTTGAACGCGCCGCACCTCGCGCTCCACGGCAATCTACGTGCGCCATCAGCGACGTTCGAATACATGCTCTACCAGACGATGCTCGGGGCATGGTCACTCCAGGAGCCGGTCGATGCAGGCTTCGTCGAGCGTATCCAGGCCTACGCGCTGAAGGCCGCGCGTGAGGGCAAGGAAGAGACCAGCTGGCTCAATCCGCACGAGGCGTATGAGAACGGCGTCAAGAGCTTCGTCGACAAGATCCTCGATCCCGCGCTGTCGGGCGAATTCCTGAATTCACTGCAAACGCTGGCCCGGCGCGTGGCTCTCTTGGGCGCGCTGAACGCCATCAGCCAGCTCACTCTCAAGGCGACGCTGCCCGGCGTGCCCGACTTCTATCAGGGCACCGAATTCTGGGACCTGTCGCTGGTCGATCCCGACAACCGCCGTCCGATCGACTTCGCCGCTCGGCAGACGTCACTGGGCGCGCTGGACGATCCGGATTGGAGCAATCTGACAAAGAGCTGGCCGGACGGTCAGATCAAGCTGGCCTGGACACGGCGTCTCCTCAGGTTGCGCAACGAGCTCGCCGACGTCTTCGCGCAGGGCAACTACCAGCCGCTCGCGGTACGCGGCACACATGCCGATCATGTCATCGCCTTCGCTCGCCGCCATGGCCGCAGCGCGGCGATCGTCGTGGTCGGGCGTCACTTCGCGCCGTTCACGCAAGCGGGCCGGGAATGGCCCGCGTCGGAAGGATTTGACGCCACAATCGACATTACCGGCTACAGCGCGAGGGGATTTGTCGGCCATGAATTGCCGCTCGCGCTGGCGTTCCGGGACTTACCCGCTTTCGTCATCGAGGCTCGCACGGCCAATGCGATCAGGCCGGCACGGCCGCCCGCGCGCGCCTGAAATTACGTTCCGCCGTCCTTGGTCAACAGCAACTGCCCGCGCTTCTTGATCGTGGCCTGCGCCATCTCGGCAAAGCGCTGCAACAGCCAGGGCAGCACAACCTCGACCCGGACTTGATCATCGCCGACGTCGACCTGACCACTCGCGATCTGCCCGAGCGCGCGGATGCGGAAATTCATGCTGTCGCCGGTCCAGCGCTCTTCCTCGACCTGCATCACGGGAATGCTGGAGGCGGCGCGACCCAGCCCGGTCTTGAGCCGGCGTACCGCCTCCTCCCGGCCGAGACGGTGCGGAATTGAAACAACAAGCGGTGCTGACATGGCCCTGCCCTATGGTGACGGATACTCACATAGTCATGCCGGCGGCGCGCCCAATGGTTCCATGCCAAGTTGATGAGCCGGCCGTGTTTCAAAGATGGAACTTTAAAACCTGCGGCAAGTTGCCCTCGCACAACGGGACAGGTTTATAACGACCCTTTTGAGGAAGGGCTGGAGGAGATTCGCATGTCTATCGGCACGATCATTCTGATCATTCTGGTCATCGCTCTGCTTGGCGGCTTCAGCGGCATCGGCGGCGGCCCGTTCTACGGCACCGGCTATTACGGCGGCGGCGGCCTCGGGCTCGTCATCGTCATCCTGCTGATCCTGCTGCTGCTGGGGCGGATCTAGGCGATATCTCGTAGGGTGGGCAAAGGCGCAACGCGCCGTGCCCACCTTCCCGTCGTGACGACAAAGATCGTGGGCACGCTTGCGCTTTGCCCACCCCACGGGAGTTGCGGCCGGAGCTGCGGCCTACTTCACTTTCCCCGCCAGCTTCTTGATCGCAGCTTTGATCGAGGTCGCGGCATCCTCATACCCTTCCCACGCCTTCGAGCGCGCCAGCAGGCCCGGCACTGTCCGCACCGTATATCGCTTCGGATCGAGATCGCTCTTCACCTGAGCCCACGTGACGGGCATCGAGACCGTCGCTCCCGCGCGGGCCCGCGGTGACAGCGGCGCAACCGCCGTCGACATCCGGTCGTTACGGAGATAGTCGAGAAAAATCTTTCCGCTGCGCAGCTTCTTGGACATGTTGAGCAGATAGCGCTCCGGATCGTCGTCGGCCATCCACTGGCAGATGCCCTGCGCGAAGGCCTTGGCCTCCTTCCAGCTCGCTTTTTCGCGGGCGCCATGCAGCAGCGGCACCACCACGTGCAGGCCCTTGCCGCCCGTGGTCTTGCAGAAGCTCTCCATGCCAATGGCGGTCAGACGCTGCCGCATCTCTTTGGCGGCATCCACGACATCGGCGAACTCGACGTCCGGCGCCGGATCGAGATCGAACACCAGCCGGCCCGGCGTATCATAGGCGTTTGGCGCGCAATTCCAGGGATGCAGCTCGACGCCACCGATCTGCGCGACGGCGGCGAGCCCTTCGACGCGGTCGATCTGCAAGTAAGGCTTACGATCACCCGAGACCTTGGCGAGCTCGAGCAGGTTCGACGTGCCCTGCATGGCGTGACGCTGAAAGAATGTCTCGCCGCCGATACCGTCGGGCGCACGCACGATCGAGCACGGACGCCCCGTCAGATGTCCGATCATCCAGGCCCCGACCGCCTCGAAATAGCGGGCGAGATCGAGCTTCGTCACGCCCTCGCCGTCACCGCCATCCGGCCACAGCTCCTTGTCCGGCTTGGAGATGACGACGCCCATCACCTCGGCGGTGCCAGCGTCCGTCGATCGCTTGGCCGTCTTCGCTGCGCGCTTGCTGGCTGCGGGTTCGGCGAGCACGGTGTCGACGGGCGTCTCCGCCTCGACCTCCTCGGCGGGCTTGTCCTGCCGCAGGCCCTTGAACGCGGCCTGGCGGATATTGCCATCCGCGGTGAAGCCGGCGAACTCGATCTCGGCGACGAGCTCCGGCTTCAGCCAGTGCACCTCGCGCGTCTTCTTCGGGGCATTCTTGCCGCCGAAGGGGCTTTCCTTGGCCGCCATGGCCTTCAAGGACGGCATGATGCGCTTGACCTTGTCGGCACCGAAACCAGTCCCGACCATGCCGACGAAGGCGAGATGATCGCCGCGATGCACGCCCGCCATCAGCGAGCGGAATTTTCCGTTGGTGGTCTTCCAGCCGCCGATCACAACCTCATGACCGGCGCGGCACTTGGCCTTGGTCCAGCTCTCGGTGCGGCCGGAGCGATAAGGGGCGTCCAGCTTCTTCGAGACCACGCCTTCGAGCTCGAGCTTGCAGGCCGATTGCAGCACCGCATCGCCGCCGCTTTCGAAATGCTCGACATAGCGGATCTGGCTCCCTTTGCGCTTGCGGGCCTCCAGCAGCTTCTTCAGCTGCGCCTTGCGTTCGCCGAGCGGCAGGCGGCGATAATCTTGCCCCTCGGCGAATAGCAGGTCGAAGGCGAAGAAGATCAACTCGTCGGTCTTGCCATCCGACAATGCAGCCTGAAGCGAGGAAAAATTCGGTGCGCCGTTGTGGTCGAGCGCGACGATCTCGCCGTCGATCATCACGTCCGGAAGCGACCCCGCCTCTTTCGCGATCGCCGCGAACTTGCCGGTCCAGTCGAGGCCCTTGCGCGTCTTCAGCGTTGCCTCGCCGTCCTCGACCCGAAGCTGCACGCGATAGCCGTCGAACTTGATCTCGTGGCACCAGCCCTCACCGGCTGGCGGCCGCTCCACGATCGTGCAGAGCTGCGGCGCCACGAAGTCCGGCATCTCCGCAACCTTCCTGGCGTTCGTCGCCGTCGTCGCTTTCTTCTTCACCGCCTTGCTCTTGACGGGCTTGCCGTCCTTCGCCGCCGTGCGCCGGGCCGGCTTGACCATGTGCTCTTTGGATTCCTCGGCCCGGTTGGATTGCCAGACCGCGTCAGCCTTGCCCTTGGTGCCCTTCGCCATCATGAACGGCCTTGGCGCTCGGCCCTTGCCCTCGGCGATCTGCTCCATCGCACGGCCAGAGGCGACCGACCTGTCCTCCTCGAGGATGTCGTTGTCCTTGCCTTCGCGGACGTATTCGTCGCGATGCTTGATCAGGAGCCAGTTGGTGCGCTTGCCGCCGCTGCGGTCGTTGCGCATGCGCACCAACACCCAGCTTCCGTGCAGCTTGTCGCCATGAAGGGTGAACTTCAAATCGCCCTTCTTGAAGCCGGCTTCCGGATCGTCGCACTCCCAGGTGCCGCGATCCCACAGCATCACCGTGCCGCCGCCATATTGCCCTTCCGGAATCGTTCCTTCGAAATCACCATAGTCCAGCGGATGGTCTTCAACCTCGACCGCCAATCGCTTGTCGTGCGGATCGAGCGAGGGCCCCTTCGTCACGGCCCAGGACTTGAAGACACCGTCAAGCTCGAGCCTCAGATCGTAATGCAGCCGGCTGGCATCGTGCTTTTGGATCACGAAGCGCCGCTGCTTCGATGGCGCCACCGCTGTCTTGCCCGATGGCTCTGGCGTCTTCTCGAAGTCACGCTTCTTTCGGTAGGTCGAGAGTTTCTGCAGCACGACTGGTCCCGCTTCTCTTTCGGCATTGAGCCTATCACGGCCAAAGTCCCATCCGGAACCAAAACCCTGCGGGAGGGTTGGGGTTCCAAAACGCCTTGAAAACGCTGGAGAATGGAATGGCCCCGCGCGCCTATTGGAAGGGAACGTTGAAGCTGTCGCTGGTCAGCTGCCCCGTCGTGCTCTATCCCGCGACCACGGCGGCCGAGAAGACGCGGTTTCACTTGATCAATCGGGAAACCGGCAACCGGCTCAAGCAGCAGATGATCGATTCCGAGACCGGCGACGTCGTCGAGAGCGACCAGAAGGGCCGCGGCTATGAGTTGCGCAAGGGCAGATATGTCGAGATCGAGCCGGAGGAGCTCGAGGCGGTGCAGATCGAGAGCAACCACACCATCGACATCGAGAGCTTCGTGCCGAGCGAGGAGATCGACCAGCGCTACCTCAACCATCCCTACTACATCGCGCCCGACGGCAAGGCCGCGGTCGACGCCTTCGCCGTGATCCGCGACGCCATGAAGGACCAGGAGCGCGTGGCGCTCGCCAAGATCGTGCTCACCAACCGCGAACACGTCATGGCGATCGAGCCGCTCGGCAAGGGCCTGCTCGGCACCACGCTGCGCTTTCCTTACGAGCTGCGCGACGAGGACCAGTTCTTCGACGACATCAAGAGCCCGAAGATCACCAAGGACATGGTCGAGCTCGCCGGCCACATCCTGCACACCAAGGCAGCGCATTTCGACCCCGGCAAGTTCAAGGACGACTACGAGACCGCGCTGAAGGCGCTGGTGAAGCGCAAGGCCAGCGGCAAGAAGATCGAATTGCCCGCCCCCGAGGAGCGGCCAAGCAACGTCGTCAGTCTGATGGACGCGCTGAAGCAGAGCCTGAAGGGCGGTGGCGGGAAGAAGACGGCGAAGTCGCACGCGCGCCGTGCCACCGGGCGACGGCCGGCTGCGAAGAAAGCGCACCGGTCGACGGCGCGGCACAGGAAGGCGGGCTAGCAACCCCACCGTCATTCCGGGGCGCCTCGAAGAGGCGAACCCGGAATCTCGAGGTTCCGGGCTCGATGCTTCGCATCGCCCCGGAACGACAGCTAGATCAATCCCCCGCCTTCAGCCGGTACCCGATCCCCGTCTCGGTCAGCACATATTGCGGCCGCTCCGGATCGGCTTCGATCTTCTGGCGGAGCTGGCGGACATAGACGCGCAGATATTGCGCGTCGGTCAGCTCGTCCCAGAGCTCCCTGAGCAGGAAGCGGTGGGTGAGCACCTTGCCGGCGTGCTGCACCAGCACGCGCAACAGATCATATTCCTTCGGCGAGAGCTTCACGTCACGATCCCCGACCTTGACGATGCGGCGGACGAGATCGACCGAGAGATCGCCGGTGCGGAACACCGGGCGCTCGCCCTTGACCTGAAGCTGGTGGCGCAGCGCAGCGCGCAGGCGCGCCAGGAGCTCGTCCATACCGAACGGCTTTGTCAGATAATCGTCGGCGCCGAGATCGAGCGCCTGAACCTTGCCGGCTTCGTCGCCGCGGCTCGACAGCACCACGATCGGCACGCCTTCGTTCCGGGCGCGGATGGTGCGCAGCAGCTCGTGTCCCTGAACGTCGGGCAGGCCGAGGTCGAGGATGATCAGTGCCGGTCCTTCGGCAAGCTTCTCCAGCGCGGTCTTTCCGTTCGACGCCTCCAGGATTTCGTAGCCTTGCGTCGTCAGCCCCATCCGCAGCAATTTTCGGATCGGCGGCTCGTCGTCGATGACCAGGACCTTGATCGGAGCAGCGCTCATGCGGCGGTATCCAATGCGCGGCTTTCTGCCGGAACGGGAAGACGGATTGTGAGGACAGCGCCACTCCGCTCGCTGCGATTGGCGGCCGAGATCGTGCCGCGCATTGCCTCGACGAAGCCGCGGGAGATGGCGAGGCCGAGGCCGGTGCCGGGGCGGACGTGATCGCCCTTCTGCACGCGATAGAACTTGTCGAACACGCTCTCGAGCTCCTCGGGCGGAATGCCGGCGCCCTCGTCCGCGATCTCAAGCACGACATGACCGCCGTCGCGCCGGCCGCGGATCGAGATCGTGGTCTCGGGTGGCGAGTATTTGGCGGCATTGTCGAGCAGATTGAACAGCACCTGCTCGAACAGCACGGCATCGAGCAGGAGCATCGGCAGATCGGCGGCCAGCTCCAGCTCGACCTTGTGCGCGGTGAGAATCTTGCTGGCGCGCCGCAGCGCGCTGCCGACGATCTCGCCGAGATCGTGCAGCGTCGCATTGGGCACGATGGCGCCGGATTCGAGCTTGGTCATGTCGAGCAGATTGGCAATGAAGCGGTTGAGCCGCTCGGACTCGTCGATGACGGTGGCGAGCAGATCGCGCTTCTCGGTGTCGGACAAGGCGCCGGCGAGATCGCGCATGGTCGAGGCCGCTCCCAACACGGAGGCGAGCGGCGTCTTCAAATCGTGGGAGATCGAGGTCAGGAGCGCGGAGCGCAGCCGTTCGGATTCGACGGTTCGCTTGACGCGGTCCATGTCCTCGACCAGCAGCACACGCTCGATCGCCAGCGCGCCCTGGTCGACGAGCGCATCCAGCAGCCGGCGCTGGTCCGGCGTCAGCAGCGGCCCGGTGCGGTCGTCGTCGATGCCGATGACGCCGATCGGGCCGCGCCCGGTGCGCATCGGCAGGAACAGCCGTTTTGCACCAGGTAGCGTGTCCGAACCGCGGCCCGCCGGCCGATCGTTGCTCCAGGCCCAATTGGCCGCGGCGAGGTCGGCCTGGTCGAGCTGGTCCTCCGGCGGATAGCCGGACTTCACCGTGAGCAGCCCATCCTCAGGCAGCAGCAGCACCACGCGAACTTTCAGCATCAATGCGATCTGATAGGCGGTCGCCCACAGGACGTCGTCGAGCGTGGCGGTACCGGCAAGCTTGCGGCTGAAGGCATAGAGCTGCTCGGTGGTCCTGATGCGGCCGATCGCAGCATCGGCCTGCGTGCGCACGCGCGCCGCGACATTGGAGACGATCATCGCCACCGCCATGAACAGTACGAAGGCCGCGACATTCGTCGGATCGGTGATCGTGAAGGTGTAGATCGGCGGGATGAAGAAGAAATTGTAGCAGAGCGACGCCGCCACCGTCGCCAGCAGGGACGGCCACAGACCATAGCGCACGGCAACTGCCACCACCGCAGTCAGCAGCACGAGATCGACATTCTCGATGCCGAAATATGGCTGGATCAGCTTGGCGGCGCCAAGGCCGATCAGCACGATCCCGAGTGCCTTCAGATGTGGCAGCGGATTGAATGGCTCGGATCGCGCGGCGGTCTGCACCGCCGTCTTGGGCGCGTCCCCTGCCGGAAGCTCGTCGCCGGGAATGACATGAACGCTGATATTGCCGGCACGACGAACCAGATCGTGCACGACCGAGCCGCGCGTCAACTCGAACCAGCGCGAGCGGGTCGACTTTCCGATCACGATCTGGGTGACGTTGTTGCCTTGGGCGAAATTGACGACGTCGTCGGCGATGCGGCCGCCGACAGCAGGAATCGTCAGTGCCTCGCCGCCCAGCGATTCCGCAAGCCGCAGCGTGTCGGCCAGCCGGTCGCGCTCCTCGTCGGAAAGCTGGAGTGACCGCCGCGTCTCGATCGAGATCGCGGTGAAGGGCGCATGCAGCCGGTCGGCCAGCCGCTTGGTGTAGCGCACGAGGCCGGCGGCGCGCGGGTCCTCGCTGACACAGACCAGGATGCGCTCGCCCACAGCCCAGGGACCGGCGATCGCGTTCGCCTGCATGTGGGTGAGAAGCTGCTCGTCAACCCGTTCGGCCGTCCGGCGTAGCGCAAGCTCGCGCAATGCCGTCAGATTGCCGGGCGAGAAATAGTGCTCCAGCGCCCGTTCGGCCTGCCTGGGCACATAGACCTTGCCCTCCTTCAGCCGCTGGATCAGGTCGTCGGGCGTGAGGTCGATCAGCTCAATCGCATCCGCGCGGTCGAACACCGAATCCGGCACCGTCTCGCGCACCCGGACATGGGTGATCTGGGCGACGACGTCGTTCAGGCTCTCGATGTGCTGGATGTTGACGGCGGTGTAGACGTCGATACCGTGGGACAGCAACTCCTCGACATCGAGATAGCGCTTGGGATGGCGGCTGCCGGTCGCATTGGTGTGGGCAAGCTCGTCGACCAGCGCGATTTGCGGCCGGCGTGCGATCACGGCATCGAGGTCCATCTCCTCGACCGTCTGACCGCGGTAGTCGAGCCTCTTGCGCGGGACGACTTCGAGCCCGCGCACCAGCGCCTCGGTCTCGGCGCGGCCGTGGGTTTCGACGAAGCCGACTACGACGTCGATGCCGGCCTTGCGCTTGGCGTGAGCGCTTTGCAGCATCTCATAGGTCTTGCCGACGCCGGGGGCGGCGCCGACGAAGATCTTCAGCTTGCCGCTGACGCTGTCCTCCCGGCGCGCCGCTTCCAGCAGCGCCTCGGGGGACGGTCGTTGTTCGGGATCGCGGCGCTCTCGGACCATCAGGGCGGCTTACTCGATTTGTCTTGTCCGGCTGCTTCCTTCACCTTTCCCCGCAAGCGGGGCGAGGGAGAAGAAAGCTTCGCCGGCAACTATAATCGTCCGCGCGCCGCGAGCCTAGACCGCTACTTCGCCGCCACCCGATCGAGCGCAAGGTTCAGTGCCAATACGTTAACCCGGGGTTCGCCAAGCAGGCCGAGCAGACGGCCCTGGATGTTGGAAGCCACAAGCTGCTTCACCGCCTCCTCCGGCATATTCCTGGCCTTGGCCACGCGGGGGATCTGGAATTGCGCAGCCTCCGGCGAGATATCCGGATCGAGGCCGCTGGCCGAGGTGGTGACGAGGTCGACGGGGACGGCCGCGTTCGGATTCTCGCCCTTGAGCTTGTCCACGTCCTCCTTCAGCCGGTCGGCCAGCGCCTTGCTGGTCGGACCGAGATTGGAGCCGCCCGAATTGGCGGCATTGTAGGGCGCGGACACCGTCTTGGTCGAATCATTCGGGTCCGGCGCGAGCGTCGCCGAGGGGCGGCCGTGGAAATATTTGTCGTCCTTGAACTCCTGCCCGATCAGGGCGGAGCCAACCACCTTGCCGTCCTTCTCGATCAGGCTGCCTTGCGCCCTTGCGGGGAAGAGCGCGCCGGCGATGCCGGTCATCGCGAGCGGATAGGCAAGGCCGGTGATGGCGGTGAGCACCAGCAAGAGGACGATGGCGGGGCGGATTTCTCTGAGCATGTTGGGTCTCCTGTTTCTTCCGTCATTGCGAGGAGCGAAGCGACGAAGCAATTCAGGCTCTTCATCGCGGATGCATCTCTGGATTGCTTCGCTTCGCTCGCAATGACGGGGTTAGGCCAGGTGCAAGGCGGTGACGACGAGGTCGATCGCCTTGATACCGATGAATGGAATGACGATGCCGCCGAGGCCGTATATCAAGAGGTTGCGGCGGAGCAGCGCGCCGGCGCCGACTGCACGGTAAGCGACGCCTTTCAGCGCGAGCGGAATCAGCGCGATGATGATGAGCGCGTTGAAGATGATCGCCGACAGGATGGCGCTCTGCGGGCTCGACAGGTTCATGACGTTGAGCACGTTGAGCTGCGGGTAGAACGCCAGGAACATCGCCGGGATGATCGCAAAGTACTTTGCGACGTCGTTGGCGATCGAGAACGTCGTCAGCGCGCCGCGCGTCATCAGCAGCTGCTTGCCGATCTCGACCACCTCGATCAGCTTGGTCGGGTTGGAATCGAGGTCGACCATGTTGCCGGCCTCGCGGGCAGCCTGGGTGCCGGTGTTCATGGCGACACCGACGTCGGCCTGCGCGAGCGCCGGCGCGTCGTTGGTGCCGTCGCCGCACATCGCAACCAGCTTGCCCTTGGCCTGCTCGTCGCGGATCAGCTTCAGCTTGTCCTCGGGGGTGGCCTGCGCCAGGAAGTCGTCGACGCCGGCCTCCGCCGCGATCGCGGCCGCCGTCATCGGGTTGTCGCCGGTGATCATGATGGTACGGATGCCCATGCGGCGCAGCTCGGCAAAACGCTCGCGGATGCCGCCCTTGACGATGTCCTTGAGCTGAATGACGCCGAGCAGCTTGCCGTCTTTGGCCACAGCAAGCGGCGTGCCGCCGGCCTTGGCGATGTCATCGGCAATGGTCTGAACCTCGCGGCCGAGATCCGACAGCGCGGCCGGCTGGATCGCCCGTGCCGCGTTGCCCGAAGCAACCGCCAGCGGCGCACCGCCACTGACATAGTTCAGCATGGCATCGACCGCGCCCTTGCGCACCGACGAGCCGCCGGCATCGACTCCGCTCATGCGGGTCTGCGCCGTGAACGGGATGAAGGTGGCACCCAACTCGGCCATGTCGCGGCCACGGATGCCGTACTTCTCCTTCGCCAGCACGACGATGGAACGGCCTTCCGGCGTCTCGTCGGCGAGCGAGGCGAGCTGGGCTGCATCCGCCAGCTCCTGCTCGGTCACGCCGCGCACGGGGCGGAACGCAGTGGCCTGCCTGTTGCCGAGCGTGATCGTCCCGGTCTTGTCGAGCAGCAGCGTGTCGACGTCGCCGGCGGCCTCGACGGCGCGGCCGGACATCGCCAGCACGTTGAAGCGCACCAGGCGGTCCATGCCGGCGATGCCGATCGCCGAGAGCAGCGCGCCGATCGTGGTCGGGATCAGCGTCACGAACAGGGCGACCAGCACGATCACCGAGATCGAGCCGCCGGCATAGGCCGCGTAGCTCGGAATGGTGACGGTGGCGAACACGAAGATGATGGTGAGGCCGGCGAGCAGGATGTTGAGCGCGATCTCGTTCGGCGTCTTCTGCCGTTCGGCGCCCTCGACCAGCTTGATCATGCGATCGATGAAGGTCGAGCCCTGGGCGGCCGTGATGCGGACGCGGATCCAGTCGGACAGCACCTGCGTGCCGCCGGTCACGGCCGAGCGGTCACCGCCGGACTCGCGAATGACGGGCGCAGATTCGCCGGTGATGGCGGCCTCGTTGACGGAGGCGACGCCCTCGATCACCTCGCCGTCGGAGGGAATGGTGTCGCCGGCCTCGACCAACACGAGATCGCCGACCTTCAGGCTCGTGCCCGGCACGAGCTTGACGTCTTGTCCGGCACCGGTCAGGAGCTTGGCCTGGCTCTCGGTCCGCGTCTTGCGCAGCGACTCGGCCTGCGCCTTGCCGCGGCCTTCGGCGACGGCTTCGGCGAGATTGGCGAACAGCACCGTGAACCACAGCCAGAGGATGATCTGGAAGGTGAAGCCGAGGCCCTCGCCGCCGGTGACGAGATCGCGCAGGAAAATCACGGTGGTGAGCGCGGCCACGATCTCGACCACGAACATCACGGGATTCTTGATCATGGACCGCGGATCGAGCTTGGCGAACGCCGCGCCGATGGCCGGCAACACGATCTTGGGATCCAGCATGGCCGAGACCGGCATGCGCTTGTTGGCTTTAGAAACTGGTTCCATGGAGGTCACTCCGAGAGATCTGGATCAGAAGACGTTGCCGGCATTCATCGCGAGATGCTCGACGATGGGACCGAGGGCAAGCGCCGGGAAGAAGGTCAGGCCGCCCATGATCAGGATGACGCCGACCACGAGGCCGACGAACAGGCCGCCGGTGGTGGGGAACGTGCCCATCGACGGCGGGATGGATTTCTTCTCGGCGAGCGCGCCCGCGATCGCCATGGCCGGAACGATCATCAGAAAGCGGCCGACGAACATCGCGGATGCGCCCGTCAGATTGTAGAACAGCGTATTGCCGATAAGCCCTGCAAAGGCCGAGCCGTTGTTGCCGGTCTGCGATGAGTAGGCATAGAGCACCTCGGTGAAGCCGTGCGGGCCGGCATTGGCCATCGAGGCGACGCCCGTCGGCAACACGACCGCGACGGCCGACCAGCCCAGGATCATCAGCGGCAGGATCAGGATCGCGAGCATCGCCATCTTGACCTCGCGCGCCTCGATCTTCTTGCCGACATATTCCGGCGTGCGGCCGACCATCAGGCCTGCGACGAAGATCGCGAGGATCACGAACAGCAGCATACCGTACATGCCGGCGCCGACGCCGCCGACGATGATCTCGCCGAGCTCGATGTTGATCAGCGGGATCATGCCACCGAGCGCGGTGAAGCTGTCATGCATGGCGTTGACCGCGCCGCAGGAGGCCGCCGTGGTGATCACGGCGAACAGCGAGGAAGCAACAATGCCGAACCGGACCTCCTTGCCCTCCATGTTGCCGGTCAGGCCGAGCGCCTGGAGAGTCGAGGTGCCGCTGGCTTCCGCCCAATAGGTGACGGCGACACCGGCCAGGAACAGCACGCCCATCACGGCGAGGATGGCCCAGCCCTGGCGCTGGTTGCCGACCATGCGGCCGAACACGTTGGTCAGCGCCGCGCCGAGCACGAAGATCGACAGCATCTGCACGAAATTCGACAGCGCGGTCGGGTTCTCGAACGGATGCGCGGCATTGGCGTTGAAGAAGCCGCCGCCATTGGTGCCTAGCATCTTGATCGCAACCTGGGACGCCACCGGGCCGACCGCAATGGTCTGCTTGGCGCCTTCGAGCGTGGTGGCTTCGACATAATCACCGAGCGTCTGCGGCATGCCCTGCGAGACAAGGAACAGTGCGTAGACGACGCAGATCGGCAGCAGGACGTAGAGGGTGCAACGGGTGACGTCGACCCAGAAATTGCCGACCGTGCGCATCGATGCGCGCGCAAAGCCGCGGATCAGCGCCACCGCCAGCACAATGCCGGTCGCCGCCGAGAGGAAGTTCTGGTGCGTCAGGCCGACCATCTGGGGCAGATAGGACAGCGTGCTTTCACCGCCGTAGTTCTGCCAGTTGGTGTTGGTGATGAACGACATTGCCGTGTTGAAGGAGAGATCCTCCGCGACCGCGCCCTGCCCGGCCGGGTTGAACGGCAGCACGGCCTGGAGCCGCATCACGCCGTAGATGATGAGGAAGCCGCCGACGTGAAACAGCAGCATGGCGACCGTATAAGTCACCCAGTGTTGCTCGCGCTTCTCGTCGACGCCGGAAATCCAGTAGATGCCGGCCTCGATCGGCCGCAGCACCGGCGACAGGAACGTGCGCTCGCCGTTGAACACGCGCGTCATGTACCAGCCGAGCGGCTTGGTCAGTGCGACGATGATGACGCAGAAAAGAATGATCTGGAGCCAACCGATCACAGTCATGGCATTAACCCTTCAGACTTTGTGTCCGCCGTAGAAGCGGCAGGAACAACGCAAGCAGGCAGGCGACGAGCGCAGCGTCAGCCAGCAGCAGTTCGACAATCAGCAGCACGGGTCAGAACCGCTCGGGCCGCAGCAGCGCATAAGTGAGGTAGATCAGGAGGCCAAGCGACACGGCACCGGCGAGCGAATAATCGAAGATCATGATCCGCTCCGTCACAGCCGTTCGCAGGCATAGGTGTAGCCGATCGCAAGGGCGAAGAACGCGAAGCCCAGCGCCAGCATCAGAATGTCCATCATGGGAATACTCCTCGTTGCACTCCGCCAGGGAGGCAACTGTGTCTTTATTTCCCGGCAGTCCACTTGCGATGGATCAAGCGCAACGCGGCTCCTGGCCGGAACTTTCACCGCGTTCAAGTGCCACCGCGGACATAGGTTTTCGAGATGAGGGCCATGGCGAAGTTATAGGAATCTCATAAAGGCCGGGCTGGTGGCGCCGGCCGAACGCCGCGTGCGGCGCGAGGCGGTCCATTGCGCCCCCTCCCCGCCCCATCCGCACACTTATGGAATCCCTATACTTTCCATCCCTTTCTCATCTCGTTTTCAAATGCCCTTTCAGCCATCTTGGGGAGGCCGGCCGACTGACCGACACCAATTCCGGGAGGCCTGACATGACCGCCGCTCTCCGACGCTATGATCCGTCATCACTCAGCGAACGTCTGCGCGATGCGCATACGATGTCGCGACCGCTGATGCTCGAAATCATCAACACGGCCTGCCGGCGCTTCCCCTTACTCGGACAGAGCGAGCGCACCGCGCGTGTGATGCGCCTGGTCGATGTGGAGGCATGGGCCGACGCCGCGCTGGCGCTGATGGAGCTCGAACTGCCGCTGTGGCAGGTCCGTCGCATCGCCTATGACGAGGGTGAGTGGCATTGCGCACTCTCGCGCGAGCGCGAGTTGCCGGATTGGCTCGACGCCGCGGTGGAGGCTCGGCACGCCGACCTGGCGCTCGCGCTGCTGTCGGCCTTCCTCGAGGTCCAGGCATTGGCCGTTGAGACGGCGCGGCCAAGCGTTCCCACCGTGCGGCCTGCTCCGGACCCGTTCTACGAGCCCGTCGGCTGCGAAAATTTCAGCTGAGCCAGCGGGAGGTTCGCGCCTTGCCGCGATCTTCGGACATATCGCCGGCCCTGAGCCCGTCACGGGTGATCGCGCGCTTTGCCGTCCGCGTCGTACTCCTCTCCGGGTTTGCCGCGTTCGGCAGCATCGGCTTCGGACGGAGCCTCAAAGCCCTGCTCTGGATGTCCATCATCCTGTGTGCGGCTGTCGCCCTTCTGCAGCGCGAGCCGCCGTTCCGGGCCGCGCTCAACCATTGGGACGAATGCGCCTCGTTCGGCGCGCTGTTCGCGCTGGTTCATGTGGTCGATGGGATGAGCTGAACGCTGGCCTTTATGGCGCGCTTATGAGATCGCCGCGCAGCCTCACTCGAAATCATATCCGCTTGAAACGATATTGATCGGACGGTTGCGGGACATGCCCGCTACCTCCGTCAATCGGAAGGAACACATCCGTGAAGCTCGTTGAACCTCCCTCGTGCAGCTCGCCCTCGACCATCGTCTTCATCGGCCGCAATCATAGCGGACAGTGGGTCGCGCAGGAACAGAACGGGCTCTATGGCGGCCTGTTCGTCAGCCGCGCCCAGGCCATCAAATACGCATTGTTCGAGAACGGCCAGCATCCCGAAACCATCGTCGAGCTGCCGCGCGAGATCGAGCTCGACATGGGCAAGAGCCCACGCAGCAACAACGCACGCCGCGCCGCCTGAGCGGGCGCAGACAAGCGAAAAGCCATGTTCACTCCCCCTTCAGCGTGGTTCACCGGCTTCATCCCGGACATGCCTACTCCGTTCGAAGCGGCGGGTACGATCGACCTCAAGGCGTTCGCAGCTCTTTGCGAGCGCCAGATCGCGGCCGGCGTTCCTGCGCTGGTGGTCTGCGAGACCGCTGGCGAGGCGCCGACGCTCTCGCCGGCCGAACAGGAGCTCGTCATTCGTACCGCGGTCGATGTCGCCCGCGGGCGTGTACGGATCATCGCCGGCGCGATGTCGAATGCGACCAGCCATGCCGTCGAACTCGCGCGGCGGGCCGAAGCAGCCGCCGCCGACGCCGTCATGACGGTGGTGCCCGCCTACAACAAGCCTATGCAGGAGGGGATGCTGGCGCACTTCCGCGCGATCGCCGGCGCGACAGGCTTGCCCGTGATCCTGCACGACATTCCCTCCCGCACGTTGCGCCCGCTCGCCGACGAGACGCTTCTGCGTCTCGTCGAGTCCCGCCAGTTCGTGGGCCTGCGCGATGCAAGCTGCGACATCACCCGACCGATGCGCATGGGCCGGCTGCTGCCAGCCGGCTTCCGCTTTCTTTCCGGCGACGACGTCACCGCCTTCGGCTACATCGCTGATGGCGGCGACGGCGCGATCTCGGAAATCTCCAACATCGCCCCCGATCTGTGCCGCACGATCTTTTCGCAGATCAGGCAGGGACGGCTGCAATCGGCACGTTACCTGCACAAACGTCTCATTCCGCTGATCGCCTGTCTCGCCAAGGATAGCCCGGCGGCGCTCAAGAACGCCCTGAGCGTGCTGGGTCTGATGTC
Source organism: Bradyrhizobium sp. UNPF46 (assembly GCF_006658625.1). Taxonomy (NCBI): domain Bacteria; kingdom Pseudomonadati; phylum Pseudomonadota; class Alphaproteobacteria; order Hyphomicrobiales; family Nitrobacteraceae; genus Bradyrhizobium; species Bradyrhizobium sp. UNPF46. The sequence goes on from NZ_LFJB01000003.1 coordinate 367,795, forward strand.
GCCGGCCACAAGATTGCCGATCGTGCCGCTGGACGCTGCCGCGCAGCGGGAGATGGTGCGAGCCTTCGCCGCGATCGCCGACGAGGAACTGATCGATGGCGTCGGCGCCTGACGCGGCGCAGCCATTTGGTTGTCGCATGGCGCCATCAGCCGACGGACCTCGCAGGCTGCTTCGCGCCTGGCAACTGGCCATGCTGCGCTTTACAGTGACGCTGGACGAATCCGACAGGCTCAACGTTGCGGCGCTTGCCGCGGAGCTCGATCGTCTCGGCGGCCGGCGCGAGCTTGACGATGCCCCGCATTTCTTCCGGCGGACCACCTCAAAACTCAGCGCGGCGATCAACGGGCAGCAACGGAGCGCGGAAGCGACGCTGGACGATTTCTGCAACCAGATCGAAGAACCACGGCTGCGGCTCGCTTTCGCCGCAGCCATCGGCATCACGCATTCGGCCCCAGCGCCGTCCGAGGTTCGATCGAAGCGGCGCGCCGACCTCTTCAAAGGCTTGCCGTCACGACGTCCGGTTTCCTTATGACATTCCTATACGGCGGCCCCGACGCTCATCTCGCAATCCTACGCCACGAACATCATCATACGGGACAGATCGGCGCGGCTCTCGCCGCACAAAGACGAGGACTTCCGAAAATGTCGATGCTGACCCATGGCCTCGAGCAGCCTGTCGCCTGGGCGGAGCGCCCGATGCGAATCCTGACGGCGCGCAAGGCGCAGCTCAAGCGCCTGGCGCTCGGCGCGCTGACCCTGCTCTCGATGGGCAGCGTGCTCACCGCGCTCATCGCACTGAGGACCGCAATCTATGTCTGGCGTCTGCCCGCCTGACCCGGCGCGGCAGATATCATGACCTTGCAGATGTGTGAGGAGGCCGCCATGGCCGCGATCGCTCTCCAAGCCGTACGCCACCTGCCGGAGGCACGAACGACGGCGCCCGACATTGGCGCTGGAACGGCGCTCAAGCCGCTCGATCCCGATGTCGTCAGTGCCGCCATTCCCGCCTTCTTCATTGGGCATAACCATGCGGGCCTCTGGGTTGCCCGCGAGGCAACCGGACGTGCCGGCGGCCTCTTCCTGTTCAAGAGCTCGGCGGTGGAATTCGCCAACCGCCGGAGCGCGCCGGTACGCTGCGCATTGGTGTTTCCTGCCGGGACCTTCGAACTCGACATCGACAACCAGGGAAATCCGCTGGTCGCGCTGGCGGCACGATGGCTGGACGGGGTGAAGCGACATCTGGCCCGGCTTGGGAGGTAACGACATGATCGAGTTCAAGATCGTCATCCTGGTCGCGTTGATGGGCGCATTGCTGCTGGGCATGCACGTCACCGCGAGCCCAGCCTCGGACGGCTAGCATGCCGCTCATCAAGGGGAATCTGGAGCAGGCGGTCACGGTGACCATCCTGACCATGACGCTGAGCCTGATCTGGGGCGCGATCCTGACCCTCGTGATCACGCTTGTCGCGCGTGGGCTCGGGATCTAGCTCCTCCGCTCCGCCTCGATCAGCCGCGCCAATTCCGCCGCCGTGACCTCGATCGGCCGGCCGCTGCGCTCGACGCGGGCCTGGATCAGCGCGCCCTGGAGCGCCGAGGTGCAGAGCACGGCCAGCGCTTCGGCGCGAGGTCTGGCAAAGCCGTCCGCGAGCAGCTTGTCGCGCAGGATCGATAATCGCGCCGCATAGGCCTTGCGACCGGCATCGGACACGGCACGCTCGCGCGGTGCAAGCTCGAGCAGCACGGTCGTGATCGGGCAGCCATTGCGAAAGCCGGAGCCCTGCATCCAGCCTACCAGCAATCTGGCGTGCGCTCGCAACAGGTCGGCGGTCGTGCCGCACTCCTCCGCGAGCTTGGCGACCGTCGCCGCGACGCGGCGGCCCGCCTCCTCCACCGCCGCCACCGCGATCGAGGATTTCCCATCCGGAAAGTAATGGTAGAGCGAGCCCTTGGGCGCCCCGCTGACGTCGACGATGTCGTTCAGCCCGGTCCGGGCAAAACCCTGGCGGCGGAACAGCGTCACCGCGGCATTGATGATGGGCTGGCGGTGTTTCGGCACGGCCGGCATGGCGCTCTCCCGTCGCAAAAAATTATATTGATTGGTCTACATCAGCCTTCGACAGTCAAGCCGTAACGATGACAGGGAGCGGCAGATGACCAAGGGAGTGAGCTACCAGCTGAAAGACGGCGTCGCCCAGATCGGGCTCGACGACGGCAAGGTCAATGTGATGTCAACCGAGATGCTGGCGGCGATCGGCGCCGCCTTCGGTCGCGCCGAGACGGAAGCAGAGATCGTGGTGCTGCGCTCGGCGCGGCCCGGCATCTTCTCTGCCGGCTTCGACCTGAAGGTATTCGCGTCGGGCGATGCCGCCAACAGCCTCGAAATGGTCCGGGCCGGCGCCGAGCTTGCGCTGCGGCTAATGGCGTTTCCGCATCCGACCATCGGCGTGATGGAAGGCCACGCCTTTCCGATGGGAACGTTCCTGCTGCTCGCCTGCGACGTCAGGCTGGGCGCGCGCGGGCCGCATCGCATGGGGCTGAACGAGGTCGCGATCGGCATCGCGCCGCCGAGCTTTGCCATCGAGCTCGCGCGCAGTCGCCTGCATCCGGCCTGGCTCAGCCGCACCGCCACGCTCGGTGAAATGTACGAGCCCGAGGAGGCGCTGACCGCCGGCTTCCTCGATCGCGTGGTTGCACCGGAAGCCATCGAGGGCGCCCTTGCGGAGACCATCGCCGCGCTACGCGCCGTCCACAAGCCATCACATGCAACCGCGAAGCAACGCCTGCGTCAGCCCGCGATGGATGCGATGCGCAGGGCGATCGACCGTGAATTGACCATGGCTGCCTACGCGGCGAGCAACCGGGCCCGCAGCGCGGTGGCGATGCCCGGTTGAGGCCATCCGTCTCGCGGAAAAGGCTTGAACGAAAAGCTTTGGGCGAAGAACCTGGCCGATCTGGCGCAATTTCGCCGAACCGTGTAGAGCGGTTTCATGAGCACCAGCCACGTCAACGTCGTCGCCCACCCCCTGGTCCAGCACAAGCTCTCGCTGATGCGGGAGAAGGACCGCTCGACCAAGAGCTTTCGCGAAATCCTGAACGAGATCGGGATGCTGCTGGGCTACGAGGTGACGCGCGACCTGCCGCTGGAGCTGGTCGAGATCGAGACGCCGATCGCGGCGATGCAGGCGCCCAAGATCGCCGGCAAGAAGCTCACGCTGGCGCCGATCCTGCGCGCCGGCGTCGGCTTCCTCGACGGCATGCTCGCTTTGATGCCTTCGGCGCGCATCGCCCATATCGGGCTCTACCGCGACCCCGAGACATTGCAGGCCGTGGAATATTACTTCAAGGCGCCGCAGGACCTGTCCGACCGCACCGTGATCCTGATGGACCCGATGCTGGCGACCGGCAACTCGGCCTGCGCCGGCGCCTCCCTGCTCAAGGCTCGCGGCGCCCGCGACATCCGCTTCGTGTGCCTTCTGGCCGCGCCCGAGGGCATTGCGCAGTTCCAGGGCGAGCACCCCGACGTGCCGATCTGGACCGCCGCGATCGACGAGCGACTGAACGACCACGGCTACATCGTGCCAGGCCTGGGCGATGCCGGCGACCGGATGTTCGGCACCAAGTAGACAGGTCCGCACGATCGGGTTAGTTCGGTTGCCATGAATGCCAACGCGTTTTCACTGCAATCGCTGATCCGGTCAGAGCCCGCCGCCGATCCCGCCTTCGTATTCGACGGCACGCCGGTGTCACGCGCGGAATTCGCAGCCAAGATAGAGCAGACCGCGGCCTGGCTGGCGGCGCAAGGCATCGGCAAGGGCGACGTGGTCGCCGTCTGGCTGATCAACCGGATCGAGTGGCTTGCGCTGCTGTTCGCCGCCGCAAGGCGTGGCGCGATCGTGGCGGCCGTCAATACGCGCTATCGCAGTGCGGAAGTCGCGCATCTGCTTCAGCTGTCGGGCGCCAAGCTGATGGTACTCGAGGCCGCGTTCCGCTCTATCGATTTTGCCGCGATCCTCGCCGACCTCGCCAAGGACGAAGTCCCCGCGCTGCAGAAGCTGGCAGTGGTCGGAGCCGAAGCGATTCCGGCGCAATGGCCCTGCGTGGGCTTCGATGCCTTCGACAGGTCGTATCCACCCACTCGCCCTGCCCAGGACGACATCGACCTGCCGGTGCTGCTCTACACCACATCGGGCACGACCAAGGGGCCGAAGCTCGTCGCGCATTCGCAGCGGACGCTGGCGAGCCACGCCGCCTCCGTCGCCAAGGCGCTTCGGCTCGATCCGCAGCGTCATTCGCTGCTGGCCATGCTGCCGTTCTGCGGCACGTTTGGCATGACGAGCCTGCTCGGCTTCGTGGCAGCCGGTGCAGCCATCCACGTGCTCGACGCCTTCGAGGCGACAGCGGCGCTGAAGATCCTCGACCAGCACAGGATCACGCACTCGTTCGGCTCGGACGAGATGTTCCGCCGCATCCTCGCCCTCACCGATGCGCCCCGGCCGTTTCCGCATCTCGAACTCTGCGGCTACGCAGCGTTTCAGCCCGGATGGCGCGAGCTGGCCGCGGAGGCCGAAGCGCGCGGCCTGCCGCTGTTCGGCCTCTACGGCTCGAGCGAGGTCCAGGCCCTGTTCGCGATCGCTCGCGCCAGTGACGCCTTTTCCGATCGCATCGAAGGCGGCGGCTGGCCGATGTCGCCCGACGCAAGCGTGCGCGTACGCGACACCGAGACCGGCGAGCTCGCGGCTCCCGGCGTCTCCGGCGAGATCGAGATCAGTGCGCCGTCACGCTTCCTCGGCTATTTCAACAATCCGGATGCGACGCGCGATGCGATCACCGCGGACGGGTTCTTCCGCACCGGCGACCTCGGTCGTCTGCGCGGCGACGGCTCCTTCGTCTACGAGACCCGAGCAGGCGATGCGATGCGGCTCGGCGGCTTCCTCGTCGGGCCCGGCGAGATCGAGGACGAGCTCAAATCACATGGCGGCGTGGCTGACGCCCAGGTGGTTGCAGTCGACTTGAAGGGCCAGGCGCGCTGTGTCGCCTTCGTCATCCCGACAGCGGAGCCGCCGAACCAGGAGACGCTGGTCTCGCATTTGCGGGAGCGGCTCGCCGGCTACAAGGTGCCGGCCCGGATCTATCTCGTGGACGCCTTTCCCGTCACCGACAGCGCCAACGGCGTGAAGATCCAGCGCGCCAGGCTGCGCGCCATGGCAATGGAGCGCATCGCGGCCGAATAGCCCGTCCTATTTCAGATAGCTCGCAAGGTTCAGACTCAGGATCTTGCCAAGCGCCGAATAGGACGCAGTCAGTTGCGACTCGTAGGTCGAGAGCTCCGCCGTGATGGCGGCGACGTCGACGCTGGTGAGGTCGCTCGATAACGTCTCGGCATAGCTCTTGTAGTCGCTCTGGCGGGCGCTGGCCGTCTCGATCGAGGACGCCGCGCTGGAAAGCTTCGCCTGCACGGCTGCCGTGTCGTCGAGCGCAGTGCCGGCAAGATCGAGCGCGCTGGAGATGTCCGCGGATGAGAGCGAGGTGCTGTTGGCCACGAATTTCAGCACACGCATCACCTCCTCGAACGCCGAATTGTCGGCGGTGACACCATAGGAGACGGTTTCACCGGCACCGACACGCACCGAGGCGATCTCGTCGTCGCCAGCGTAGTAGCTGCTGTCCGCCGTGGTGAGGGACCCCGTCCCCGACGAGAAGCTCGTGAGATCGACCGGGGCCGTGTCCGTCTTGCCGCCGGCAAAGACATATTGGCCGTCATATTGGGTGTTCATGATCGACCCCATCTCCTCCAGCATCTGCTGGGCGGAGCTGATCACCGAGGTCGTCTCGGTCGAGCTTCCGGTCGAGGCGGCGCTGAGCTGGGAGCGAAGTTGAGTGATGATGTCGGTCATGGAGCCGATCGCCGAATACATCACCTGCACCTTGCTGTCGGCGAGCGTCGCGGCGTCGATATAGGACTGCGCGCGCGTCACCGAGACCTGGAGGTTGACGACGTGCTGGGCGTCCGAGCCGTAGCCGCCGAGATCGCTCGAGATGATGCCCGACGATTCCTGGACCTGCTTCTCGGCCATCACCGCCTGCACGCGCAGCGCGTCGGAGATCATCTTGCTCGACTGCGCGAAGGTCGCGACCCGCATCGCCACCATGCCCCACTGCCTCCTATGTCGACTGCACGGCGGAGAGCAGCGACGAATACATCGAGTTGATGGCCTGGATCAGCGCGGAAGCTGCCGAATATTTGTTCTGGAGCGTGCTGAGCTTCGCCGATTCCTCGTCCAGGTTGACGCCCGACTGCGACGACAGCGAGTTCGCATAGGTCGACTGCGCGGTCTCCTTGGCGGTGTAGTTGGTGGAGGCCTGCGACGACTTGCTCGCGACGTCGGAGACGACGGCCGAGGCGTAATCGGCGAGGGAGCCGGTGGTGGCGGCGAGCCCGCCGGTGGAGGAAAATGTCCGGGACTCCGTCAAGGCATCGTAGAAGGCATTGACGACGGTGGCAGACCCCGACGACAGCACCGAACCGCCGACCGTCAGGCTCGAGGAGGAGTCCAGTGTCGCGAGCTGAAGCTCGTTGGTCCCGGACAGGATTTTGCTGTTGACCGCGATATCCGAAGCGCTCGTTCCAGTTACCAAGTCGTTGAGACCGAAATACTCCGAAAACCCTTCGCCGGAGCTTCCCACCGAGCTCGTCATCTCGTTGATGGCGACGCCATTGCCGGAGCCGGTCGCCGTGATCGAGAGATGACCGTCCGAATCGACCGACGCGGAGAGTCCGGAGATGCCGTTGATCGCGGTGACGAGATCGCCGACCGTGGCATAGGACGACAGGTCGAGATCACCGTAGGAGACCAGATTGCCGCTCTGGTCGGTGGCGGCGATGCGCACCGTGCCGGTGGCGGAGAGCGCCGTGCTACTGGTGACGGCAGTCGTACCGGTCAGGCTGGTGGGCGCCGGCACCGAAGAGGCGCCGTTCGAGACGCTGTTCATGGCCGAGGCGAGCTGCTGTGCGAGCTGGTCGAGCTGGGACTGCGCCGCCGGCAGGGTCTTGTCGCGGAGCGTGACGAGCGCGCCGATGTCGCCGCCCGATATCTGGGAGGTGATATCGACGCCGTTCACCGTGATCGCGCTGAAGCCGCTCGACGACGAGCCGGCGGTGTAAGTCGTCGACGCCGTCACGTTGGCCGCGGCGGTATAGCTGATCGCGTGCGCCGAACTGTCGACCAGCGCCTGGCCGGACGTGGTATAGATCTGGAGATCGCCGTTCGACGCCGTGAAATAGCTGATGTTCATCTTGGAGGCGACGTCCTGGAGCGCGGTGTTGCGCTGGTCCTCCAGGTCCGCGGTCGACTGGCCGGCCGCCGCCGTCTGCTTGATCGCAGCGTTGAGATCCGCGATCTGCTCCAGATCCCCATTCACTTCGTCGATGGAGGACGAGATGTCCTGGTCGGCGTCGGAGCGCAGCTTCTGGATGCCGCTCGATGTCTCCCGCAACTGGCTCGCGACGTCGTCGAGCGCGCTGATGACGTTGGATTGCAGCGAGGCGCTGCTCGGCGTGCTCGCCAGCGACGATAGCGCCGATTCCAGCGAGGCGATGCTGTTCGCAAGCGAGGTTCCCGTGGAGCTGTCGCCACTGCTGCTGGTCGAGCCGTAGAGCTTTTCGAGCGAGGTCAGATAGGTGTTGGTCGTATCGGCCGATCCGAGGTCGGAGGTTGCCCCGACCAGCGACTTCAACAGCAGCTTGTCGACCGTCGAGGTGATGCCGGTCACGGTGACGCCGGTGCCGACACCGTTGGTGACGCTGCTCGACTGGCTGGCGGTCTTCGCGGTGTAGCCCGTCGTGTCGGCGTTCGAGATGTTCGACGACGTCACGCTGATCTGCACCGACGTGGCCGACAGCCCGCTGAAGGCGATCGATCGTGCGATATTGAGTGACACGGCGGGATCCTCGACTCGTCAGGCGCTGCGGCTGGTGCCGCTGGAGACGGGGCGCGCCGCGACCCGGCCGGAGGCGCCATAGGGCGACACCGCCGCGATCTGCTCGCGGATCGCCTGCATGACGGCCTCGATCCGGCGGTTGCTGGCCTCGATCGCCGCGCGCAGGCGCACCAGGTTCTCGTCCATCGCCGCGCGCAGCTTCAGGATCCGCTCCATCAGCTGCTCGCGCAGGATCCGGTCCGGGACGTTCAGGCTGGTCGTACCCGCCGCGCACTCGGCAACGGTCCGTTCGAACATCTCCGCCAGGCGGTTCTTCTCGTCGACCTGCTTCAGGCGCGAGGCCGGCAGGCCCTTGGCGAGCTCCACATTCTCCTCGGCGACCAGCGCGGTCAGAACGTCGATGAGCGCGATCAGCGACTTGATCCGCGTGTCGCCGTGTGCAGCGCTCGTTCTCGTGGCTTTGGCTACAGTCATGGTCATCGCCTTCTTCTAGTTAGTCCGTCTGCCGCGGCTTACCTGCGCGTTACGCAGGTAAGCCCCGATCGCGCTCTTCCTGACGGTCGCTTGCCTCATCTCGCTCTCGATCTCCGCGCACTCCCGCAACAGGCCGCGGCGGGCCGTCTCGACCTCGTCGATCAGTGCGAGCAATTGCCTGCGGTCGCGGCCCCTGACGGTCGTGGCCCGCGCCACCAGCCGTTGCAGCCGACGCAGCAACCCCTCTCCGGCATCCCTGGACTCCTCACTGCGCACCACTCACCTCATCGCCGAGATCAGGGTGTCGTACATCTTGTTGACGGTCGAGATGACCTGGGACGCCGCTGAATAGGCCTGCTGCGCCGAGATCATGCTGGAGAACTGGCTGCTGGTGTCGGTGGTCGAGGACTCCAGTTCGCTGCCGAAGATGGTGCCCGCGCCGTTCTCGCCGGAGGCCTGCAACGCGGCATTGCCCGACGTCACGGTCGCCGAATAGATCCCGTCGCTGGAAGCGGCGAGCCCGTTGGGAGCGGCGAAGGTTGCCACGGCGATCTTGTAGATCGCGATGGTCTGGCCGTTGGAATAGGTGGCGTTGACCACGCCGTTATCGCCGATCGCGATGCTGGACAGCTTGCCGTAGGACAGGCCGTCGGAATCGATGCTGGTGACGTTGACGGACGGCGTGGTCTCGCCGGAGGCATATTGCGTGAGGCCATCGGTCTTGCCGGCGGTGCCGAGATCCATGGTGATGGTGCTGTCGGCCGCGCCATCGGTCCAGCCTGTGATCGAGACCGTCGCCGGGTCCGGGCTGGTACTGGCGAGCGAGCCGTCGCTGTTGAAAGTGATGTCGATCGTGCCGGAAGCCGTGCCCGTCGCGGTGGTGGTATCCGAGGTTGAGGTCGGGTTGGCGAAGCTTGCACTCCAGCTGTTGGTGCCGGTCTTGGACCAGGTGATCTGCATCGAGTTCGCGGCGCCGAGCGAATCGTAGACCGTCATCGAGCTGGTATAGGTATCGCCGGTGGCCGCATCCGACGGCAAGTTGGCCGCGATCGTGGTCTTGGTCGTGGCGCTGCCGCTGGTCGAGGCGACCTGGGTATTGATCGGTTCGAGATTGCTCGCCGACTCGCTGCCGACGACATTGCCGTCGGCGTCGGTGCGCCATCCCTCGAGATAGTAGCCGTTGTTCTGGAGATAGCCGGCATTGTCGGTGGTGAAGGCACCGTTGCGGGTGTAGGCGACGGTGCCGCCCGACGTGGCATTGGTCACCACGAAAAACCCGGAGCCCTGGATCGCGACGTCGGTGGCGTTGGAGGTCGCAGCCAGCAGGCCCTGCTGGGTGATGTTGGCGCGGCCCGAGACGGTGACGCCGCCCGAGGCGTAAGAGGTCGTGTTGCTCGACGCCGTCACGAGCGCATCAAACATCCCGGACGTCGTCTTGTAGGCGGTCGTATCGGAATTGGCGATGTTGTCGCTGATCATCGACAGGGACTGGCTCTGCGCACTGAGCGCCGAGATCGCCGAGGATAATGCGCCGCTGAGACTCATGATAAAACTCCGGAAGCAATCAGGATGTGACGCCGATGATGTTGGCGGCGCTGACGGAAACGCCGTTCACGGTCAGCGAGGGTGTCGAGGTCGAGGTGTCGATGCCGGTCACCGTGCCGGTGACGGTCGTGTAGTTGAGGACCGAATTGCCGGAGGAATTCGTCGCGGTCACCGAGATCGTATACTGACCGCCGTCGGAGAGCTGGTTGCCGCTGGAGTCCTTGCCGTCCCAGGTGAAACTGTTGGAGCCGGAATTGCCGGTCCCGGTCCCCGTGTAGACGACGTTGCCGGAGGAATCCGAGATGCTGATCGAGACGTCGGATGCGGTCGAGGACAGCGAGTAGCCGAACGTCGCCGAGCCGTTGCTCAGCGTCGAGGTATCCGTCTTCGCCTCGACGGTGTGGCCGATGTAGTTCACCGAATTCAGCGTCACGAGGCTGGAGAACGAGCTCGCGAGCGAAGTAAGGTTGGAGTTGATCGACTGCTGGGAGGTGAAATTCGCGTAGGAGGTGAGCTGATTGACGAGGTCGGTGGTCGAGGTCGCATCCAGCGGATTCTGGTTCTGGAGCTCGCTGACGAGCAGGCTCAGGAAATCGCTGGACGTCAGCGTCGAATTGGACGACGTGCTCGACGACGACGTCGTCGTGGTCGCAGTCGTCGCAGAGCTCGTTGCAGAAACGGTCATCAGAAACTCCGGCTTTCGCGCGCTGCCTGCGACCAGGTGTCGGTCGGCGGCGCTTGAAATCTGTGTGCTGATGAAACGGGTGGGCGCGCGGATTCAGGCGGGGATTCACGCGCGCGAAAGTGGCATTCGACACGGCAAAATCTGCCGTGTGCGTGCGCGTCAGAAGAGCGATGTCAGGCTAGTCTGTTGCCAGGAAGCTGCCCCGCTCTCCGCGCTCGCGACAAAGCAATCGCATGCGAGATGATGTCGGGGGCGCTGACGTTTCCGCAACGCCGCGGCTGGGCTTGACCTGGCCATCCACGACCTTCCGAGTGGGTTACGTGGATGCCCGGGACAAGTCCGGGCATGACGACCTCTCGCGATCTGCAGCAGCTGCCGCAACTGCAGAGAGGCGAAAACAGGAGGCTGCGGCAGGCGCCGTTCAGCTCTCCGCCGTCTCTCCCTCGGTGCGCGGCTCGGCAGTGTCGCCCTTCATTTTCGCAGCGGCAGCAACGATGCGGTCGGCTAGCCCTTTGGGGGCACGGACCGGTGGAGCTGCAAGCGCGAAGCGCAAGGCGCGCGCCTCTTCCAACAGGGCTTGCGCAGCGGACGAGTGCGCCAGCAGCTCTTCGGCGGGCAAGCGGCGATCGTCGGGCCAGAGGGACAGATCCTCGCCCAGCCGGTCGATCAGTTCCTCAAACTCGGTGACGTCCATCGCCCGCCGGTCCCGCCTTGTTAAGGCCGTCATAAAGCATTGCGAACGAGGCGGAAACCGGATTTCGGCGGCTTTGGGCACCAAAAGCGCCCGCAGCACTACGGAAAGCAGTCGAAACGGCAGGCTGCCCTTCCCTTCAATGCGAAAGAAGGGGCCTCTTCAGCCCGAGCGGGCCGAATCGGCCGCGCCGGCCTTGCTGCTCCGCAACGTCGCATCGACGGACTCCCAGGCCTCCCGCAGTTCGGTCAGTCCGGCGATGATCCGCCGAAAACTCTCCCGGGCATGCGGCCGGCCGTAAGCCTTGAGGCTCGCCAGGATCAGGGCGTTGTAGGTCTGGAACATCCGTTCCGCCACAGCCCCGCCTCTGGTAAAATCGAGATTGTGGCTCAGCCCGCGCAGGATCGCGGTCGCCTTCATCAGGTGCTCGTGTCCCTCCTCGAAGCGCCGCCCCTCCTGGGCATTCAACGACTTCTGGAGAAAGGTGATCGCGCCACCCAGCAGCATCGACACCGCCTTGAGCGGCGGCACGCTGGTTGCCGCTCCCCGATAGGCCTGATTGGCCATGTACGCCATCGGATTGTTCATCGTCAGTTACTCGAGCTGGAATTGAGCAGGGCCTTGAGATAGTTGAGCGTGCTGTTGGCGCTCTCGATCGCCGCCTGGTACTTCGCGTATTGCGTCTCGAGCTGCGACTGCAGGGTCGACGCTGCGCTGTTGATGTCGTCAACCTTCTGTTGAAGCTCATCGTCGCGGGTCGTCAGGCTGGTAATCTGCGTTTGCAGCACGCCGGTCGAGGATGAGTAGTCCTTTGCGAGCCGATAGAGCTGTGTCGCGATGCCCGAGGTCGACGTCACCGTGATCGACTGCGAGGTCGAGCCGCTATAGGTGAAGGCCATGCCGGCATAGATCGAGCCGGAAGCGCCGATGATCGTGGTGCCGCTGACCGTGAACAGCGACGAGTCCCCGCCGACCGACGCCGAGGTGAGGTTGCCGTCGGAATCGACGGCCAGATCCAGGGTGAAGGATTGCGGCGACGTTCCGGTGTTGACGACACTGAGTTGGCTCGACGAGGTCGTTGTCTGTGCCGACAACAGCTTGGTCACGCCGCTCAGGTTCGTGCTCAGGATGTCCGACAGCGTGCTGGTGTCCAGTTCGAGTTCATTGCTCTCGTTGAAGGACAGGCCGAGATCGGCCATGGTCAGGCCGCCCACGGTCGAGTTCAATGCGTTCTGCAGCGCGTCCATGATGTTGCGCATGGTGCCATCGCCGAACAGCACCGCGCTCGAATCCGCGGTGCCGTCTGTCGAGGTCGCCTGCTGGGCAATCACCTCGTCGCGAAATGCGTTGTAGTTGGTGACGAACGTCTCCAGCGTCGATTGGATCTGGCTGGTATCGGTCTCGATGCTGATATTCAGCGTCGTTCCGTCCGGCGTGCTCTGGAGCAGGCTGAAGGTGACCCCGCTCAGGACGTCCGAGATATCGTTGGTGTCGCGGGTCATCGCGATGCCGTCGAGCGTGAATTCGGCGGCCTGCGCCTCCTGAAGCACGTCGGTAAAGCTCCCCGAGCTGTCGGTGACACCGAGCTCGTTCAGGATATCGTCGCCGGACGTGCTCGAATAAGTGATGTCGGCGGCATCCTCCGTGCCCGTCAGCACCATCTGGAACGACGTGCTGGAAACCTGCACGATCGAGGCCTGGACGTTGGTGGTCGAGGTCTGGGCATTGATGGCATCGACGACGTCCTGAAGCGACATCGTGCTGGTGATGGTGATATCGGACGTAGCACCGCCCTCCAGACCGATGGAAAACGTGCCGGAATATCCGAGTTCGTCGGTCTGACTGGATTGCGAGGCGCCGGAAACCTTTTGAGCGGCGGCCAGCTGACTGATCGTGAGCGTGTGGTCGCCGGTCGCGGCCGCGCTCTTGAGCGTCATGGAGAGCGCCGACGAGGCGCTCACGTCGCCGGTGGAACTGATGCTCGCCGCGCGCGCCGCAAAGGCACTGGTGGACAGAGAGTTGACTACGGCGGTCGAAAGCGAGGCCAGCCCCGACGATAACGTCTTCAGATCGGTCTGGAGCGTTTGATAGGCCGAGATCTTCGCTTCGTTGTTCGTAATCGTGGTCGAGATCGTGTCCGCCTGCGCGGTCTTCGCGTCGACGGCGGATTGGATCAGCGCCGTCCAATCGATGCTGCTCGAATTGGTGGTTCCGCTCGTCGTGACCGACACGCCCGAGGAAGTCGTGCTTGTGCTGCTGGTGCTCGAACTGACGCTGGCCACTTGCTTGTCCCCGACAGAGAGGATCGGGCCGGCATCATGCCGGCCCGATCAGTTGATCATCAGCTCAGCAGCTTGAGGAGGTACTGCGGCATCTGATTGGCGGCAGCGAGCGCCGACACGGCCGCCTGGGTCTTCACCTCGGCTGAAGACAGCTTGGACTGCTCGGCCGCGATATCCACGTCCTTGATCGCAGAGTTTGCCGACTGGAGGTTCTGCGTCTGGGTCGAAATCGAATCGGACGAGAAGTTGAAGCGCGATTCCTGGGCGCCGATCGAGGCGCGCGCAGCGGAGACCGTGTCGATCGCGGTATCGAGGGCGTCGAGGGCAGACGTTGCCCCGGACTGGGTGCTGACGTCGAGCGAGGTGACGGCGAGCGAGGACGCCGTGAGGCTGGTCAGCGTGATGTTGATGGTGTCGGAGCCGTCCGAGCCGACCAGCACGGACACGCCGGACGAGAACACGCTGGATCCGTCGAGCAGGCTCTGGCTGGAGTAGCGGGTGCCGGTCGCGATCGAATCGATTTCGGAATTGAGCTGGGAGAATTCCGACTGGATGTAGGCGCGGCTGGAATCGGTCGTGGTGCCCGAGGCGGACTCGGAGGCCAGCGATTTCATGCGCGCGAGAATGTCGGAGATGTTCGAGGCGCCGCCGTCGGCGGTCTGGAGGATCGCGGTGGCCTGCGAAGCGTTGGTCGCAGCCTGCTGCAGCGTGGTCACGTCCGAGGAGATGCGCGTGGAGATCGCAAGACCCGCGGCGTCGTCGGATGCCGAAGTGATGCGCGAGCCGCTCGACAGCTTCGAGAGCGAGCTGCTCTCCTGCGCCGAGTTGACGTTGAGGTAGCGGACCGCGGCATTGGCGGCGGTGTTGGTGTTGATTGCGGGCATTGGTAGCTCCTGTGCTGATGGGCAAGCGTGCCGCATCGTGAAGATCGACTTACGACGACGCGGACCGCAGCCCCGTCCGTTCGCTCAAACGGCGGAGCGCAAGCAGATCAGGCGCGAAAATTTTCGCAGAGCCAATTTTATGGTTAGCAATCGGTAAACGCGGTGCGGATGTCGCGTTCGTGCTTGCGCAGCAATTGACGCAGCTGCTGGCGTCCGCGCTTGAGCAGCGACTCGACGGCAGCCACCGTCGTGTCCATCACCTGGGCGATCTCGCCGTTGCTCATGTTCTCGTGGTACGAGAAGATCACCGCGATGCGCTGCTGCTCGGGCAGGCGCTGCATCGCGATCTCCAGCATGCCGTTCAGCTCGTTGCGCTCGATGATCTCCACCGCGCCGGGCTGGCTGTCGGCGACCTCAGGCACGGTCTCGACGTTCTCGGTCCGCGGCTTGCGGCGCAGATCGATGCAGCGGTTGGAGATGACGCGGTAGAGCCAGGTGGAGAACTTGGCGCGGCCGTGCTGCCAGCGCCCGCGATGACTCCAGATCTTGAGCATGGTGTCCTGAACCACGTCCTCGGCGTCCGCCGCGTTGCCGACGATGCGCAGCGCGATCGCATAGGCGCGATCGATGTGACGCTCGACCAATGTGCGGAAGGCGGCTTCGTCTCCGGTCGCGAGCTTGTCGAGAAGCTCGCTGTCCTCGTCGTAGACGACGTCGGCCATCTCAGGCGTGCTGTCCGGCGCGAGCGGCACCGAGGGCGTCACCGGCACGATCGCGTCGACCGGCGCGATGGCCGTCATCTCGGCCTCGGCGGGAGCCCAGACATCAGCAGCGTAACTCATCCCGCAACCTCCAACCTGCAATGCCGGTCGCGCACATGCCACACGGCTTCCAGGCGTTGAACGCAGGGGCCAAACAATCCAGGCGAGGAATTTTTGTTATTTTTCAAGATGTTAGCCGGTATCTTTTGCCGAGCATCGGGCAATAATTGCCGACCGCCCGATCATCTCGCGCATCAAGTCTGCAATCATCACATCGTCTCGCGCCATGGCGGATCATCCATCCTGAAGAGATGCATGCGGGAGAAAACGCTGACATTACGCGGCACTAGGCGATCAAACGCGACGCGCGCGCAGCGCATCAGGAAGCGATTGTTTCCGAGTGTGAATGAACGCGAGACGGCTTTCGCACTCGGCAATTTTTTCCGAATCACCTTTTTCGAACCTAGCGATTTTTTTGAATCTGTCAGTCGCGGCGAACACGTTTTTGAATCACGCGCGAACTTTTTTCGCGTTTGTGGCGCCTGACTCGACGCATGCGCGCGTTAATCGTCTTGGTGGACGGGGAATTGCAGCATGAAGTCGGCTACCGCCGGCGCGGAGCGCCGCGCGCAAATTGTTTCTGCTTGGTCGTTCGATGTTTTCGATACGTTTCTGCTGCGCGCATGCGCGACGGCAGATGGCGTATTTGAAAGGACTTACGAGCTATCGGGCATTTCACGATCTTGTCCGAATGTTTCCGCGAGTTTCGTTCAACATCGCATCCAGGCCGAATCGCGTGCACGCCGGACCGCGAAGGAGAAACGCGGCGCGAGCGAAGTGCACATCGACGAGATCTATTCCTGCTTTCCGTTCAGGCTGTTCGGCCTTTCGCGAGCGGACCTGAACGATCTGGTCGAAGCCGAGTTCACCGCCGAGATCGAGCTCTGCCGCGCCAACCCGGACATGCTCGGGCAATATCTGGACATGAAGCGCGCCGGCCATCGTGTCGGATTCATCTCGGACACCTATTGGGACGGCGGCCGGCTGGCGCGGCTGCTGCGCGCTTGCCGTCCCGGGCTGGTCTGGGACTTCCTCTATGCGTCCTGCGACCATGGCACCGGCAAGAGCGAAGCCCTGTTCGCCACCTATCTCTCAGAGCAGGGCATTGACGCCGCCGCCTCGTTTCACGTCGGCGACAATGAGAAGGCCGATATCAGGGGGGCAAAGCGCCACGGCATTCATCCCCGCTATTATCCGCAGGCGACGGCGCAGCTGGCTTCGAAGTTTCAGCGCGAGACGGCGATGTTCGAGCTGCTGTGCACCGGCGCGCCATCGCGGCTCGATCATGGAGCGCGAACCCTGCGGCGCATGGTCGCCGCGCGCAGCGCCGAGAGATCTCACGCCTTCCACCTCGGGCTGACCGTGCTCGGCCCTGTCATGACCGCGTTCGACGCCTTCGTGACGCGGCGTTGCCAGGAGATCGCAGGTGCCGGCCGGCAGGTCGCGCTCGGCTTTCTTGGCCGTGACGGGTTTCTGTCGCACCGGATCCGGGAGGAGCTGCACGGCCCGACATCCGCCTATCTCGAGATCAACCGTCGCGTCAGCCTGATCGCCTCGGCCGACACGATGCAGCCGCTGGTCGACCTGCTCGCAAAGGTGTTCAAGATCGACGCGCCGACCTTCCACGACATGGTGAAGATCATGCCGCCAAAGGTCACGGCGTTCTTTGCCGCTTTTCCCGGCGGCGTCGCCTCCGGCGAGGAGCTCGCCGAGGCGCTTCCCGGACTGATTGATCCGGCCGAAATCGTCGCGCTCGCCGCGGGCCTGCGCGCCCGGCTGCTCGCCTATCTCCGTCACGCAATCCCCGGCTTCGACGACTGCACCGACCTCGTCATCGCCGATCTCGGCTATTCCGGCAGCGTGCAGAAGGCGCTGCGTCGCATCTTCGACCTCGAAGGCATCAAGATCCGCCTCCACGGCGCCTATCTGATGTCGCTCGATGACGCCTTCGACGATGTTGCCGGGGAGGACAGCGCGGCAGGCTTCATCTCCGACCTCGTGGTCACGCCGCACGTCAAGCGCATGCTGATCCGCAACGTCGCGCTCCTGGAGCAGGCCTGCTGCTCCGCCGACGGCTCGGTGCGCGATTACGACGGCGGTGCGGTGCTGCGTGAAGTCAATCCGCGTCCGCCGGAGCAGGTGGCGCTTGCCGCGGAGATCCAGGCCGGCGCGCTGGCTTTCGCAGGCAGCGCGGACGGCGTCGCGCGCGACTATGACCTCGCCCCCTATGCCGCGCCCGATGTCGCCGCGCGCTGGTGCGCGGCGACGCTGGCCCGGCTTCTGCTGCTGCCCGACGATGACGAGCTGGCGCTGCTCGGGACGTTGAAGCACGACGTCAATCTCGGCACCCACGCGCTCGCGCCGTTGCTCGATCGGCAGTTCGTGCGCAACCAGATCACCGCCCGCGGCCTCTCGGCAGCCTGCACGGCCGCCGCGCCGCCGATGTGGCTCGCCGGCAGCTTCGCCGGCCTGTCGCCATCCTACAATTATCTCTACGTGCTGTTCGGCGCCAACCGCCTACCCGCTGACGTCTTTGAGGAGCGGGCCGCCGGCCAAGCTCAGGTCGGACTATTCCGCACCGGCGGCGATGCAACGCTGGAGACGGTGACCGTCCATCGCACCGGCCTCCGCGAGCTGCGTCTGCGCGTCCCCCTGTCGCGTCGCATGGCGATCACCATGATCGCGCTGCCGCTGGCGAAATTCGCTCCCGAGGGACTGCTTCACGGCGTGACCATGCAGCGGGGCGACGACCTTCGTGACGCCGCCGAGAGCCAGGACGTGACCGCGATCGCGACCGACGGGCTGATCTTTGCCAGCCTGCAGCGGAATGGCGACCACTATCGCACCGAAGCTGAAGACGGCTGCCTGCTGATCCCCGTCGCCCCTATGACGCAGGAAATCGCGGTCTATTCCGTCGCGATCACCCCGCTCGAAGCCGACCCCAAATAGTGCGCCTGATCGCGCCGCCCCGGCCGTTGAAGTCCCAGGGCTTAACCGGGGGCACGGAATTGCGGGACGCGACGCAGACGAATCTCGATCAGTTGCTGCAGTCCGGCGGCGTCCGGCTCGGCCGGGCCCAGCACGACCGGCTGGGCTGGCTGGTCGGCCAATACGGCGCGCCAACGCTCGATGGCGTCCCGGACGGGCGGCACGGCGGCGTCATCATTCTGAAGGAACCGCCGAGCGGCGCAGCGGCCGAGCTGTTCTACCGTTCGCTCAATCCCGCCTGCGCCGTCGTCATTCCCCGAAGCGAAAACCCCGGCTTCGACTTCCTCAAATCCAAGCTGACCGAATTCGGCACCGTCGGCCCCTGCGGCGCGGACGGCCCGCACGAGATGTGGTGGGGCGGCATCGGCTGGTCGAGATTCCTCGCCGCCGCGGACGCCTCCGCCCTCCGGCCGCGGATCGTCTCCTGTCGTCCGCGCGGCGCCGACGCGGCCGCGTCCCTCCGCCTCCGCCATTCGCTCGAACGCCTGCAGCTCGATTGCCATATCGAAGCGATCGACACCCAGCTCGACGACCGCCTGCTCTGCTTCGAGAAGGCGGAGTTCATGGTGCGGATGTGGAACAAATATCGCGAGCCGCTGCTATTCATCGAGGCCGGCGCTGTCTTACGCGAGGCGCCCCTGCTGTCCTCCTTCCTCGGTTGCGACGTCGCCCTGCACAAATGGAACCGCTGGGAGATGTCGGCGCGCACGCTCTATCTCGGTCGCTCCGCACATGCGGAGCGGCTGCTTCGCGCCTGGCAACAGCTGGCCGCCGCCTATCCCGCGGTCTGGGAAGGCTATCTGCTGGACCAGGCCTGGAGCCTGACGTCGTCGCAGGTGCCGCTCGATACGGTCTGGCTGCCGCGCTCCTATCACGCGCTGAAGGGCGACCTCGGCGCCTCGCGCGCGACGATCCTGCACGACCAGCAGACGACGACGCTGGAGCTCGGTCCCGATCCCGGCTTCGCAAGCATCGTGCGCACGGCGCGCCGCGCCGGTCGCACCGGCGCCCGCGACGCCTTCATGGTGATGACCTCGAAGGCCGCGACCGGAAGCGGCATCGCCGTGATCCTGCGCGACGTCTCGGCCAGCGACGCGGGTGCGGTGGCGGCGACCGTCGAGGCCGTGACCGGCGCCTATGCCGCCGATTGCGGCGGATACGGCCGGCTCGAACTGTCGCTCTGTGCCTGGCAGGACGATGTCGGTGCCGCGCGAGAAGCAGCGAGCCTCGCGCGCTACCGCATCCTGGAGATCGCCCCGGGACAGCGTATCGCCAACGATTTCTTCGCCAGCCACGCCTGCGACGATGCGGTCATGACCGCCCGCCAGCTCTTCCCCTGAGGGACCCCTCAAGATGCTCAAGACCATCATCCTGCTCACCGACACCGTGCAACAGCAGCAGCCGCTGGCCAATTTGCTCCGCGAGCACAATCGCGATCTGGCCTTCTGCTCGGCGCTTCGCGCATCGGACCTCAGCGCGATCGAGCCAGACGTGCTGAGCGAGGCGCGGTTGGTATCCTTCGCCGCCAACGTCGCCGTGCCCGAGAAATTCCTGCTCAAGCTCGGCTATGGCGCGTACAAATTCTACGCCACGCCGACGCAATATCCGGGCTTGCCGCCGGCGCCCGACGAGAGCGACGACGATCCCCGCTGCTACTCCGTGATCGCGCAGTCGATGACGATCTGGCCCGACTTCAAGAAGGTGGTCGGCCTCGAGACGGTGACGATCCCCGATGGCACCTTGCCCGCCGAGCGCGAGCGGATGGTGTTCTCCCGCCTCGCCCACCTGTTCTGGGGCATGTCGCACATGATCGCCGGCGAAGCGACCGACCTTCCGGGAATCATCGGCTCCAGCGAGAGCCAGCGTCCGACGGCCGCGATGATGAACTGAGCTAGCGCGCGCGAAGCCGCGCCGACAGCGCATCGCGGTGCTCGGGCGCGGCGATCGCGATCATGCGGCGCGCCCGCTCGGCAAGACCGCAGCCGCGCAACTCCGCGATGCCCCATTCGGTGACGATGGCGTCCACATCCGCGCGCGGCGTCGTCACGGTCTCGACATGGGCAACGATCCGGCTGCTCCCATCGGACGCCGTCGCCGGCAGCGCGATGATCGCCCTTCCGCCTGGCGAGGCATTGGCCCCGCGCACGAAGTCGAGCTGGCCGCCGATCGCGCCGACCGCGACGCCATTCAGCGTCTCGGAATTGACGCTGCCGTCGAGCCCGACCTGGAGTGCTGAATTGATCGCGACCAGGCGGTTGATCCGCGCCAGCACGTTCTGGCCGTGCGTGTAAGACGTCGACCGCACCGCGACCGTCTTGTTCTCGTGCACGAAGCGGTAGATTCGCTGCGTGCCGATCACCTGATTGGTGACCGTGATTCCGGCATCGATTCCCTTCTCCGCATTCGTCACCGCGCCGCACGCGATCAGATCGACGACGGCATCGTTGATCAGGCCGGAATGGACGCCGAGATTGCGCAGGTGGGACAGCGACGAGAGGATCGCGTCCGGAATCCGCCCCACCCCGAACTGAAGCGTGCTGCCGTCGGCGATCAGGCTCGCCGCATGGGCGGCAATGCGCTTTGAGATGTCATCGGGTGGCGTCGAGGCCAGCTCGACGGGTAGCCGGCGCGCGGCCACGCGCATATGGATCGGCACCTCGCCGGGCCATTCCGCGCCAAACGTGAACGGCGCATCCGGATTGATCTCGGCGATAACGAGACGCGCGCCTCGCGCGGCCTCAATGACGTAGTCGTTCGAGAGGCTGGCGCTCAAGCGCCCGTCACCGGCCTCTGCAAGCTGCACCAGAACGACATCGGCCCCGTGGCGGCGTGTGGCGAAGTCGGCGCAAAAGGCGCTGTAATTGCTCGGGATCACATCGAGCCGCCCGGCCTTCGCAAGCCGTCGCGCGTTGCCGATCACGCCGTAGCTCTGGAACGTCACGCTGGGAGCGCACGCGGCGGAGAACGTGTCGGAAAATACCGGCCCGATCATCATACGAAACGGCGGAAGCTGCGCAGCCTGCGCCATCAGTGCTTCGGTCAGGGTGACGGGCTCGGCCGTCGCCTGCCCGCACACCACGAGATCGGCTTCCCGGATCAGGCCGGAGAAATCGATCGGCGACGAGTCCGCGGACATTGCGGGCGTGAGCTCAATACGACTTGGCGAGACCCAGCACCTTTTCCGCGATGAAGCTGAGCGCGAGTTGCGGGCTGACCGGTGCGATGCGCGGGATCAGCACTTCGCGCAGGTAACGCTCGACGTGGAATTCCTTGGCGTAGCCGAAGCCGCCATGCGTCATCACCGCCTGCTCGCAGGCATGGTAGCCGGCTTCGCCCGCGAAATATTTCGCAGCATTCGCACCGGCCCCGCAGGGCAAGCCCTTGTCGTACTGCCAGGCCGCCTGCATCACCATCAACCAAGCCGCTTCGAGCTCGACCCAGTTCACCGCGAGCGGATGCTGGATGCCTTGATTCTTGCCGATCGGCCGGTTGAAGACAACACGCGTCTTGGCATATTCGGTCGCGCGCGACAGCGCGAGTTTTCCCAAACCAACCGCCTCGGCCGCGATGAGAATTCGCTCCGGGTTCATGCCTTCGAGGATGTACTGAAAGCCCTTGCCCTCTTCGCCGATGCGGTCCTCCATCGGGATCTCGAAATCCTCGAAGAACAGCTCGTTGGAATCGACGATCTTGCGGCCCATCTTCTCGATCTCGTGGACCTTGATCCTGTTGCGGTCGAAGTCGGTGTAGAACAGGCTGAGACCGTGGGTCGGCGAGCGCACCTCCTCAAGCGGCGTCGTGCGCGCCAGCAGCAGAATCTTGTGCGCGACCTGCGCGGTCGAGATCCACACCTTCTGGCCGTTGACGATGTAGCGGTCGTTCTTGGCGACCGCGCGGGTCTTCAGTTGCGTGGTGTTGAGGCCGGTGTTCGGCTCGGTGACGGCGAAGCACGCCTTCTCGCGGCCCTCGACCATCGGTGGCAGCATGCGCTTGCGCTGCTCCTCGGTGCCGAACACGACGACGGGGTTGAGGCCGAACACGTTGATGTGGACCGCGGAGGCGCCCGACATGCCGGCGCCGGATTCCGCGATGGTGCGCATCATGATCGCAGCTTCGGTGATGCCGAGACCCGAGCCGCCATATTCCTCCGGCACGCAGATGCCGAGCCAGCCGGCGTCGGCAAGTGCCTTGTGAAAATCATGCGGGAAGCCGCCGTCGTGGTCCTTCTTCAGCCAATAGGCATCCGGAAAGCCTTCGCAGATCTTTGCGATGGCGTCGCGAATGGCTTCCTGCTGGTCGGTGAGGGCGAAATCCACGTTCTTGTTCTCCTTCTTGGGAGCCGGGCTCCGATCCTAGCGCCCCATCTGCGAGGGCAGCCAGAGGATGATAGACGGAAACGCCACCAAAATCGCGATCGCGATCAGGTGCGCGATGAAGTGCGGGAAGGTGCCGTGGAACACCTCCGCCACCGGCCGCTTGGCGTAGCGGGCGACGATGAAGCAGTTGAGGCCGACCGGCGGCGTGATCATGCCGACCTCGGCGGTGACGATTTTTATGACGCCGAACCAGATCGGATCGAAGCCGAGCGTCTTGATCAGCGGCAGCACGATCGGCACGGTCAGCACCAGGATCGCGATCTGGTCCATGAACGAGCCGAGCACGATATAGCCGAACAGGATCAGCGTGATGATCACCCAGCGCGAGGTCTGCAAAGACCCGACCCAGGCGACGAGATCCTGCGTCACATGGGTGAGCGTGAAGAAATAGCCGAAGATCGAGGCGCCGACCAGGATGGTCACGATCATGCAGGTGCCGTGGCAGGCGCTGAGCAATGCCTTGTACAGCGAGCCCGGCGTCACTCGGCCCTTGGCGATGGCAAGCAGCAGGGCACCCGCGGCGCCAAGCGCCGAAGCTTCGGTCGGCGTCGCAACGCCGAGATAGATGGTGCCGGTGACGAGCGAGAACAGTAGCGCCATCGGGCCGACCTGCCACAGCAACGAGAACCGCTCGTGCCAGGACACCGGCTCGATGCGGGGAGCACGCGACGGATCCTGCCAGACCAGGAAATAGATCGTCGCCATGATGGTGGCGGTGACGAGGGCCGCCGGAATGATGCCGCCGATCAGGAGCTGGCCGATATTGACCTCGGCGAGCAGGCCGAAGATCACCAGCGCCACGCTCGGCGGGATCAGCATCGCCAGCGTGCCCGAGATCGCGACGACGCCGGCCGCCATCTTGGGCTCGTAGCCCTGGCGGATCATGGCCGGAAGGCTGGTCGAAGACAGCGTCGCGGCCGAGGCCGTCGAGGTGCCGCAGATCGCGCCGAAGCCGGCGCCGGCGAGCGCCGTCGCCATGCCGAGCCCGCCCGGGATGCGGCCGACCCAGGCGGAGGCCGTCTTGAACATGTCGTCGGCGACGCCGGACAACAGCACGAGGTCCGCCATCAGGAGGAACATCGGAATGGTGATCAGCTCATAGGCCGACACCGTCGAGAGCGGCGCCGTCTGCAGAATGCCGAACAGGGTGCCGGTGCCGCCGACCATGAGGAGGCCGACCGAGCCGGCGAATCCCATGGCGAAACCGACAGGCGTGCCGATCGCCAGCAGGACGAAAAGCAGTGCAAGCACGAGGAGGACTGTCATCGCCGCCGCCGTTATTCGAAGGAGTGGACTTCGCCGGTCTCATTGACAGGCGGCAAAGGAAACAGGTCTCGCCCCGAGACGAGGCTGAGGACGTTGCCGACGAGCTGCAGCGAAAGCCGCAGCACCAGCACGCCGCAACCGAACGGCACCAGCACAGCGGACATCCAGGTCGGCCAGGGAATGGCGCCGGCGAGCACGTCGTGCTGCTCGTAATTGTCCAGCGCGCGCTCGAACCCGACCTTGCAGATCAGGACGAACACAAACAGGCCGGTGAGCGCGGTGACGATCTCCGACAGCCGGCGGCCTACCGGCGGAAAGCGCGAGAGCAGGATGTCCACGCCGACATGCGCGTGAACCCGCAAGGTATCGGACAAGGTCAGGAAGAAGACGGCGGCCAGAAGATAGAGCCCGATCAAGTCGTAGGTGAAGGAGAACGGGCTGTTCAGGACGTAACGCATGAACACGTCGGCCACGACCAGCGCCATGATCGCGAAGAGCGCGATCGCAGCGATCACCGTCAGCGCGCGCTCCAGCACGCCGAGCACGTCCGTTGCCCGCTTGATCATCCCTGGCCTCCCCTCATCCGCTGCGACCGTGCCGCGCTACTTCGCGCCGCCCGCAGCGAGCAGACCTTCGAACTCCTTAAGGGCGGCAGAGGCCTGCTTGCCGCGGCCGTCCAGCGCGGTCGCCCATTCCTGCGCGACGCCCTTGAGCTTTTCCTTCATTTCCGCACGCGTCGCCTCGGGCAGCGCGGTGAAACTGATGCCCTGGTCCTTCATCTTCTGCTGCGTCGCGTCCTGCTCCTTGTCGACGTCGGCGCAGGCCTTCGGCGTGATCGCTTCGGACGCCGAGTCCATCGCCTTCTTCACGTCGTCGGGCAATTTGTCCCAGACCGATTGATTGATCGAGTAGGCAACGATGAAGCTGCCGAAGCTGACGCCTTCGGTGGCGTATTTGACGAGCTTGTCCAGACCATAGGCGGCGACGCTGTCCATGGGGAAGAGCAGCCCGTCCATGGTGCCGCGCGACAGCGATTCATAGGCGTCGGGCGCGGCCATGCGCACCGGCACCGCGCCGAGCGTGCGCACGGTCAGATCCTGCGCACCGCCGGTGGTGCGCAGTTTCAGGCCCTGCATGTCCTTGATGGTCTCGACCTTCGCCTTGGCGGTCCACACCTGATAGGGCGGCAGCACCACGGCCATCAGCAGCTTGATCTTGTTGGGCGCATATTCTTGTTTGGCGAGGATGCCTTCCCGCGCTGCCTTCCAATAAGCGAGCGTGCCCTGGCAGCTGGTTGCGAACGCGCCCGGCAATTGCGCGACCTCGGAAAGCGGCATCTTGTCCGAGACGTAGGACGGCCCGATGTAGCCGATGTCGACCACGCCGGACTGGGTGAGCCGCAGCATGTCGGTGGCCTTGCCGATCTGCTGGTTGGGATAATGTGTGAAGGTCACGGCGCCGTTGGTGCGCTTGGCGACATCGTCCATCCAGGGCTTCAGCATCAAACGGACGAGATAATGGTCGGCGGGGAAGCTGTCGGCGACTTTCAGCTCGAGCGCCTGCGCCGACAATGTCGAGACCGGCAGCGAGAACGCGAACGCCGCGGCGGCCCAGACCCAATTTCTCTTCATTTGCTTTTCTCCCTGACGCGCCCTCACGCCGAAGCGGCCGCCAATCGCTGCAGCCGGTCCGGCAATTACTTCTTGCTTGAGGAAGATGTACATATATGTGAATTTATCTGTCAAGTATATGAACTATGCATGGAGCCATGCGCCGAAGACCTCTGCCGACGAATTGACACCTTCAATTTATGAACTCTAACTCCACCCATATGAATTCATCCCACGAGGCCTCATGGGACCGCTCGCCGGCTTCACCATTCTCGACCTGACCTCGGTGCTGATGGGCCCCTACGGCACCCAGGTGCTGGCCGACATGGGCGCTGATGTCATCAAGGTCGAAAGCCCCGAGGGTGACATCGTCCGCCAGATCGGTCCCGGCCGCGCGCCGGGCATGGGCGGGATGTTCCTCAATGCCAATCGCGGCAAGCGCAGCATCGTGCTCGACCTCAAGAAGCCGGAAGGCCGCGAGGCGCTGCTGCGGCTGGCGAAGCGCGCCAACGCGCTGGTCTACAATGTGCGCCCGCAAGCCATGGCGCGGCTCGGCCTCGACTACGAGACGCTGGCCGCGATCAACCCATCGCTCGTCTATGTCGGCGCGTTTGGCTACGGCCAGTCCGGTCCCTACGCGGCCAAGCCCGCCTATGACGATCTGATCCAGGGCGCCGCCACCATTCCGACGTTGCTCGCCGCCGCCGGCGACGGCACGCCGCGCTACGTCCCGGTCACCATCGCCGACCGCATCGTCGGGCTGATGATGGTCAACGCGATTCTGGGCGGGCTGATGCACCAGCAGCGTACCGGTATCGGCCAGCGCATCGACGTACCGATGTTCGAATCGATGACGGAGTTCGTGCTGGTCGATCATCTGGGCGGACTCACCTATGATCCGCCGCTCGACCATGGCGGCTACGCCCGCCTGCTGTCGCGCTATCGAAAACCCTACAAGACCAGCGACGGCTATCTCTGCGTCCTCATCTACAACGACAAGCACTGGCGCAGCTTCTTCGAGGCGATCGGGCAATCGGAATTCCTCGACCAGCCGCGCTTTGCCAACCACGCGTCACGCACGAGGCATATCGACGAGATCTACGAGGAGATCGGCCACATCTTCCTCACACGCAGCACCGCGGAATGGCGCGAGCTCTTGGAGCGCGCCGACATTCCGGTGATGCCGATGCATACGCTGGAGACGATCCTGGACGATCCGCATCTGGATGCGGTCGGCTTCTTCAAGACGGTCGACCACCCCGTCGAAGGCCGTATCCGCCAGATGCGCGTGCCCTCGACCTGGAGCGTGACGCAACCGGAAGCCGCCGGCCCCGCGCCGACGCTCGGCCAGCACGGCCGCGACATCCTGCGCGAGGCCGGCTTCTCGACCGCAGAAATCGACCGGCTCGCAGAGCAGAAAGCAGTTCACCTGGCCGCGCCGCCTTGAGCGCGGGCGCAGGCCAAATCGCACGAGACAAAGGGAGGAAACCGCGATGGCCGGACTTTATTTCGAAGACTTTTCCGTGGGCCAGGAGTTCAGGCATCCGCTGACCCGGACCGTCACGGAAATGGACAACACCATGTTCAGCCTGCTTACGCTCAATCCGCAGCCGCTGCACATCGACGCGCATTTCGCCGAAAAGACCGAGTTCGGCCAGCGCATTTTCAACAGCCTTTACACCCTCGGCATCATGATCGGCATGACGGTCTATGATACGACCATGGGCACCACCGTTGCCAATCTCGGCATGACCGACGTCACGTTTCCAAAACCGGTCTTCCATGGCGACACCTTGCGGGCGACGACGAAGGTGCTTTCGTTGAGGGACTCCAAATCGCGCCCGAGGGCTGGCATCGTCGAGTTCGAGCACCACGCCCTGAACCAGAACGACGAGATCGTCGGAAAATGCCGCCGCATGGCGATGATGCACAAGAGGCCGGTCTGATGCGTTCGATGCTGTTCGTGCCGGGTGATTCCCCGCGCAAATTCGAGAAGGCGAGCGAAGGCAAGGCCGACGCGCTGATCATCGATCTCGAGGACTCCGTCGTCACCGAGAAGAAGGCGGAGGCGCGCGGGCTCACGCTCTCGATGCTGAAGAGCCGCCCCGGTCCGCACCAGCTCTATGTCCGCGTCAACGCGCTCGACACCGGCATGACGCTGGCCGACCTCGCCGCGGTGCTGCCCGGCAAGCCCGACGGGATCGTGCTGCCGAAATCGCAAGGCGGCGACGACGTGCGCCAGGTCGCGACCTGGCTCGAAGCCTTGGAAGCTGCGGCCGGCATCGCGGTCGGCACGACCCGTATCGTCTGCGTGGCGACGGAAACCGCAGGCTCGATCTTCGGCCTCAGCAGCTACAAGGGCTGCTCTCCCCGGCTCGCCGGATTGATGTGGGGTGCGGAAGACCTCTCGGCCTCGCTCGGCGCCACCGAAAAGGCCTCAGGCGGCGTGTTCCACAGCCCCTATCGCCTCGCGCGCGATCTCTGCCTGATGGCGGCGGCCGCGGCCGAGGTTGCGCCGATCGACACGGTCTATACCGACATCGACAATCTCGCCGGCCTCGAGCAGGAGACGCGCGCGGCGCGCCGCGACGGCTTTTCCGCCAAGGCACTGATCCATCCCAAGCACGTCGACATCGTCAATGCGGCGTTCGCGCCGACCGATGCCGAACGGAGCTGGGCGGAGAAGGTGATCGCGGCGTTCGCGAGCAATCCCAATTCCGGCACGCTGCGGCTTGACGGCCAGATGATCGACAAGCCGCATCTTCGCGCCGCGAAGAAGATCCTCGGCCAGCCCTAGGAAGGACGCAAAGCCCGCCATGATCGTTCGCCAAGCCGCAAACGTCCTGGAGATCATGGAATTCTTCGCGCAATCGAGGAAGCCGGCGACGCTTGCGGAGATCGCCGATCATTTCGGCTGGCCGCGCTCCTCGACCTTCAACCTGCTCGCGACGCTGTCGGAGAAGGGCTATCTCTATGAGCCGCGGCCGCGCGCCGGCTTCTATCCGACGCCGCGCTGGCTTGCGATGGCGCGGATG
The DNA here is from genome assembly GCF_006658625.1 of Bradyrhizobium sp. UNPF46. NCBI lineage: Bacteria > Pseudomonadati > Pseudomonadota > Alphaproteobacteria > Hyphomicrobiales > Nitrobacteraceae > Bradyrhizobium > Bradyrhizobium sp. UNPF46. The sequence continues at coordinate 396,391 of NZ_LFJB01000003.1, forward strand.
ATCTCCGAGGTCGAGCCGCTGCCGCCATGGACGCACCAGCTGATCTCCGATCTCTCGGCCGAGACCGGCGAGACCGCCTCGATCGTGGCGCCGGCCGGCGTGATGGCCGTGTTCATCGACGTCGTCGAATCCGCGGCGGCGATCCGCTATTTCGCCACCATCGGCCACCGCGTGCCGATCCATGCGACGGCCAGCGGCCGCGCGCTGCTGCTGCAATATTCGCAGGAAGAGCGCGATTCCGTCTATCGCAAGATCGAGTTCAAGCAATACGGCCCGTCGACGCCGATCAGCATCGAGGCGGTCGAGACCGAGCTGCGCAATTCGATCGCGCGCGGCTATTGCCAGAGTTTTGGCGATTACAGCCGCGACCTCGCCGGCGCCGCGATCCCCTTGCCGATCGGCGACCGCCGCCTCTCGGTCGTCGTCGCCGGCCCGGAATTCCGCATCGGCCCCAAGGTCGGCGAGGTCGCCGCGCTGATCGCCCGCACGGTCGATCGGCTGCGGCCTAAGGCGTCGGCTTGAGGCTGCGGTCTCAGTCGAAGCCCTGAACCGGCGGTGTCGGGGCTTGCGCCGTGGCGGCAGGCGCAGCTTGAACCGGCGGAGCCTGAGTGCCGGCAGCTCTCATCTGACCGTTGGCATTCATGGCCTGCCGCGTGCGCGCTGGGCCGCCGGTCGCGGCCGCGCGCCGCGGCTGCCGGTGTCCTGCCGACCGCGAACCTCGCACGCCCCAGGACCGGGCGATCGAAGGCCCGGCGGTGTAGCCGATCAAGGCGCCGGCGACCGCACCGACCGGTCCCAGCACGACCGCACCGGATACCGCGCCAAGCGCCGCATCGCCTGCGCGCTCCTGCGCGAGCGCGCTCACGGGCACACAGGCCAGCATTGCGACAGCAGTGATCAGAGCTTTGGTCATCGGAGCGCCTCCCTCACGGGAAATCACTCGTGCTCAAATATGGCCACAGGAGGTTCGCTTGCCGGCCAACAAATGGCAATCGGCAGGTGGAACCCAGAAGCGACGATGGCAACCCGCTTCCCGTGTGGGTTACCGCACATGCTTTGCGGCGGCGCCTTGCCGCACGCCTCGTCCTTCGAGACGATCGCTTCGCGGCCCCTCAGCATGAGGCTAAGCGGCGTCCGCGCTCGTTGAAACGAGTGCCGCGCAGCCGGACCTCATCCTGAGGGCCCGCCAGCGGGGGGGCGTCTCGAAGGATGGCGACGGGCGAGATCACTCGCATATGCGATTGCCTTCCCCGCGAGCGGGGAGAGGCAAAGAGCTACACGATCTTGATCGACATGTCCGGCAGGCCCTCGAGCTTGCACAGCAGCACGTCGCCCTTCACGACGGGGCCGACATTCTCAGGCGTGCCGGAATAGATGATGTCGCCGGCCTTCAATTCGAACGCTTCCGACAGCTTTGCGATCTGCTCGGCCACGCTCCAGATCATCTTGCTGAGATCCGAGTTCTGCTTCACCGTGCCGTTGACCGCCAGCGAGATCGCGCCCTTCTCGAAATGGCCGGTCTTGCTCGCCGGATGAATCGGACCGAGCACCGCGGCATGGTCAAAGCTCTTGCCGATCTCCCAGGGCTTCTTCTCCGCAGCCATGCCGTTCTGGAGATCGCGCCGCGTCATGTCGAGGCCGAGCGCGTAGCCATAGACATGGTCGAGCGCCTTATCGACCGGGATGTTGGTGCCCCCGGACTTCAGCGCCGCGACCAGTTCGACCTCATGATGATAGTTCTTGGTCAGTGACGGATAGGGATGGTCGGCGACCTCGCCGACCGCGACGTTCTGGATTGCGTCCGTCGGCTTCTGGAAGAAGAACGGCGGCTCGCGGTTCGGATCGGAGCCGCGCTCGATCGCATGTGCCGCATAGTTGCGGCCTATGCAGTAGATGCGCCGGACCTGGAACACCTGGGTCTCGCCGACGATCGGGATCGTCACCATCGGCACCGGAAAGATCGGCTTGGGTCCGGCCTGCGCCGCGGCCGGAGCGACCTCGGCCATGGAAACTGCGGTGGCGGCCACTGCGGTTGCGAGCAGATCGCGTCGCGTCGGTGAGGTCCGTTTCATCTCATGGGCTCCCTTCCTTGTCATTGGGCAGCGTCAAGCGCGCCAAGCCGGCTGATAGTCGATCTTCAGCGTGCCAGCAACAGGAACGGCTACGGTGCGAGCTTCGAGGATCTTGACACCGGTTTCGCGCTGAATATTTTTTCGGTCGAGAAGCACTTTCTCACCCCTAAAAATCGAAGGATCCAACGCGACCGTCTGGAGAGACGACGATGCTCGATGAGAATCTGGCCCGCATACGTGCGCACCGCAACAACATTCACCGCTACCGGCGCCTGCTGAAGACAAGGCTGTCGCAGCTGGAGCGCAATTTCATCGAGAGACGCCTGGCGGAGGAGAAGTCGGCGCTCGATGCGCTGACCGCGGCGACCTTCCCCCTTGACTTCCATGTCTCCGGAGTGCCGGCCGAGGCGATGGGGGTGGCGCGATGAACCGGCAACGGGAACTGCTCATTCGCGGCAGCGAGAAGGTGATCGGCCACTACGAGCTCCTGCTTGCAAGCGCGAAGACCGAGCATGAGCGCGAGCTTTATCGGCAACGCATCGAGCGCGAGCGTCGGCTGATCCGTGACCTTCAGGGCTATGCGGACCACCGCGCCGCCTGAGCCGGTAGCGAGCTTACAGTCAATCACCATTGCGAGGGGCGAACCGCCGTTCGCGAGCCGCCCCCGCATTCGATCTAGCGAACTAGGCGCTGAGGAGCTTCCAGTGCACTGCTGGATTGGGTCGCCGGCGCCACGCGCACGGTCGCGGTGAGCGGCGCGCCGTTGCGCAGCAGCGTGAGCCTCACCTCCTCGCCGACGCGCGCAAGGCCGATCGTGTTGCGAAGCTGAGCGGCGGTGCGGATCGGACGCTCATCGGCTGCCGTCACGACGTCCCCCTTGCGCAGGCCCGCCCTTTCGGCGGGCGAGTCCGCTGCGATCTCGGCGATGACGGCGCCTTGGTTCAGCCCCTTGTTGACCGACGGATGCAGGTCCTTCAGCGAGACGCCGATGCGGCCGCGCTCGACGCGGCCGCTCGCGATGATCTGCTCCATCACCTTGCGCGCCATGTTGACCGGAATGGCGAAGCCGATGCCGACATTGCCGCCAGCGGGCGAGATGATCGCCGAGTTGATGCCGACCAGTTCGCCGCGCAGGCTCACCAACGCTCCGCCGGAGTTGCCCGGATTGATCGCGGCATCGGTCTGGATGAAATCCTCATAGCCCTGCTTGCCCAGGCCGGTGCGGCCCAGCGCACTGACGAGGCCGGACGTCACGGTCTGGCCGAGGCCGAAGGGATTGCCGATCGCGAGCACGAAATCGCCGACATCGAGCGCATCGCTGTCGCCGAAGGGAAGCGCCTTGAGGCCCGCCGGATTCTGGATCTGAAGCACGGCAACGTCGGTCGGCGGATCGCGCCCGATGACCTTGGCGGAGAATTGCCGGCCGTCCTTGGTCGTGATCTGAACGACGGAGGTGCCTTCGACCACATGATTGTTGGTCAGCACGTAGCCGCGCTCGGCATCGACGATCACGCCGGAGCCGGTCGCGTTGACCTCCTTTTCGATCTGCCGGGGAACGTCGAAGAACTCGCGGAATAGCGGGTCGCGATAGAGCGGGTTGTCCTCCCGCACGCGGCCGTGCACGGAAATGTTGACCACGGCGGGCGTCACCCGGCGCACCAGAGGCGCCAGGGTCGGCACCGAGCCGCCGGTCTTCATGTCGGGGATTTGGCCGGCGGCAGGCTGTGACGCTGTCAGCGTCAGCACCAGCATCGCCAGCAAGAGCGGACGCACAGCATTCATCTTTTTCCTGCCGCTTTGAGGGGATATCGGAGAACGAGTGGCTTCAACCGCCGCGTGACGCGACGATCCAGCCTTGCATGGCCAGGAACGGAGCGGCGAAGACCGCCGAGGCCTGACCGAGCAGCACGAGTCCCAGAACAGTCTGCGTGAGCATCATGGGCTTCGCCCCTCTGCGGCGGCCCAGGGCCGCCGCAGCCGCATCGGCACGCCGCCGCCGCGCGGCGGATCGTCATTGTCGTTGTCGCCGTCGAGCTTGCGCAGCGCGGCCAGGATGTCGGCGAGCCGGACCGTGTGGCTCATCCCGGGAATCTCACGCAATCCGGGACAGGATTCGACCGCGTACATGTCGGACGCCCAGGACGACAGGATGATCCGCTTCTCCGGCGGAGAGAGCTCCGTCGCGTTCAGGACCTCGACGGGCGAGTCGTAATGGGCGGCGGGATGAAACAGCGGGTTGAGAGTGCCGCTATTGGAATTGACGTTGGTCATTGGTGGACCTCCCCTCATGCTCCTTTCCAAGGGACGGGCTTGTTGACGATGGGACGGCGACTCCGACCGCCGCCGTCCCTTTTGATGTCAGTGCGTGTTGATCGCGATGCGCTTGACGCCTTCACGCGCTTTCTCGGATTTCGGCAGCGACACGGTCAGAACGCCGTTCTTGAACGAGGCCTCGGCCTTGTCCTCCTCGACGCCCTCCAGCGGAATCTGCCGCTCGAACGCGCCGTAGTAGCGCTCGGTGAAGTATCTGCCCTCGCCGTTGCGCTCGGCCTTCTTCTCGCCGCGGAGCGTCAGCACGCCATTGGCGATCTCGACCTGGACGTCCTTCTCGCTGAGGCCGGGAAGCTCGGCCGAGACGGTCAGCGTCTTGTCGGTTTCGCTGAGCTCCACCTTCGGCCAGCCGAAGCGGCCCTCCATCAGCGGCGACAGGCTGGTCGGCCCGAAGCCGCGGAAGACGTCGTCGAACAGACGGTTCATCTCGCGATGAAGCGTCAGGAAGGGATCGAAATTGTCGCGCGCAGGCGCAAGCTCCTGTTTCCCTGACCAGGGAATGAGATCACGAAAACCCATGGCTCTCTCCTCCATGCATCGGGGAAGCGCGGCCCGCGCATCGCGCGCCGCGCTCCTCTATCTCGCTTGCTCGAAAGCTCAAGCCGCTTTCTTCTGTTCGATCTGCGACGCCGCAGGCGCGGCACCCGCAATCGGGATCCTGCGCGGCTTCATCGCTTCCGGAACCTCGCGGACGAGGTCGATGATCAGGAGCCCGTCCTGGAACGACGCCTGCTTCACCTGGACATAGTCGGCGAGGTTGAACACGCGCCGGAACGGCCGGGCGGCGATGCCCTGGTACAGATATTCCCGCGCGGCGGTCTCGGGTTTCCTGCCCTCGATCGTGAGCGCGTTCTGTTCGGCCGTCACCGTGATGTCGCTGGCGCCGAAGCCCGCCACCGCAAGGCTGATCCGGTAGTGGTCCTCGCCGGAGCGTTCGATGTTGTAGGGGGGATAATTGTCCTCGGTCGCCTGGCGCAGCGTGCTGTCGACGAGGTCGGCCAGATGATCGAAGCCGATGGTGGAGCGCCACAGGGGCGCGAAGTCGAAACTGGTCCTCATAACCAAGTCCTCCTGAGAGCAAGATGGATACGAAGGAGCGCAGGACTGGGTATCAGACAGGGTCCGAAGACCGGCCCGGCGCCCGTACCGGACCCGATCTGGCGTCCGGCACACCGCTCTCGCGGCGTAAAACGACTTAGAAAACCGGAAAACGCTTTCAAGGGGCCGGTTCGAAAAATTTTGAGGGCTGCTCGCAGGCGCGGGACACGTGTTGGAGTCAACCGCTGCCGTCCCCGCCATTCGTTATTGACAAACTAATTCGCCTATATCTAATTTACCTCCAGAGTGACCAGCCGCGCCTTGCGGCCAATAACAGAGAGGAAACAACCATGAGAGGGCTTCTGGCCTGCGCCATGCTCGCGGCCATGACGTCGGCTGCCATAACCACACTCGCGAGCGCGCAAGTCTCCGACGATGCGGTGCGGATCGGCGTGCTGACGGATCTGTCGAGCTGGGGCCGCGACAACTCGGGGCCTGGCTCGGTCGAAGCGGCCAAGATGGCGGTGGAGGAATTCGGGCCGACCGTGCTCGGCAAGCCGATCGAGATCATCAGCGCCGACCACCAGATGAAGACCGACGTCGGCGTGCAGATCGTGCGTGGCTGGTTCGACAACGGCAAGGTCGACGCCGTCGTCGACATCCCCAATTCCGGCATCGCGATCGCCGTGCACAACATGGTGCGCGAGCGCAACAAGATCGCTCTGCTGTCCGGCCCCGGCGCGAGCTCGCTGACCGACGAGCTGTGCAGCCCGAACACCGTGCATTTCACCTACGACACCTACGCGCTGTCGAAGGTGACGGCCTCCGCCGTGATCAAGGAAGGCGGAAAGTCCTGGTACTTCATCACCGCGGACTACGCCTTCGGCCAGCAGCTCGAGAAGGACGCGACGCGCTTCATCAACGAGATGGGCGGCAAGGTGCTCGGCGGCGTCAAGCATCCGACCAACACCGCGGACTTCTCCTCCTTCGCGCTGCAGGCGCAGAGCTCGAAATCCGACGTCGTCGCCTTCGCCAATGCCGGCCAGGACACCGACAACGCGATCAAGCAGTCCGGCGAGTTCGGCCTGGTCCAGGGCGGCCAGAAGCTGGTCGGCCTGCTGATGTTCGACACCGACGTGCACGCGGTCGGCCTCAAGGCCGCGCAGGGCACCTACATGACCACGGCGTCGTACTGGAACATGGACGAGGCGACGCGTGCCTGGTCGAAAAAATTCTACGAGCGCACCAAGGTGATGCCGACCATGATCCAGACCGGCGTCTACGGCTCGGTGCTGCATTATCTGAAGGGCATCAAGGCCGCAGGCACCGACGATCCGGCCAAGGTGATGGCCAAGATGCGCGAGCTGCCGATTGAGGATATCTTCGTTCACGGCGGCAAGCTGCGCGAGGACGGCCGCGTGATCCGCGACATGTATCTCGCCAAGGTGAAGTCGCCCGAGCAGTCGAAGGAGGCGTGGGACTATCTGGATATCGTCAAGACGGTGAAGGGCGAGGACGCCTTCCGTCCGGTTTCCGAGTCCAAATGCCCGCTCCTGAAGAAGTGAGGTGAACGATGACCGGCAACGAGCATAGCGCAATTGAGACTTACGAGTGCGACGTGCTCGTGGCCGGATCGGGTTGCTCCGGCATGTCGGCCGCGATCACCGCGCGCCATCGCGGCCTCGACGTGCTGATCGTCGAGAAAGAGCCGCGCTTCGGCGGCACCACCGCGCGCTCCGGCGGCTGGCTCTGGATTCCCGGCACTTCGCTGGCGAAGGCCTACGGCATCGCGGAGACGCCGGACCAGGCTCGCACGTATCTGCGGCACGAGGCCGGCAACAATTACGACGCGGCGCGGGTCGATGCGTTCCTGAGCGCCGGCCCCGAGGCGGTCGATTTCTTCACCACCAAGACGGCGCTCCGCTTCGACATGCCGCTGGTATTCCCGGACTATCATGCCGAAGCGCCCGGCGGCGCGCTGGGCGGCCGCTCCATGGTGACGCGCCCGTTCGACGGCCGCGAGCTCGGCGACCTCGTCAAGACGCTCGGCATGCCCCTGCCCGAGCTCACCGTGTTCGGCATGATGCTGGGTTCCGGCAAGGAGATCATCCATTTCATGCGGGTGACGAAGTCGCTGACGTCGGCGGTCTACGTCGCCAAGCGACTGTCGCGGCATCTCATGGACGTGCTGCGCCATGGCCGCGGCATGACGCTGACCAACGGCAATGCGCTGGCCGGACGCCTCGCCAAATCCGCGCTCGACCTGAAGATTCCGATGTGGCTGTCTTCGCCGGTGCGCGAGCTGACGATCGAGAACGGCACCGTCACCGGCGCCATCGTGTCGCGCGAGGGACGCGACGTCCGCGTCAAGGCGCGCCAGGGCGTCGTGCTCGCCTGCGGCGGCTTTCCGCATGACGTCGAGCGGCGCCGAAAGATGTTTCCGCACGCGCCGACCGGCGTTGAGCATTTTTCGCCGGGTCCGACCGGCAACACCGGCGACGGTCTGCGGCTCGCAGAATCCGCCGGCGGCCACGTCGAGGATCGCCTGCCCAACGCGGCGGCCTGGGTGCCGGTGTCGCTGACGACGCGCAAGGACGGCTCGAAGGGCGTGATGCCGCACTTCATCGACCGCGCCAAGCCCGGCGTGATCGCGGTGATGCGTGACGGCAAGCGCTTTGCCAATGAGGGCAATTCCTATCACGACTTCGTCCAGGCCATGGTCAAGGCCTCCAAGCCTGGCGAGGAGATCGCGGCCTATCTCGTCTGCGATCACAAGACGCTGCGCAAATACGGCCTCGGTTGCGTGCCGCCGTTTCCGATGCCGCTCGGTCACCACCTCGATACCGGCTATCTCATGCGCGGCGACACGTTGGAGGCGCTGGCAGCGAAGGCCGGCATCGATGCGAAAGCGTTCGCCGAGACCGTCAGGCAGTTCAATGCGACGGCGCCGCTCGGACACGATGCCGCCTTCGGCAAGGGCTCGAAGGCCTATAACCGCTATCAGGGCGACGCCATGCACGGCCCCAATCCCTGCATCGCGCCGATCGAGAACGGGCCGTTCTACGCCATCAAGATGGTGATCGGCGATCTCGGCACCTATGCCGGCATCGTCACCGACGAGAATGCGCGGGCGCTGGACGCCGAGGGCCGGGTCATCCCCGGCCTCTATGCCGCCGGCAATGACATGGCGAGCATCATGGGGGGCAACTACCCCGGCGCCGGCATCACGCTTGGGCCGGCGCTGACCTTCGGCTACATTGCCGGCCGTCATCTCGCCGACAGCGCCGCCAAGCGCGACGCGGCGTAGCGCGATCGGAGGCGCATGAAGAGGGAAAGCCGCGGCATCCAGTCGATCGAGGTCGGCGGAGAACTGCTTCGCGCGCTTGCAAGGTGCGGCGAGCCGATGATGCTGCGCGATCTCGCGCGCGAGGCCGGCATGACGCCGGCCAAGGCGCACCCCTATCTCGCCAGCTTCTCGCGCATCGGGCTGATCGAGCAGGACGAGACCACCGGCCGCTACGAGATCGGCGCGCTGGCGCTGGAGCTCGGCCTCATCAGCCTGCGCCGGCTCTCCGGCGTGCGCATCGCAAGGCCGAAGATCGCCGCGCTCGCGAGCCAGATCGGACATGCAGTGTCTCTCGCGGTCTGGGGCACGCACGGCCCGACCGTGGTGCAACTCGAAGAGCCGGCTCAACCCGTCCACATCGTCATGCGCGCCGGCTCGGTGATGGCGCTGCTGGAGACCGCGACGGGCCGGGCCTTTGCGGCCTTCCTGCCGGAAAAGACGATCAACGCCGCGCTCGAGAGCGGCCTCGACCGTCACGGCGTCGGTTACAGCCCGAAGCGCGCCGTGAAGGGCGCGAAGCTCGCCGAGATGCTCGACGAGGTCCGCAAGCACGGCCTCGCCCGCGCGCTCGGCGATCCCCTGCCCGGCGTCAACGCGTTCTCGGCCCCGGTGTTCGACCATTCCGGCCATGTCGCGCTGGTCATCACTGCGATGGGGCCCGAAGGCACGTTCGACGCGCGCTGGGACAGCCCGATCGCACATGCGCTGCGCGACTGCGCCGGCGGGATTTCGAAGCGGCTGGGTCACGGGATGACGGTCGCGGCGGAGTGAGCGCCCCTACTTCTCCTTCACCGGCACCGTGTAGTTCAGGATCAGCCGGCCGCCATCCGGATAGATCGTCTGCCCCGTGATGTAGGACGCATCGTCGCTGGCGAGGAACGCCACGACCGACGCAACCTCGCTCGGCTCGCCGCCGCGGCCGGCCGGCGTGCGCGACATCACGGTCCTGCGGGCATCCTCGGAGGTGTAGATCGACGACGCCACCATATCGGTCAGGATCGTGCCCGGTCCGACCGCGACGACGCGAATGTCATGCGGAGCGAGCGCGACGGCGGCGACGGATGTGAGCTGCTTCATGCCGCCCTTGGACATCGCATAGGTCGCCAGCGCCGGAATCGCCAGCAGCGCGTTCACCGAGGACATGTTGATGATGACCCCGCCGCCGCCTTGCGCGATCATCTGCCTGGCGGCGGCCTGCACACCGAAGAACGCGCCTTTCAGATTGATGCCGATGATCTCGTCGAATTCCTCTTCGGTGATTTCCAGGATGTCCCGGTTGCGGGCGACGCCGGCATTGTTGACCATGATGTCGAGCCGGCCGAACTCCTTCACGGCGGTGGCAACGAGCTCATCGACATCAGCACGCTTGGCGACATTGCCGACGACGGTGCGCAAGGCATCGGGACGCCCGAGCTCGGCGGCCGTCGCGGCGAGGCCCTCGGCATCGACGTCCGAGATCACGACCTTGACGCCGTCATCGAGCAATCTCTTCGCGCAGGCCTTGCCGATGCCGCGTGCCGCGCCGGTGATGGCGGCAACCTTACCGGATAGTTTCATGGGTTCGCTCCAGGACTTGTGACGATCTCGTGGACGCGTTCACGCAAACACGCGCGGGCGCAGTCCGGCATGAAACCAGGTGATCATGGAATAGATGTCGTAAACCGGCAGCCCCACCTCGGCCTGCAGCGCGGCCGCGTAGGGCGGCATGTTGGTGCATTCGAGCACGATGGCGCCGACGTCGGGGTTCTTGGCGACGAGCTGCTTGCCGGCCTCGACCACGTCACGCTCGGCTTGCGCGATGTCCATGTCGTCCTTCTCGGCCTTGATCAGGACGCGGAAAAACTCCTTGCCGTTCTCGGTGCCGACCAGCGGCGTGTCGAGCGGCACGCCGGCACCTTCCAGATGGGCCGGCGTCAAGGTCGAGCCCGACACCGTGACGAGGCCGACGCGCTTGCCCGGCGGCAGAGTTGCCTGCACCCATGGCACCTGCATCAGCGACGAGGTCGCAACGGGCACGCCGACGGCCGCTGCGATCTCCTTCTGGAACAGCGAGAGGAAGCCGCAATTGGTGGTGATGGCCTCGGCGCCGAGCCGCACCAGATCCTTGGCCGCATCGATGAAATCAGGCAGCAGTCCCGCCGCGCCCTTCAGCACCACCTTCTCGGGCGAGGCGCCGCTCACCACGCGATAGAGCACGGGGAACGGCCAGGTCGTGCCGTTGCCCATGTCGCCGGGAATGCGGGGGAAGCGCGCTTCCAGCATCAAAATGCCGAGCGGCGCACCATAGATGGCCTTGCCGCCACGGGCGATGCGGGAGGGCGAATGGGCTGAGCTGGTCATGCTGCGATCTCAGAGGAAACGTTCGGGCGCGAAGGGCAGAAGCGGAATCTCGGGCTGCTTGCCGCTGAGGAGCTGCGCGACGAGCCGGCCGGTACGGGCCGAGCCGACCAGGCCGACATGGCCGTGGCCGAAAGCATAGACGATATCGCGCGAGGCGCGCGCATAGCCGATGCAGGGACGTCCGTCCGGCATGCTCGGCCGATGCCCGAACCAGGTTTTTATGCGCGAGGCGGGAATGTCCTTCGGCAGTTTCGGAAACATGCCGATGAGATGGTCACGCAGGATCTCGGCGCGTTTCCAGTTCGGTGCCGCCTCGAGACCCGCGATCTCGACCGTGCCGGCCGCGCGCAGGCCCTTGTTGGTCCAGTTCACCACCATCTTGGCGTCGGACGCCATCATCGAGCTGCGCGGGCCGACTTCCGGATTCTCGATCATGACGTGATAGCCGCGCTCGGTCTCCAGCGGCAGGGGATCGCCGACCGATGCCGTGAGCTGCTTCGAGCGGGCACCGGCGGCAACCACGGCGGCATCGCAGGCGATCTCGCCGGTCTCGGTGACGACGGCGACGAGCTTGTCACCGTTGAGCCTCAAGCCGGTCGCCTTGGCCCGCACATGCGTGACGCCACCGGCAATGGCATGATTGGCGAGCGCCGCGACATAGGCGCCGGGATCGCGACAGCGCCCGGCCTCCTCCACCACGACGCCAAAGGTGTAGCGCGGATGCAGGTCCGGCTCACGCTGGCGCATCTCGTCGGCGTTGAGCTCCAGCCATTCGACGCCGACCTTCTTGCGCAGGCGCCAGCCGAGATCGTTGTCGAAATTGCCGCGCGAGGGAAACACGTGCATCACGCCGTTGCGCTCGATCAATTCGGGGACGCCAGCCTCTTCCGCGAGCTTCCGATGCAGCAGCGGCGCGTCCTTCAGGAGGTCGCGTAGCGCAAACGCTGTCTTCTCGACGCGCGCGGGGGTCCAGCCCGAGAGCAGGTACTTGATCAGCCAGGGCAGCGCCTTCGGCAGATAAGACCAGCGGATCGCGAGCGGACCGAGCGGGTCCATCAGATAACCCGGCACCTTCTTCCAGATGCCCGGCTCGGCCGGAGGAATCACCGAATGCGAGGAGAGCCAGCCGGCATTGCCGTAGCTCGCCGCCTGTTCGCCGCCGGGCTCGCCGGGATCGATCAGCGTGACGCGATGACCCTCGCGCAACGCCTCGATGGCGCTGATGACCCCGACCGCGCCGGCTCCGATGATCGCAACGTGGCGGCCGGTCGCCATCGCCCTACGCCTTCACCGCGGGCGTGAAATCCTTGCCGACAGAGATCGCGCGCGGGTCGATGATGCAATGGAGGATCGCCGGCTTGCCCGAGGCCAGCGCGCGCTCGAAAGCGGGTGCGAACTCTTCGGTGCGTTCGACGCGCTCGCCATGACCGCCGAACGCCTTGGCATACATCGCAAAGTCCGGGTTCTTGAGCTGGGTGCCGACGACGCGGCCGGGATAATCGCGCTCCTGATGCATGCGGATGGTGCCGTATTGCGAATTGTCGACGACGATGACGACCAGCGGCGCGTCGTATTGCACGGCGGTCGCGAACTCCTGGCCGTTCATCAGGAAGCAGCCGTCGCCGGCGAAGGCGACGACGACGCGATCCGGATATTGCCGCTTGGCCAGCACGCCCGCAGGCACGCCGTAACCCATTGAGCCCGAGGTCGGCGCGAGCTGCGCCGCGAAACTGTGGAAGCGGTGATGGCGATGGATCCAGCCGGCATAATTGCCGGCACCGTTGCAGACGATCGCGTCCTTCGGCAGCCGGTCGCGCAGCCAGGTCATGACCTGGCCGTACTGGAACGTGCCCGGCAGCTCGCGCGCCTTGTCGGTCCAGGCGAGATAATCGGCATGGGCCTTGGCGGCCTCACCCTTCCAGGCAACGGCGCCGGAAGGCTTCAACGTCTCGACGGCGGCGGCGAACGCGGCGGGCGTCGCCTGGATCGCCAGATCGGGCTGATAGATGCGGCCGAGCTCTTCGGAGCCGGGGTGAACGTGAACGAGCTTCTGCTTCGGATTGGGGATGTCGAGCAGCGTATAGGACGAGGACGACATCTCCGACATGCGGCCGCCGATCAGCAGGATGACATCGGCATTGTCGATGCGCGCCTTCAGGCCCGGGCTCGGCCCGATGCCGAGATCGCCGGCATAGTGCGAGTGGTCGGCGTCGATCAGCGAGGCCCGGCGGAACGACGTCGCGACCGGCAGGTCGAAGCGCTCGGCAAAGCGCGCGATGCTCTTGGTCGCCTCATCAGTCCAGCGCGAGCCGCCGAGGATGACGAGCGGCGCCTTGGCGCCCGCGAGCATGGTGCCGAGCTTTTCGATATCGGAAGGCGCGGGCCAGCTCACCGCCGGCTCGATGCGCATGGCGTCGGCAACGGCGGCGGTCTCGGTCAGCATGTTCTCCGGCAGCGCGATCACGACGGGACCCGGACGGCCCTGCATGGCGACGCGGAAGGCGCGCGCCACCAGCTCAGGGATGCGGTCGGGACGATCGATCTCGACCGCCCATTTCGCCATGGAGCCGAACACCGCCTTGTAGTCGAGCTCCTGGAACGCCTCGCGCTCGCGCATGCCGGTGTCGACCTGGCCGACGAACAGGATCATCGGCGTCGAATCCTGCATCGCGATGTGGACGCCATGGCTGGCATTGGTGGCGCCGGGGCCGCGGGTGACGAAGCAGACACCGGGCCGTCCCGTGAGCTTGCCATAGGCTTCCGCCATCATGGCAGCACCGCCTTCGGCACGGCAGATCACGACGTCGATCGGGCTGTCATGCAGCGCATCGAGCGCCGCCAGATAGCTCTCGCCCGGCACGCAGGTGACGCGCTCGACGCCTTGGGCGACGAGCTGATCGATCAGGATCTGGCCCCCGGTGCGGGTGTTGCGGATGGTCATGTCGGCTCCCTCAGGGATCTGGCGATGCGTCTATATTTGGAGACTGCGTAGGACAGGCCGAGAGGGCGCGCAAGATCGAAAGGCTTCTCGCAGCCTGCGCAGACGTCATGCCCGCCGGTGCCGTTTGCACGCCCGCCCGTTTGTCGGGCTTGATGGAATGATCGCCGTCGACATGATGCTACCACGATGTCCCGGATGGCTGGATCGCCCGCGTCAAACGCGCAATGACCGAATGTTTGCGGCGGACACGGTGCCGGAGGGTGGGCAAAGGCGCGCTTGCGCCGTGCCCACGATCTCCCTCTCTGAGCAACAGACGCGTGGGCACGCTGCGCTTTGCCCACTCTACGAAGTCGGAGGTTGTGACTCGCAGACATGCGTTCTCCTCCTCGCGGCGCCTTTCG